>NZ_JARVSE010000013.1:0-230919 GCF_030209315.1 Pseudarthrobacter sp. efr-133-R2A-89 | reverse complement strand
TCAGCGGCGGCGACTCAGAAAACAATACACGCCCACCAACCCCACCGCAAATCCACCCTCAAGGAAGGCCAACGGCCCCCAAAATCCTTGCAAATACAAGGATTCCAGGGGCCGTCGGCACTCCCCAGCCTCTCTACCGGCCGGAGCTGCCCGCTATGCAGTGGCTCACAGTGGTTATTTTGGTGCCCGGGCGGTGGGGCTCAGGTCGTCGTCGGACTGCTGATCCGTTTCCCGCTGGTCCCCGGAGGCAGCAGCAACGGTGCCGCCTTCCACCGTGTGGCGGTCGTTCTTTTCGCCGTCACCCCGGGTCTTCAGGAGGCTGGCCACCGTGGCAACTGCGATGGTGGCACCGATGAACAGCAGTGAGAACCAGATGGGGATCTCAGGGATCCACAAGAGCGGCTGGCCGCCGTTGATGAAAGCCAGTTCGTTCACGTGCAGTGCGTGGAAGACAAGCTTCACGCCGATGAAGGCGAGGATGACGGCCAGGCCCTGGGCCAGGTACACCAGGCGTTCCAGCAGGCCGCCGATCAGGAAGAACAGCTGGCGCAGGCCCATCAGGGCGAAGGCGTTGGCGGTGAAGACAATGTACGCCTCGTTGGTGAGCCCATAAATGGCCGGGATGGAGTCAACGGCAAAGATCAGGTCCACAAAGCCAATGGCAATGATGGTCAGCATCATGGGGGTATAGAACCGTTTGCCGCCTTGCTTCACCGTGAGCTTGTCGCCGTGGTACTCGTCAGCGACAGGCAGGACGCGGCGCACCAGTTGCATGAACTTGCCGTCAGCAGGGTTGGATTCGTGGCTGCCGAAAGCCTGCTTGTAGGCGAGGAAGAGCAGCAGCGCACCGAAGATGTAGAAAATCCAAGAGAAGTTCTCGATCAGGCCGGCGCCGATGGCGATGAAACCGCCCCGAAGAATCAACGCGATAACGATGCCGATCATCAGCACTTTCTGCTGGTACTTCTTCGGGACAGCGAACCCGCTCATCACAATCAGGAAGACGAACAAGTTGTCGATCGAGAGTGCCTTTTCGGTGAGGTACCCGGCGAAGTACTCGCCGCCGTAGGACCAACCGGACACCATTCCGACGCCAACTCCGAACAGCAGGGCCAGCCCGATATAGAAGGCCGACCAACGCGCCGATTCGCCGATGGAAGGCTCATGGGGTTTGCGCACGTGCGCGAAGAACTCGTAAACGAAGAAGAGGACTGTCACAGCAAGGGTGATGATCCAGATCAGTGGTGTTACCTGCATTTGGGTACTCCAAGGGTTGGCGTTGACTGATACGCCAAGGTCTTCTCCGCCCGGACGGATCCGGAGCCGACGGCCCGGGATGCTTCGCTGCATCCGTATTGACGGGCCAGTCACAGACGGGAGTACTCCCCTTGATAGGTCAATTCTAACGTAAACCGGCGGTAGGCATCCACGGCTGTTTCCCGCACCTGGCCGCCGGCAGTGGGGGTTCGTGCAGGGCCGCCAGCGCAAATAATGCTGTCCGTCGAGGGACATTGGCCCCTGGCTTGCCCCAGACTCGGCGGACGAAAATTGAACCGGGCATTCCACGACGCCGTGGCTGCCGGGACTGGAGGATGGGGGCATTGTGAAAACCAAAGCCATCGTGGTGGGCTACGACGGCTCGGAGCCGGCTGCACTGGCGGTCCGGTGGGCTGCGAGGGAGGCGTCCCGGCGCAAGGTTCCGCTGCATCTGGTGCATTGCACCCTGTGGCCACTGCTGACGAAGAACCTCGGTCCAGTCCCCGGCATCAAGGACAGCGGGCTCCAGCACGCCGCGGAAAAGACAATGCAGGAGGGCGCCGATCACGCGCGGCGGGCCGCCCCGGACGTGGAAGTCCTGACCAGTCTGTTGTCCGGGAGCCCCAACGCCAATCTGCCCAGGATGTCCGCCGGCCAGGAAATGCTGGTCCTCGGCAGCCGCGGACTCGGAGGATTCATGGGCCTGCTCATCGGCTCCGTCAGCCTTGAGATGGCGGCCACCGCATCGTGTCCCGTGGCTGTGATCAAACCCGGAGGAGACCCTGACGGCCCAGTGGTGGTGGCCGTTGATGACTCCGGGTCCCCTGCGGCACTTGAGGAAGCCTGCACCGCGGCCGCCTCGGCGGGAGCACGGCTGGTCATCATCCACGTCCGGACGGTTCCGGCCGGGTACCGGCTTGTCCGGGACCCTGTCGACCCCGAAGCCGCGGCCGAGGCCTTACTGGTCTCGGTTGTCGCCAAGGCGCAGGAGTTGTCACCGGGCCTTACGGTCGAACAGCTGCTCCTGACCGACACCTCAGTACCCCGCGCCATCCTGCACCAGCCCAGGGCGCGCGCCTCACAGTCGTCGGGACCAAAGGCCATGGAGTGATCAAGGGAAGCATCGGTTCGACGGCGCATGCCGTCCTCCACCATGCCAAGGGTCCGGTGCTCGTTTCCCGGCGCCCGCCCGCCGCGAAGGCAGCGCACGAGTCCCAATCCGGGGCGGAGGTTGGTGCCCGGTCGCGCAACTTGGACGCCGGCGCTTAACGGCATCCACGTCGCGGGCTTTCCGGAGGTGGCAGGTGGCCAGTCCCTGACCGAAAATAGGAATGCCGTGGAAACCTCCGCGAGGAAGTTTCCACGGCTCGCCCCAGTCCTGCCCGCGGTTCTATCGCTCGCAGGCAACTCCGTCGCCGTCGCGGTCCAGAGCCGACCTGTACCCTGCCTGCCCCCTGTACAGCGGGGCCGCACCGGCCGCTTTCGCGGCTGTACAGTTCGCGTAGTACGCCGCCGGCGCCGGCGCAGCAGGAACGGCCGCAGGAGCAGGCGCCGGAGCCTGGGCTGCCTGCTGAGCCGCGGCAGCGGCAGCTTGGTCTGCTGCCGCTTTGGCTGCAGCAGCTTGATCAGCTGCCGCCTTGTCCGCTGCCGCTTTGGCAGCAGCTGCTTGATCAGCCGCGGCTTTGTCGGCAGCGGCCTTCGCGGCGGCGTCTGCAGCTGCCTTGTCAGCTGCAGCCTTCTCGGCCGCAGCCTTTTCAGCGGCGATCTTTTCCAGGGATTTCACGCCAAGGTGCACCGTGGAACCCTTTGCTGCCTGGGCTCCGTTGGAAGGGTCCTGGGTCAGCACCTGCCAGTTCTTCGTCGTGCCGAGGGCTTTGCCATCGATGGTGTCTTTCGCGTCAACCTTGAAGCCAAGCTGTTCCAGTTGGTCCGTCGCCTTGTCCAGGGTGAGCCCTACAACTCCCGGGACCGTGACGGATGCTTCCACCGTGGCAGTCGCCGATGCCGCCGAGGCCGGCTCCACCGCCGCCTGCTTGCCGCCGCCGCAGCCGGTCAACATAAGCCCGGTCAGCACGGCCAAGGCCAGCGTCTTCTTCAACCTGCCGGCGGCAGGCCCGATGTTTTCTTTCATGATTCCCCCTAGGAATGCGTGTGATGGTGATGGTGGAAAGAGGGCCCGGCGAATCCCGGGCAAGAGCCCTACTCGCAGGCGATGCCGTCGGAGTCGCGGTCCAGCGCCGGCCGGTATCCGGCCTGGCCCGCGTAGATCGGCGCCGCTCCTGCGGCCCTCGCCGCAGTGCAGTTGGCGTAATAAACAGCAGCAGGAGCTGGAGCGGGCGCAGCAGGAGCAGGAGCGGGGGCAACCGGAGCCGGGGCACCCGGAGCAGGAGCCGGGGCCGGCGCAGCGACAGCAGGTGCCGTCTCGGCAGCGACGGGCGGCGGCGCCTGCTGGTTGGTCGGCGCCAGCTGCCCGGTGCAGTCGCCCAGGATCCGTGCCATCGCGTCGTGCTCGGCCTGGGTCACCCATAACCCGTACGTGGCCTTCACGGAGATTTGCCGGGCCACATACTCGCACCGGAACCCTTTGTTGGGCGGCAGCCAGGTGGCGGCGTCGCCGTCGCCCTTTTGCTGGTTGGTGGGCCCGTCGGTCGCCTGCAGGTTCAGCGGATCATTTGCGAATGCCGTCCGCTGCCCGGCAGTCAGCTGCTGGGCCCCCTTCTGCCAGGCATCGCTCAATGCCACCACATGGTCGATCTGCACGGCGGTGCCCGTCGCCGCGCCGCGCAGGAAACTGATGGTGGTGCCGGTGTACGGATCGGCGAGGGTGCCCGACTGCACCTTGCAGGGCACATTGTTGGTGAACGTGATACCGGTGAGGTCCCGTTTGAGGATGTCATTGCGGGTATCGCAACCGTTCCGGTCCACGTCCGCCCATGTATGGCCGAATTGCGCCCGGTCATAGCCCGTCTTCGGCACGCGGCCCTTGACCGCAAGCGTTGCGAGCAGGTCGATCGCCTTGGTCGCGTAGTCGGGCTGCGTGTTGGGCGCTGCCACGGTGACGCCCGCAGCCACGGCCTTGGGAGCGTCCGGCTCCAGCGACTCGCCGGTTTCCACAGTCGTGGGCGCAGGAATGGGAGTGGACGACGGCGCCGCCACGGCTGGCGCGGCCAGGCTCGCTGTCGCGGCCGTGCCCGTAGCCCTGCTTTCCGCGGAGGCGGCCTCAAGGTCCGCGGAGGTGACGCGGGGCAGCACCACGGCACCACTGATGAGGAGGGCGAGGGACGCAGCGATCGCGACGCCGCCGGCCTTGCGTTTCGCCGGCAACCAGGCCCAGGAGCGCCTTCCGGTGAGCACGACATAAAGACCAGTCAGCGCGACGGAGATGCCCAGGAAAATGAGGGCGCCTCCGAGACCGCCGCTGAGTGCGCCCAACACCATGAAACACGCGGTCATAACTCCGGCGACAAACGTCGAAGCGCGTGGATTCCGCGGCAGCTTCGGCGCCGGCGCGGATTGAGCAGCCCCCAAGAGGGTCTCGTAATCGGACATTCTTCCCCAATGATGAGGACGCCGAGCAAGTCGGCACCCCTTTTTTGCAGGGCCTTCTGCTAAGCCCTGCAAAGCTCGATGCCGCTGAGCCTACGGCCCTGTGACGTGCGGATTTGTCGGCTCCGTGAATACTCGGCCAACATTCAGCCAGTCTTGAGGGAACCTTGAGGAAGCGGCCCGTCCGCTCGTCACAATGCCACCTGCAAGGCGACTGAACCCGCGCCGAACACCCATTCCCCGCTGCCATGGGCAAAGGTAGAGTTGCCCGCATGCAGATGCGCCTTGAAGTGGTCCAGGTCCCGGTGTCCGACGTCGACAAATCAAAGGCGTTCTACACAGAACAGCTGGCCTTTGTGCTGGACCACGACGTGGAGCACATTCCCGGCATGCGCGTTGTCCAGCTGACGCCGCCAGGTTCTGCCGCCTCGGTAGTGATCGGAACCGGCATGACCGCCATGGCGCCGGGCAGTTTGGAAGGCCTGCAGCTGGTGGTTCCGGACCTTCCGGCCGTCCGCGATGAACTAGTGCAACGCGGCGCGGAGATCAGCGAAATCCAGGACCTGGGTGGCGTCCTGTTCGCCTACTTCAGCGACCCCGACGGCAACCGCTGGGTCATGCAGGGACAAACCCCGCCGGCCGTCCGCGACGCCCACAATGCCGGCTAGCTGGCCGGCCGGTCCCGGACCATCCGCAGTTCCGGCACGCTTTCCCACTCCGGAGGCAGGTTGCCGCGGCCGCCGTCGAATGCAAAACCCTGGCGGAGGTAGAAGGACTGTGCCTTGACGTTCTCCTCCAGCACCCACAAATAAGCGGGCGAATCGCCCAGGGCGGCCTCCAGGAGCGCCGTCCCCAGTCCACTCCCCTGTGCCCGGGCCAGGACGAAAATCGAGTACAGCTCCAGCGCGAACGGGCTGTCTTCCTGGCGCGGCGGGCCGGCGTCGGCAAGGCCCACAATCTCACCGCTGGCTTCCTCGGCGACGATCCGCGGGTGGGGAACGTCAAGGTACGGCCGGCGCCGGGCCACGCGTTCCGGGATGGAGCGCCGCCGTTCAGCAAAGAATCCGGGCGAGAGCAGGTGTCCGTAGCTTTCCTCGTGCGCGGCAGTATGCATCAAGACGATGGCCTCGGCATCCTCCGGGGTGGCCCGGCGAAGTACATAATCCATCGCTCCAGCCTAATCAAGGCCGGCACCGGATCAGTGTGTTGGCGGGGCCGCCGTGGATCCGCGGACCACCAGTTCGGTGCCCAGCTCGATCCTTTGCGGCAGTTCCTCGTCGCCGTCCAGGTGCCGGAGCAGGGCACGCATGGCGGTCTCCGCCATCTGCACCACCGGCTGCCGGATGGTCGTGAGGCCCGGCTCAACCCACTCGGCGGCCGGGATGTCGTCGAATCCAATGATGGACAGGTCATCCGGGATGTGCAGCCCGGCAGAGCGCGCCGCACGGTAGGCGCCCAGTGCCTGGTCGTCGTTTCCGGTGAAGATCGCCGTCGGCCTGTCCGGCAGTTGCAGGAGCTTGCGCGTGGCCGCCTCGCCGGCCTCGATGGAAAAGTTGCCCGGCACCATCAGGGCCGGGTCCAGCGCAATGCCGGCCCGGCGCAGCGCGGAAATGTAGCCGTCCTCGCGGGCGCTGCTGCATTGCAGGTCCTCGCGTCCGCCGATCATGGCGATCCGTTTGTGCCCCAGCTTGAGCAGGTGTTCCGTGGCTGAGTAGCCGCCCTCCCAGTTGGCTGCGCCCACCGTCATCAGGTCCGGTCCGGGCTGGCCCACGGGATCGATCAGGACCACCGGGATCCCCAACGATTTCACCCGCTGGATCTGTTTGGCGTCCAGCTGGTACACGGCCATCAGCAGGCCGTCGGATTTACGCTCCGCGAGGTTTGCCAGCCACGGCCGGATCCGGGACCCGTCCAGGCTCAGGCTGCTCACCACGGTTCCGTATCCGGCGTCCTGCGCCACCCGCTCCACGCCTTCGATGATCTCCAGGGCCCATTCCGAGCCCAGGCCGGGAAACACCAGGTCCACCAGGCCGGCCTTCTGCCGGCGTTTGGCCGGGCGGCGCGCATAATCGCGGCGGGCGATGATTTCCTCCACCCGCGCCCGGGTTTCCGCGGCCACGTGGGCATGCCCGTTCAGCACCTTGGACACGGTGGGAACGGATACGCCGGCCTCGCGGGCAATCTCGCTGATCGTCGCGCGCCCGGTGTCCTGTTTGCTCACCATGGAAACCACCTTTCACCCGGGTCACGCGCCCGGGGTTAGTTATCGGAAAGTTCCCACGCCTGAATCCGGCCGCACATGCCGTAAATCCTGCGGTTTTCCCGTTTTCCCATCGTAGTTCGCGCGTTCGCCAGATAGATACTTTCCGCCGTGTCCAAGGAAACCAGTTGCTGCCGCGTGACTTCGGCCTGCCGGGCTGCGCCGGCGGCCAGAAGCCCGGCCCAGGCTCCGGCCCTGGTGGACGCCAGCCGGGCGGCCGCGGCGTGGAAACCTGCCAGCGCCGCCGGCCCGGATTCGAGGACAGCGTCCTTGAGCGCCAGGTAGCCTTCCAGCGCCAGGTCACGACGACGGCGCGCGGCTTCCTCCGCTGCGGCCAGTCCCGCGTCGGCGTCCGTGTGTTTCAGGGCCGCTGCGAGGCGGTAAGCGGCCGGGTCGGTGAGGTGCTCCGGCGGAAAGGTCATCACGGCGTCCCCGTGTTCGGGCAGCCCTGCGTTTTGCATGACCACCAGGATCTTCAGGTCCCCCGAATCGTTGATGGCGCGGTGGACCGTGCCGGGGGTGAACCAGAGAACCGCCCCGGGCACCAGCGCAGTGGTGGTGAACCCTCGTGAATCAAGGGTCTCCAGCCGGCCGGCTCCCGCCAACACCACATACGCCTCGGTGGAGGCGGTGTGCAGGTGCGGCGATCCGCCGGCGGCGCCGTCCGCCCCCGGCCAGTCGTAAATGCTGATCTCGGACAGTCCGGTGGCACCCGGGAACGTTGAGCCCATACTCAGGCCCAGTTGCCGAGGGCGGTTTGCGCGGCCGCCGCCAGCGCCGCGGCACGGCCGTGGTCCACCCCGCCGTCGGCGATTACCACCGCATAGCGGTAGGTCAGCGGTTCGCCTGCCGGGAGCGGGACCTCTTCGCTGAAGAAGGGTGCCGAACCCAGGCAGGCGAACATGGAGGACCGCGCGAACCACTGGTTGGGAGCGCCGGGGTTCGACCCGTCTTCCACGAAGGCAACGGTGGAGGACCGGCAACTGACGTCGTGCTTGCCGGCAAAAGCGATCCATGGCGAGCGGGTGCCCATGAATTCGTCGGTTCCGGCGCCGTCCTGGTTACGGAATTCGCCGCCGGTAAAGGACCGCGGGCCGCGCCAGAAGAGACCGCCGTAGCCTGCGTTGTGGCGGCCTTCCGTGGTGGGGCTGCCGATCCGGATCTCCGCCCCGGAGATGTTGTCCATTCGGGTTTCGAAGAGGATGGCGTAGGCACCCCCGGATTCGTCGCCGTCACCGCTGTCCGCCAGCAACTGGACGCTGAACCGGCGGTCCTCCGCTACGACCGGGTCACCGTCCTGCGAGGTCCAGGTGAGGGATTCCGATGCGGTGATCCCTGCGCCGGAGTGCTCGATCCCGGTGAAGGAGGTGTGGGTCATGGCGCCGTTGTTGTCCAGGTTGGCGTACTCGGTGGCGCGTGTGTAGGTGGCGCCGCCCCAGAAGTTGTGGCTGCCCACGTTCGGGAGCGCCCAGGAAAGGCCCTTGTGCCAGACGTGGTCCCAGGGCCGTGAAATGGTCACGTCGTCTCCGCCCAGGGTGGTGAGCGGATGGAAGAACGGGCGGGGGCTCTCGTATTGGGGGTCCGTGGGCCGGTAGGTGTAGGTGGCGATGGGCTTGCCGTCGGCGGTGAAGGTGAGGGCTGCGCCGTCGTCGGTGACATCCAGCCGGGCAGTGTGGACGGCTGAAGGGGTGGTGGGCATGGCGGGAGGCTCCTTGGGGGGTATGGGGTGTCAGGCGCGGGCGGCGTCGAAAGCTGTTTCGTTGAGGGCGGTGGCATCCAGGACGGCGGTGCCCAGCCCGTCTCCGTCCATCCCGCCGTAGAAGGGGCGGCCGGGGACAATCTCGCCGCGGCGGACGGCCCTGCCGGTAAAGGCGGAGGCGTAGATCGCGGCAGCGAGCTCAAGGGTCTGCCGGGCGGAGTCCGCGCCGGCGGGCAGCGGAAGCCCGGCGTCGAGCGCTTGGTACATGGCCAGGAACTGGGCGGAGTGTCCGCTGCCGCGTTCCAGCGGCCGGCTGTGCCATTCGGTGCGGACCTGGTCTTCGTGGCCTGGCGCGCCGGTAACGGTCCAGTTGTCCGTGGCGTAGCCGTAAAGGTGGCTCAGTTCCACGGTGGCGAACTCGCAGTCGATCCGGATGTCCGAGGTTTCCCTGGGCGAGAGCAGGGAGTTGACGATGGTGGCCACGGCGCCGTTGCGGAACCGGACCAGCGCGGCGGACAGGTCTTCGGTGGACGTGGCACGTGCCTGCCGGCCTGCTATCGCAGTGACTTCCTCCCATGGTCCCAGCAGGTGCAGGAGGAGATCGAATTGGTGGATGCCGTGGCCCATGGTGGGGCCGCCGCCCTCGGCGTTCCACGTGCCGCGCCAGGGCAGGTCCCAGTAGCTGTCCGGCCGGTACCAGAGGGTATCGCAGCGGGCCACCAGCGGGCGGCCGAACCCGGCGCCCCCGATCAGTTCCCGGGCGGCCGCGGCGGCATCCCCAAACCGGTGCTGGAACACGCAGGAGAACTGGGCGCCGCCTTTGGCCTGGGCTTTCTCCAGCCGGTCAAAGTCCGCCAGGCTCAGTGCCGGGGGCTTCTCCGAGAGCACGTGAACCCCGGCCTCGAGGCATTCGATGGCTTGGTCGATGTGCAGCATGGGCGGCGTGCACAGGTGCACGATGTCCGGCTGGGCCCCCGCGAGCAGTTCGGCCACCGTGAGGTAGGTGCCGGGAATGCCGTGCTTCTCCGCAAAGGAGTCCAGCCGGCCCTGGTCCACGTCGCAGGCTGCCACGAGCTCGGCGCGCCCGCCTGTCCGTGCCAGGTTGTCCGCGTGGACCGCGGCGATCCCCCCGGTGCCCACGATGGCCACTTTGTACGTCCGCATGTTCTCTCCGTCGTTGCAGTGAAGTCGTTGCCGTGAAGTAGTTGCCCTGAAGCCGTTGCCGTGATGGTGCCGGACCACCCGGCATTGCACCAGCCAGGGGTGGCCTTGCTTTCCACACGATCCCAAGAAACTTTCTATGGTCTCTTCGAAGTTTCGGATGGTCGCTACAACTGCAGACCAAAGGCGTGGTTTCAACCGTAGGAAGGTTTGCATTCCAGAGTCAAGGGTTTTTCGTCTAGAAACTAAACGTAAGTTTCTGATACTTTCTTAGAAACATCGTCCGATCCTAGGAGACGTCCGTGACCAGCGGTGCCGCCGAAAAGCAAGCCCTCCCCTCACCCGCGGCGGGCACCGAGCCGCCTTCCGCCGTCGGGCACCTGTCCCTTGAGGAGCTGGTGCGGCAGATGACCCTTGAGGAAAAACTGGCCCAGCTGGTGGGCGTGTGGGTGAACGCTTCCACTGAAGCCGACTCTGTTGCTCCGTTGCAGAACGAGATGGCAGGCGACGCCCGTTCCTGGGAGGACGTGATTTCTGCGGGCCTCGGCCAGATCACCCGGATGTACGGCACGGTTCCGCTGGAACCGCTCGAGGGGGCGCGCCGGCTGGCCGCTGCGCAGGAACAGATCATGGCCGCCTCACGGTTCCGGATCCCCGCGCAGGTGCACGAGGAATGCCTGGCCGGGCTGGCCGCCTGGAAAGCGACCGCCTTCCCTGTACCGCTGGCATGGGGCGCCACCTTCAACCCGGTGCTGGTGCGCCGGATGGCCGGCCTGATCGGCGGTCAAATGCGGCAAGTGGGCGTCCACCAGGGCCTGGCGCCGGTACTGGATGTGGTGCGGGACCTCCGCTGGGGCAGGGTGGAAGAAACCATCGGCGAGGACCCCTACTTGGTGGGCACCCTGGCAAGCTCCTACGTCAAAGGGCTGGAAGCGGAAGGGATCGTTGCCACCCTCAAGCACTTCGTAGGCTACTCCGCCTCACGCGCCGGGCGGAACCACGCGCCCGTCTCCATGGGTCCCCGGGAACTCGCGGACGTCATGCTGCCACCGTTCGAACTGGCCATCAAGGACGGCGGCGCCCGTTCAGTAATGCACGCCTACACGGACACCGACGGTGTTCCCGCCGCGGCCAACCGCGCCCTGCTGACGTCCCTGCTCCGGGACGAGTGGGGCTTTGCCGGGACCGTGGTGGCGGACTACTTCGGCATCGCCTTCCTCAACGCCACGCACGGCATCGCCGCCGATCCGGGAGAAGCTGCAGGCCTGGCGTTGGCAGCGGGAGTCGACGTGGAACTGCCCACTGTGAACTGCTATGGCACGCCCCTGCTGGAGCGCGTGCGCTCCGGCGAGCTCCCCGAATCCCTGGTGGACACCGCGCTCCTGCGGGTGCTCCGGCAAAAGCAGGAAGCCGGGCTGCTCTCGCCGGACTTCGACCCCGCGCCCCCGGCCCTGGGTGCAGGCGCCATCGACCTTGACCCGCCGGCCCACCGGGAGCTTGCGCGGGAGATGGCCGCCCAGTCCCTGGTGCTGCTGACCAACAGGACGCACGACGACGGGCCAAGCCTGCCGCTGCCGGCGGCGGCTTTGGCATCGCTGGGCGTCGTGGGGCCGCTGGCGCAGGACCCGTTCGCCATGCTGGGCTGCTACTCCTTTGACGCCCACGTCGGCGCATCGCATCCCGAGGTGCCCATGGGCATCCGGGTTCCGACTGTGGCCGGTGCAGCCGCCGAGCGGTTTGGCCGGATCCGGACCGCCGCCACGGGAACGTGCGAGGCCATCAGCGACACGCAGGTCCTGGAAGCCTGCCGGATTGCCTCAGCGGTGGACACCTGCGTGATCGTGGTGGGTGACAATGCGGGCCTCTTTGGCCGCGGCACCTCCGGCGAAGGCAACGACGCTGCCGACCTGCGGCTCCCCGGTGACCAGCACCGCATGCTGGACCAGGTCCTCACGGCTGCCGAGGCCGCCGGCACCCGCACCATCGTGGTGGTCCTCAGCGGCCGGCCTTACGCGCTGGGCGACTTCGCGGCCAGGGCCGGAGCGATCGTGCAGGGGTTCTTCCCGGGCGAGGAGGGTGCCGAGGCGCTGTGGGACGTCCTGACCGGAGCCGTGACTCCGTCCGGCAAGCTGCCGGTTTCCGTGCCGCGGACCTCCGGCGGACAGCCGGGCACCTACCTGCACAGCCGCCTGGCCGGGCCGTCCGGCGTCAGCGCACTGGACCCCTCACCGCTGTTTGGGTTCGGGCACGGCCTGTCCTACACGACCTTCGACTTTTCCTGCCACACCGCCAGCGGGCCCACGATGACGACGTCGGGCTCCGTCACCGTGGGATGCATGGTGGCCAATACCGGCCCGGTTGACGGGGCGGAAGTGGTGCAGCTGTACCTCGAGGACCCGGTGGGCGAGGTGGTCCGGCCGGTCCGCGAACTGATTGGCTATGCCCGGGTTGACCTTGCGGCCGGCGCCGCGGCCCGGGTGGAGTTCACGGTGCACGCGGACCGGACGTCCTTTACCGGGGTGGACCTGAAGCGGGTGGTGACCCCGGGCTTGGTGAAGCTGCATGTTTCGACCTCCAGCAGCCGGGACCTCCACACCCACGAACTCATCCTGCACGGCGGCCGCCGCGAGGTGGGCTTTGACCGGGAGATGCTGACACCGGTAACGGTAACCCCGCTTTAGCCGTGCCGACCGGACATGTCATCCCCGGCCGTGCACCGGCCTGGCGTTAGCCGGGGGTTCCCCAACCTCCTGGATGCCATGGCCGCTGCAGGCCGTCTTGGTGACGACGGCCCGCTCGATGCGCGAGACGGTGAACCACCGCATTGCGTCGCGCAGCCGGCACCACCCAACCAGGTACCACTGGCCGTTGGTGGCGGCAAACAGCACCGGCTCGACGTCGCGGGTGGTGGCGGTCCCGTCCCCCGCTGTGTAGCGGAGGCGGATCACGCGCTGCTCGGCCATCGCCTCCTCCAGCGCGGATTTGATGGCGCGGGACGAGGCGGGAAGCGCGTTGACCCAGACGCGGTGGGCCAGCCCGTCCGCTTGTGCCCGGGTTTTGGGATCGAGGACATCCATGATCTTTCGGACACCTGCTGCTGCCAGATCGGCGTAGGGGGCATCAGGCGCAGCGGACACCGCTGCCATGAGCGCCACGGCCTGGGCCGGTGACAGGCTGACGGGAGGCAGGGACGCACCTCCAGCCAAACCGTAGCCACCGCCCGGACCCGGCCGGGACCATACCGGCGCGCCGCTGTTCTCCAACGCATCGAGGTCCCGCTTGATGGTGCGAACGGATACCTCAAACTCTGCAGCCAGCCGTTCGGCGGAAATCCCCCGCCTGCCGCTGCGGCGCAACATCTCGGAGAGGGCATGGAGCCGTTCGGCCCGCTTCACCGTTCAGCCCCTGGCAAATTCATGACATAAATAGTGACACACCCTTGTCCGGTACGCCTGCGAGGCTATTGGCATGACAACTGCATCAAGCCGTCCCATCGTTCTCATCGCCGGCCACTGGCTGGGCGCCTGGGCGTGGGACGAAGTGTTGGAACACATGGCAACCGACCACTCCCGCGCAGTCGCGATGACGCTGCCCGGTCTCGACGCGGACGATCCCGGGCGTGCGGCAAAAACCCTCGACGACCAGGCCGCAGCGGTCCTGGACGTGATCGGCCAGCTCGGGGCCTCTGCGCACCAGCCCGCCATCCTCGTCGCCCACAGCGGGGCAAACGCCCCCGTCAGCCTCGTCCTTGACCGACACCCGGAACTTGTCCATCGAGTGGTGTGGGTCGACTCCGGCCCTGTGGCACCGGGAAGCGCCTTCGGCGCGGGCATCCCGGGAGAGTTGGCGGAGCTTCCGCTGCCGCCCTTCGATGTCCTCGGACAGCAGGCGAGCCTCGAGGGCTTGAGCCCGGACGTCCTCGAGCGTTTTCGGGCCAAGGCCGTCCCTGAACCAGGCCCCGTGCTTCGTCAGCCCGTCGAGCTCTCGAACGAAGACCGCCACAAGGTCCGGACCACCCTGGTGTGCTGCTCCATCCCGAGCGCGCAGGTGCTGGAGCTCGCCCACGCCGGGCATGCCATGTTTGCCGAAGTCGCGCACATCGAACACCTCGACGTCATCGACCTCCCAACGGGGCATTGGCCCATGTGGAGCCGTCCCCGCGACCTCGCCAAAGTTATTCAGTCGGCCGCTTCCCGCACAAACTGACGAGGTCAGGCGATAGTGAATTTCTCCTCAACCAGCGCCAGCAGGGGTCGGGAATTCAGGCACACCAGGAACACCACGGTCCCGGCGAGCAGCGGCAGCAGGTACGTGCTGGTCATCAGCAGGAGGGTGGCGGTGACGAACAGGATGCCGGCGTTGCCCGACGTGACCCACTTCCGGGCGCTGAAGCTGTACAGCGATAGCCGGTACACGTCCCGGGTGCGGAACGAGAACCGGGACAAGATCAGCAGCGCGTTCAAGCCCGCGGTGGCCACGAGCAGCGCGAGGACCAGCAACGCCGGCCGGAGCGCCGGTGCTGCGGGTCCGAGCGACGGCAGGCCGGCGAGGTTGACCGCGATGACGGCCAGGACCAGCAGGTACGGCAGCCACACCTGCAGGGCCTGGCCGGCATTCATCCGGTAGCCGCGGATGAAGTCCTGGTACACCTGGCCCTCCTGCCCCGCGAGCATCCGGTTGAACGCATAGATGCACGCCACCAGCGCCGGACCGGCCGGAATGAGCGCCGGCAGGACCAGCCAGGCCCCTGAGAACGGGGCCGCCACCAGTGCTGCCAGCAGCAGTGCGTTGGCCAGCACCAGCAGGGCCGAACCCATCATCACGCCCGCCACGGTGCCGGCCGCCCTGAACAGGGGGCCGGCACCGTACTCCGCTTTCTTCTGAACCACCAACTGCCTTTCGGTTACCGCGGCAGGCACGCTGCCGCCGTCGTCCGTCTACTTCTTGTCCGCGTAGGCCTTGTACGCCTTGTTGGCCAAATCTACATACTTGCCCATGCCCTTGCTGTCCAGCTCCTTGACGTAGGCGTCAAACTCGGAGAGAGGCCGCTGGCCGGTAATGAACTTCAGGGTGTTCTGCTTGACGTGGTCCTTGAGCGGGGTGAGTACCAGCGTGGCCTGTTCGCGGTCCGTGTCGCTGAACGGCACGGGCGGCGCCACCGGCTTGGGCGTCTTGCTCTTCATGGCCTTTTGGAACGCCAGCTCCTCGTCGTTGAAGGTTGACTGCAGCAGGTCCGTGGTGCCGCCGTAGGAGAAATTGCCCCCGGAGAAGCCATAGTCCACGCGGAGGTCCTTGGTGCCTGCCGGGTTCAGGCCCTGGAAGTTGATGTCCTTGGCCAGGACGCGCTTGCTGCCCTCCTTGGTGTAGGTGGTGCCCTGCACGCCCCACTTGGAGAATTCCTGGCCGGCGTCACTGTAGAAGAGCCAGTCGATGTACTGCATCAGCGCCACGAAGCTGTCCTTGTCCTTCACCGAAGAGTTCAGCATGATGCCGTTCTCCAGCCGCGAACCACCTATCAGGTCACCGGCCGGGCCCCCGGGGACGGTGATCTTGCGGACCGCGAAGTTGCCTTTGCCCAGGGACTGCTCCATGGACGTGCGGTAGGTGATGATGTTCTGCGAGTTGGCGCTGATCACGAACGACTTGCCGGACGTGAACTTCTGGATGGCGGAATCGTCGGTCTGGGTGAAGCTTTCCGGGTCCATCAGGCCTTCGGACACCAGGGAGTTGAAGTAGGTGACCAGGTCCTTGAACTGGCTGCTGGCCGAGCCGAAGGCGAATTGCTTCTTGCCGTCGTCGAACGTCAGGCCGTCCACCAGGCCCCAGCCTGCCACCGTGCCGAACGCGGTGCCGGCAATGTTCAGCACGCTGTTGCCGTTGAACCGGTCGGAGAAGGGCACGACGTCGGGGTGGGACTTCTTCAGCTTGCGCAGCACCTCGCGGAACTCGTCCCAGCTCTTGGGCTCGGCAATGCCTTCCTTTTCCAGCACGTCGGTGCGGAACGCGAGCGTGTAGTCCGGCCAGAGTTCCTCGTGCAGGCCGGGCAGGACGTAGTACTTCCCGTCCTCCTGGGTGAGTCCTGCGATTTCAGGTTCCAGCTTCCACTTCTTGATTTTGTCCTGGTAGTGCGGCATGAGGTCCACGTAGTCGCTGACCGGGAGGACCGCGCCGGAGGACACATACGCGCTCTCCTGGCCCGGGTAGGTCTTGGCGATGATCTCGGGCGCGCTGCCGGAGCTGATCAGAAGGCTGCGCTTTTGCTCGTAGTCGCTGCTGGGGACGATGGTGGGCTGCAGCGTGACGTTGTTGTCGCTGGCCATCTTGGTGAAGAGCAGCCAGTCCTTCTTGTACGGGTAGGTGGGCTGGTCGCTGAAGAGGAACGTGAAGCTCAGCGGCGTCGTCGCCTTGAACGTGTCCCCCACCCCGAAGCTGTCCATCGCACCGTTGCGGGCCTTGGAGGTGTCCACCTTGCTGCCGGAATCCGAGTCGCACCCGGCCATCACCAGGCCGAAGGCTGCGAGCGCGGACAGGCCGAGGAAGTCTCGTCTGCGGATCATGGGTTTTCCTTTCATAACGGGTTATTCCTTGACGGAGCCGAGCATGACGCCCGAAAAGAAGTACTTCTGGACGAACGGGTAGACGCACAGGATGGGGATGATGGTGAGCACGATGGTTACCGACTGGATGTTGGCGGCGATCTGGCCCACGTTCTCTGCCGTGCCGCCGGCGGATCCCGCGGTGGTGACGCCGGCAATCATGTTGCGGAGGTAGATGGTCACCGGGAACAGGTCCGGGTTGTCCAGGTAGAGGAACGCCTGGAACCAGGAGTTCCAGTTGGCCACGGCGTAGAAGAGCACCATGGTGGCCACGATGGCCTTACTCAGCGGCAGCACCACCTTGAACAGGACGCCGTACTGGGTGAGGCCGTCGATGGCGGCCGCCTCCTCCAGTTCCCGGGGCATGTTTTCGAAGAACGACTTCATGATCAGCAGGTTGAAGACACTGATGGCGTTGGGCAGGACCACGGCCCACAGGGTGTCCCGCATGCCCAGCGACGTGATGAGCACGTAGTTGGGGATCAGGCCGCCGTTGAAGAACATGGTGAACACGGCGATGCCGATGAACACGCTGCGTCCCTTGAGGTCCTTCTTGGCGATCGCGTACGCGAAGCTGGTGGTCAGGACCATCGAGATCGCGGTGGCCACCACCGTGTACAGGACGGTGTTGCCGTAATTCCGCCAGAACACCGAGTCCGCCAGGATCAGCTGGTAGGTCTGGGTGTTGAACCCCAGCGGGAAAAGGTTGACCTGCCCGGCGTTGATGAACCCTTCGCTGGAGAAGCTCTGCGCCAGGATGTTCAGGAACGGGTACATGGTCAGGAAGACCACCACCAGCAGGAACACCAGGTTGGCCACGCGGAACACCCGCATGCTGCGGGAGACCTTCATGTCCTTGACCAGCACACCGGTGTCCGCCGTGGGCGCCTTGGCCCCTGGCACTGCGGTTTCCTTCACTGTTGTCCCTTTCACGGTGGCCCCTTTCACCACAGGCTCGTTCCGGCAAGCCGTTTGGAGATGGCGTTCGCGGAGAGGATCAGTGTGAGGCCGATGACGGATTCGAACATGCCGATCGCGGCCGCGTAGCTGAAGTTGGAGGATTCCAGGCCCACCCGGTACAGGTAGGTGGAGATGACATCCGAGGTTTGGTAATTGAGCGGGTTGTAGATCAGCAGGATCTTTTCGAAGCCCACTGCCATGAAGGTGCCGATGTTCAGGATCAGCAGCGTGATGATGGTGGGCCGGATGGCCGGGAGGGTCACGTGCCAGGTCTGCTGCCACCGGTTGGCGCCATCGATCCGGGCGGCTTCATACAGCGACTCGTCCACCCTGGTGAGGGCGGCAAGGTAGAGGATGGCGCCCCAGCCCATGGTTTGCCACACCTCGGAGCTGATGTACATGGGCCGGAACCAGGCGGCATCCTGCGTGAAGTTCACCGTGCTGCCGAAGACCGTACCGGCGATCTGGTTCACCGTGCCGGTCATGGAGAAGTTCTGCAGGATCATGCCGGCGATGATCACCACGGACATGAAGTGCGGCAGGTAGGCCACGGTCTGGACGAACTTCTTGAACTTCTGCGAGCGCAGCTCGTTCAGCATCAGCGCGAAGATGATGGGCATGGGGAAGCAGAAGAGAAGCGTCAGCACGCCCAGGATGATGGTGTTCTGGAAAGCCTGCCAGAAGCTGGGATCGTTGATGAACAGGGTGACGTACTTCAGCCCCACCCATTTTTCGCCGAAGATGCTGCCGCCGGGCTGGAACTGCCGGAACGCGATGACATTGCCGGCCATGGGCAGGTAGCGGAAGATGGCGAAGTAGGCCAGCGGCAGCAGCACCAGCGTGTAGAGCCGCCAGTCCCGCTTGATGGCGAGCTTCCAGCCGCCGGGCTTGTTCCGTGGTTTGTCCTTGCTGCCGGGCGGCTGTGTGGTGACCGTTCCGGGAGGTACTTCCAATTGCGTGGCCATGTTGCCTCCTACCGGCCGTTTTCTGCGTGTGTGCGGGCGTGTTCTCCAGCCGCCTCTTCCAGGACCAGGACCCCGTTGGCGGAAAGTTCCACCGCGCCCGTGATGCGGGTGCCGGTGAGCACGTCCGTGCCGCCTGCCCCAACCTCCACCCGGGAGGGTGCGTCGTTGTGGTTGAGGACCAGCAGGTAGCTGCGTCCGTTGCCGGCGCGACGGCGGACCTGCACTCCCAGCGGTGCGTCCAGTTCGGGGCGGATCCCCGCAGCGGTCCGTTCGGCGTCGAGCAGTTCCTCCAGGAAGGTGCCGTCCACCCTCGCCGAGAGGTAGACGGCGGTGCCGCGGCCGTAACCATTGCGGGTGACGGCCGGCGACCCGGCCAGCCTGCCCGAGGCGTAGCTGGCAAGCACCTCCGCCGAGGTGGTGTGCAGGTGTTCGGTCCAGTAATCCGCTGAGGCCGTGCCGCCGTCGGCCGTTGAAAGCTTGACGGCCTCACCCTCCCCGGCGAGCGGGTGCATCTCCTCGCTCCACGCGCCCAGGACGTTGCGGAGGGCGCCCGGGTAGCCGCCGAGCCGGATGGTGTTGTCCTGGTCCACGATGCCGGAGAGGTAGCTGGCCACCAGCCGGCCGCCGCCGGCAACGTAGTCCTCGTAGCGCTGTGCGGCGTCGTCGGTGAGCAGGTAGGTGGCGGGAAGGACCACCAGGCTGTACTGGTGGAGGTCGCTGGTGGTGTCCACGAAGTCCACGGTGATGTTGGCGTCGAAGAAGGGCCGGTAGAGGCGGAGGACTTCCTGCGCGTAGTTCAGGTCCGAGCGGGGCGAGTTGCCCAGTTCCAGGGCCCACCAGCAGTCCCAGTCGAAGACCAGTGCCACCTTGGCGGTGGAGCGGGTGCCGGTGATTCCGGACAGGTTCTTAAGTTCCCGGCCCAGTTCACAGACTTCACGGAACACCCGGGTGTCGGGGCCGGCGTGGTTGACCATGCCTGAGTGGAAGCGTTCCGTCCCTCCCCTGGCCTGGCGCCACTGGAAGAACAGGATGGAATCGGCGCCCTGGGCAATCGCCTGGTAGGAACCCAGACGCATCTTGCCGGGGAGTTTTGAGACGTTGACGGACCATTGGCTGACGGCTGCGGTGGCTTGTTCCATGACCAACCAGGGCTGGCCTTTCCGCAGTGAGCGCATGAGGTCGAAGTTGAGGGCAGCGGCAACGTGGGCGTCAGCTTCGCGAGGGTCCGGGTAGATGTCCAGTGCGGCGGCGTCTTCCTCGGCGGCCCAGGCCCAGTAATCGTTGTTCTTGTAGAAGCGCATGAAGTTGGTGACAACGGGCAGTTCCGGCGTGTGCCTGCGCAGGATGTCCCGTTCGGCCTTGTAATGCGCCAGCATGCTGTCCGAGGTGAACCGGTGGTAGTCGAGCCGGCGGGACGGGTTGGACCAGGTGCGGGGCTGGGCAGGTGCATTGACCTGGGCCCAGTCGGAGTAGACCTGGCCCCACACGTCGGTGCTCCAGGCCCGGTTCAATTCCTCCAGGCTGCCGTACTTGGCCTGGAGCCATTCCCGGAAGGCGCGGTCGGCGTGCGGGCCGTAGGAGACGGGGCCGTACTCGTTGTTGACGTGCCACATGCACAGGGCGGGGTGGGCGGCGTACCGCTCCCCCATCTTTTCCGCCATCGCCAGGGACTTTGCCCGGTAGGCGGGGTGGGAAACGTCGAAGTGCTGGCGGGAGCCAAAGCCGAAGGTGCTGCCATCAGCCAGGACCGGAAGGATGTCCGGGTGCCGGGCGACCAGCCAGGCCGGCGGGACGGCGTCCGGAGTGGCCAGGTCCACGCCGATCCCGTTCGCGTGCAGCAGGTCCATGATCTCGTCCAGCCAGCCGAAATCGTAGACGCCATCCGCCGTTTCAAGCCGGCTCCAGGAGAAAACGGCCAGGGTGACCAGGTTGACCCCGGCTTCCTTCATGAGGCGGACATCCTCGTCCCACACCTCGCGCGGCCACTGTTCCGGGTTGTAATCCCCGCCGTAGGCGATGCCGCCAAGCCGGTCATGCAGGCGCTTGAGCCGGTGTTCGGGGGTATGGGTGCGTTGCTCGCTGGTCATCATTGTCCTTTGGTTGGCATGTTGGCCGCGGGCTCCCCACCAGTGCGACCTGCATCACACAAAGAAACTATCGTAAACTTTCAGCAATAACAACAGGTACGTCACAGTCGGAGCGCACTTATTTCTCCACACTGACCGTAGATGCGAACGCTAACAACGTGCGCACGAGGGGACCACGGCCGGAAAGTATCGATACAGGCGCAGGCCGCGTTACGTGTTTTTCACGGCGGGAAAGAAACTATCGGAACTGACTGCGGTATCGGCGTGGCAGGTTTCGCAGCGCCAATGCCAGTATCAACAGCCAACCTGGGACCGCACGATCCAGGTAGACCACCCCCGGTGGGCGCGGACGCCCTCCTCCGTTAGCGGCAGGCAGTGGTCCCGCGCCCGCTATCCTGGCTCTTTGATGTCCTGCAGCACTTCATTGCGTCGCAGGAACCAGGGCTTGAAGGGCGGGTCGAAGCGAGCGTATCGCGGAGCGCCGACCGGCGTCAGCCCGGCAACTTTCAGTGCCGCTTGGAGCCCCGCGGTATGCCGCTCGAAGGAAGAAGCGGAGCCGCCGCCCGTGAAGCTGAGGGCAGCGGAAAGGGAGGCCGGAACGGCGCGCACCGTCACCCTGGGGTCGGCGGGAGTCGGGGCTGTGTCGGCCGTGACGCCGGCCGGGAGCACGAATCCCACCACGAACTCCGCCGACCCACGGGCTCCCGGCAACGGCCCCTGCTGCAGCACGGGAGCCGTCATGGCCAGCTTTTGCGGGGAACCAGGCTCCTGGATGACGGGCGCGGTCATGGCCAGCTTGCGGCGGGCGGAGTTGTTGCCGCTGATGTAATTGAACAGGTAACGGAACGCCGCGTTTCCGGCGCGGTCGAAGTCCGCACTGACCTTGACCTCAGCCACGGCGTAAGCCGGATACCACCGGAGCTCGAAGTGTGGATACCGGCGGATCAGTTCATAGGGCTGCTGTTCAGTCATGGTGCGTCAGAGCCTACGCCCGTGGCGCGTAGGCGGCCAGACCCGCACCCCGGCTTACTCCACGCGCTGCGTGCCGCGCCTCCGGAAGAAGCCGCGCAGGCCCCCAATTCTCCTCAGGACGACGGCCAGGACGCCAATCCCGCCGAAGATCACGGTCAGGACCACGCCGGCACCACGGAACCACTCGCCGTCACTTTCATAGCCCGGAACGATCGCCCGGCCGGGATCATCTTCGGCATAGATCACGGGAACATCAGTTCCCACCACGGGGTGCTGGTCGTGGTCCACGGCCGCGAACGTCCTGTGGGCTGACCCGTCCGGCGTCGTGAAGTCCACCCGGATCCTGCGCTCGGAGGCCTTGGTGACATCGTCAAAATGGACGATCGTCCCGGTCGCCCGCGCTCCGGTGCGCGCGAGTTCTTCGTCCGCGTTGATCATGAAGCTGCCCACACCGATCAGGATGGGCCCCAGGCAAAGGACCAGGACGGTTACCGCCAGGTTCAGCCTTATCTTCCACGGCCGCGCGGGATCGCGGTTCTTGTCGGTTCTGCGCCCAGTCACGGCTCCCATTCTGCCCGAGCCTGTCAGCAATGCCACGAGCTGGACCGTTGCCATGGGCAACCATGCGCGGCATAATAGTTAGCAGAACTAATTAGCACTGCTAATAATCCCAGCAGGAGGCGCACCCGCTTTTATGTCATCCGCCCGCACCAAGCCCCAGTCAGCCGCAGACCCCACCGCCCCGGACACCCTCGCCATCGACCTGCGCACCGCCGTGATGCGCACGTCCCGCCGGCTCCGCGTCGAAGCCACCGGCGACATCATCACCCCCGGCCAGTACACCGTCCTGGCCCTGCTCAACGGCAGCGGTCCCAGCACGCTGCGAGCACTGGCCGAGAGCGAACACGTCCAGGCCCCGTCCATGACCAGGATCGTCAACGCCCTCGCCGACCAAGGCTTCGTCACCAGGTCCGCCCATCCCGACGACGGCCGCCAGGTCCGCGTGGACATCACCGACGCGGGAAGAACGGTCCTCGAGGAAGCACGCCGGCAGCGGACAGCCTGGCTGGCCCGGCGCGTGGCAGGGCTCAGCGAGGACGACCGGCTCACACTGAGCCGGGCGGCCCGCATCATGCAGGAAATGAGCGCCAAATGAGCGCCATGTTCCGGGCCCTCGAAAACCCCAACTACCGCATCTGGGCCGGCGGCGCGATCGTGTCCAACATCGGCACCTGGATGCAGCGGGTGGCGCAGGACTGGCTGGTCCTGACCGTCCTGACCGACCACTCCGGGGCCGCGGTGGGCCTCACCACCGGGCTGCAGTTCCTGCCCATGCTGCTGTTTGGCCCGTACGGCGGAGTGCTGGCGGACCGGTATCGAAAACGCATCATCCTGATGTGGACGCAGCTGGCCATGGGCCTCACCGGATTGGCTATCGGCCTGCTGGTGGTCACCGGCACCGCCCAGTTGTGGCACGCCTACGTGGCCGCGTTCTGCCTGGGAGTTGCCAGCGCCGTGGATGCCCCCGCCCGCCAGGCATTCGTGTCCGAACTGGTTGGCCAGGACAACATCTCCAATGCGGTGGCCTTGAACTCGGCGTCCTTCAATACCGCCCGGCTCACCGGCCCCGCAATCGCCGGCGTCCTCATCGCGTGGGTGGGCACCGGCCCGGTGTTCCTGATCAACGCTGCCAGCTTCGCCGCCGTCCTGGTCTCGCTGTTCCGGATCCGCATCACCCAGGCCGCCCCGGTGGCAGGCACACGCAACAAGCACCAGGTGGTGGAGGGTATCCGGTATGTGCGCCGCCGCCCGGATCTGATGTTGATCATGGTCCTGGTGGGCATCCTGGGCGCGTTCGGGATGAACTTCCCGGTCATCAACTCGCTGATGGCCACCACCGAGTTCAGCATGGGACCCAGCGAATTCGGGCTCCTCGGCTCGATCATGGCGGTGGGTACCCTGGCCGGCGCCCTCCTCGCCGCGCGCCGGTCCGGGCCCCGGCTGCGCTTCCTGCTGGGCGGCGCCTTGGGATTGGGCTTCTTTACGATCCTCGGCAGCCTGGCGCCATCCTTCTGGACCTACGCAGCCGTCCTGGTTCCGGTGGGCCTGGCGTCCATCACTTTCCTGAACAGCTGCAACACCAGCATCCAGCTCTCCGTGGAAGCCCCGTTCCGCGGCCGCGTCCTGGCCTTGTACCTGGCCGTGCTGCAAGGCGGGACCGCGCTGGGTTCGCCCCTGGTGGGCTGGATCGGCAGCCAGTTCGGAGCCCGCTGGTCCGTCGCTTCCGGCGGCATCGTGGTGCTCCTTGCCGGAATCGCAGCCGTGGTGGCGGTGAGCAGGCGGAACCGGATTACTTTCCGCGGTGCGCTCCGCATGGCGCTGGGCAGGCGGGAGCCGGCCGTCTGAGTGAGGCTCTGGCAGGTACGGCCGACGACGGCACCCGCGGCAAAGCTTTACGGCATGGGCCCGCCGACGATATCCACCGAAATTTCGACCGCCGGCACCGCTCCCCGGTTCTCCAGCCAGTGCATGGTATTCCGGTCCTCCGGCCAGCCAACGCCCGGCCCATACTCCGTGGCAACCCCGTCCCGGTGGTCGGTGATGATCCCCGAAAGGACATAGACGGTGCCAGGGCGGCCCGCATGGTCATGGAGGGGGCCGAACACTCCACCGGGCTCGATGGTCACCATCCGCATCCGCAACTGGCGCCCTTCCATCCCGTCGATCTCGCCGGCAAGGTCGACCGCAGCCAGCAACTCCACCGAGACGCCAGTGGTCTTCGGTGCCACCTCCTCGACGCTCATCGCGCCCCTTCCCACAACCTCAATCTGCGGCGGCGCCGGCCCTGCCGCTGCCGGGGCACCCGGGTGAAGGTGCTTCCGGCGGCAAGTGCCGGCGTCGTCCTTTTTGTGCCGGGCCCGCAACCGCAGGCCCCGGCGTTCAACGGGGCAGCGATGAAATGTTAAGGATGTTGCCCTCACTGTCCAGGAACCAGGCGGCGTCGCCCATTCCCTCCATCGAAGCGATGCCGTTCTCTGTCTTCAGTCCGGGCATGTCGTACTCCTCGAAAACGACGCCCCGGCCGCGCAGCTCCTCGACGTCGCGCCGTACGTCATCGGTTCCCCACCCTATCTGCGTGTTCTTGGCCGAGCCGGCGTTGTCCGTTTGGTAAATCAGGAACGCAGTACCCTTCCCGCACCGGTACACAAGCCCGCCGTCACTCATGGTCCGCTCGGGCTCCAATCCCAACTTGTCCCGGTAGAACTCCCGTGCCCGGTCAATGTCCTTTGCCGGCAATATAGCCATGACTTCCAGATCTTTGAGCATGACAACAACTCTCCTTGCCACATTTCCTGATGGCGATGCTCTCCCCCGAATCGGTCCGGCCGTCCCCCGCCGGGCCTCGTGGCCGTCCTTCCCGCCGAATGCCGGGGCGGCCGCCTGGAGCTCCCTGATCCGCGGTGGCGAAAGCCATGGGCACGGGGTTCCCGAAGTCTACGAGGCCATTATGGAACTGTTCGTCCCCGCATGGAATAGGGGTTTTTATGGCGGGTAGGGCAGCGACAGTGCGGCTATTCCCGGGCCGCCGAGATGGCCTTGCCGGCCACGGCCTTAGCGCCGGATTTCCGCCAGCCGCAGCCTGACGATGTCCGCTACGACGTCGTCCGGCACCGGCCTGGCTGCGCTGAAGCGGATGGTTCCCTTGGACAGCGAGTAGCCCTTGAGGCGTCCGTCCACCGCCTCCACCACGGCCGAGGAGAACGGAAAGATCGAAAGGTGCTTGGCTGCGGCCACGGCGGCCAGCAGCGGCTTGCCGTCGACCTTGAGGGCCGGCATCCCGTAGCTCATGCCCTCGGTGGCGTCCGGGGCCACCGACCGGGCAATCTCCACCACATGCTGGAGGCAGCCGCGGTCCGGTTCATCCGTGGCGGCCAGGGCATCATCCACGACGCCCATGGAGGGATCAGCCCTTCCGGGCGGCGACCGTGGCTGCGAGCGCCGCGAGGCCGCGCTCAAAGTCGCCGCCCACCAGCTTGTCCATGTTCATGAACAGGGCAAAGACCCTACCGAGCCCCTTGTTCTCCCCGGTCATCAGCCACGTCACCTCGGTGCCCCCAGGAGCCGGGCTGAACGTGAACGTCGTGGGGTTCAGGGCCTTGAACGGCTTGGTGAATTGCAGCCTGATCCCGATGCGGCTCGAAGGTACCGACTCCACGATCTCCATGGTTCCGCTGCCCGCCTTGCGGTTCCCGTTCCACTCATAGCCTGCGCCGGCCCCTGATTCGCTGCCGAAGTAGCGGCGGCTCATGCCCGGATCGACCGCCTCCCAGGGGGACCAGGCGGTCCATTCGTGGAAGTTGTCCACCAGTGGAAAGATCTCCTCGGCGGGGGCAGGGATGACCGCGCTGCGGCGGACTTCGAAAGTAGACATGGGCCAAGCATAGGGCCGCAGGCCGCCGGCGTTAAGGGAGGACCACGTTGACGGGTTCGCCGCCCTCGAGCAGCAGTCCGATCTGCTTCCTGACCAGGCGCACCATGCGGGGGAACATGGCCGAACTGGCGCCGCCCACGTGCGGCGTGATGAGCACTCCCGGGGTGGTCCACAGCGGGTGGCCGGCGGGCAGCGGTTCCGGATCGGTGACGTCCAGGGCAGCGCGCAGCCTGCCGGTTCCGGTCTCGGCCAGCAGCGCGTCCGTGTTGGCCACGGGGCCGCGGGCCACGTTCACCAGCAGGGCGCCGTCCGGCATCGCGGCGAGGAACTTGGCGTCCACGAGTTGCTCCGTCTGCCCGTTGAGCGGAACACTGACCACCACGATCTCGTGCAGCGGCAGCTGTTCATAGAGGGAGTCGATCCCGTATATGGTTCCGCGACCGTCCTCGCGCGAACGACTGGCCATCCGGGTGACCTCGGCTTCAAACGGGAGGAGCCGGGCCTCGATGGCCTTGCCGACTCCCCCGTAGCCCACCAGCAGGACGCGCCGGTCCGCGAGGCTTGGGCGCTGGCTGTTGTCCCACGTACCGTTGTCCTGGTTCCGGACAAAGTCCGGGATGCCGCGCTGGGACGCGACCATCATGCCCACGGCAAGCTCCGCCGTCGAGGTCTCATGGACTCCGGCCGCGTTGGCAAAAGTGACACCGCCGGGCAGGATGCCCGCTACGCCGTCGTACCCGATGGACTGGCTCTGCACCAGGCCCACGTCCACACCTGCCAGCGCGGCGAGCGCGGACGGCTTACCCATGTAGGGCGGCACCAGGAGGTCCAGGCGGCCCTCGGGGGCGGGGCCGGTGAGGTCCCAGAGCACGAACTCGACGCCGTCCACCGGGGCGAGTGCGTCCAGCAGGTTTTGGGCGGGCAGGCAGACGCGCAGGCGGGAGCTCATGCGGCGACCATCAGCTTGACGTTGGCGGCGCCGAGGGCATCCTCGATTTCCTGCGGCGGCGGGGCATCCGTCACCAGGATGTCCACCGCATCAAATGCTGCCAGCCGCGCCAGCGCATACCTGAGCATCTTCTGGTGCGTTGCCACCACCACCACCTGTTCCGCCGCATTCATAAGGGCGATCTTAGTGGCGCGCTCCACGTCGCGTTCGATGTAGAAGGCCTCATCGTGGATACCGGTCACCCCGATGAACGCCGTCTTGGCGCGCAGGCCCGCAGCCGCGCTCACGGTCATGGGACCGTTGAACGCCTGGCTGTCCAGCAACAGTTCCCCGCCGAGGCAGATGGTGCGCGCCTCGGTCAGCTGCAGGCAGCGCTGGATGGCCGGGGCCGAGTGCGTGATGATGGTCCCCCTGAAGGACGTGGGCAGTTCCTGGGCGATCTGGTAGGTGGTGGTACCGGCATCAAGGATGATGGCGTCCCGTTCGCTGATCATCGACACACAGGCCCGTGCCACCCTGAGCTTGGCGTCGGCGTCCTCCCGGACCCGGGCGGCGAAGTCGGCGTTCTGGCCGTGCCCCTCCACGGCGCTGACCCCGCCGTGGACCACCCGGGCAAGGCCCCGCTTGGCCAGCACCCGGGTGTCCCGCCGCACGGTCATGTCGGAGACTGCGAACGTCCCCGCGAGGTCGTTCGTGGAAATGAAGCCTTTCCGTCCCAACTCATCGAGGATGGTGCGCTGGCGCGGCGTCAGCGGCGCCTCTCCATGTGCTGTGCTCATAAGCTGCTTATCCCTCCCCAATGCGCCGGGCAGAGCCTGGCGGCGTGTTGGACTTCCAACACAAATCTTCTTATGAACGTACCCCGGAAACCGCATTCGCAAGCTCCACGGGGCGTCCTTCCGTAATAGAACGTTCCGCCGCCAGGCCCATCCGCACGGACTGCAGGCCATCGGCAACAGTCACCTCCACAGGGCCTTCGCCCAGGATGGCCTTCCGGAATCCGAGGTGCTCGTAGTAGGTGGAACCGTGATGGGCGCCGGCTGCAAGGACGGCCTCATCCACCGGCACGTCATGCTTCCGGGGGCCCAGCGGGGACCGCGGGCTGAACTCCACGGTTGCCTCGGCCTCGTCGCCGGGGATCCAGTGGTTGGCCGCCACCGGGATCAGGGTTTCGATCTTGGCGGCGTCGCCCACGATGGAGATCCGCTCCTGGAATTTGGACCCTTCGGCGAACATGGACAGCTCCAGCATGGCCCGGCGTCCACCCTTGAAGTCGACGATGACGTAGGCGTTGTCCACCATGTCCGAGACCCGGCCGTCGTACACCTCGTCCATATGGTTGACGTCGTGGCCGCCGCTGGCGTAGACCCGGACGGGCTCGTCCTGCAGGATCAGGCGCATCAGGTCGAAGAAGTGGCAGCACTTCTCCACCAGGGTGCCGCCCGTCCGCTCGGCGAAGCGGTTCCAGGCGTCCACCTTGTGCAGGAACGGGAAGCGGTGTTCCACGATGGACAGCATGTAGATATTGCCGAGTTTTCCGGTATGGGCCGCCTGGATGACCTCCTGGACCGGCGGCATGTACCGGTACTCCATGGCCACCCACACCGGTGCCTGGTAGGCCGCGGCGAGCACTTCGAGCTCGTCCGCCTGTTCTGCGCTGGTGCATACGGGCTTTTCGACCAGGACCGGGAGGTTGGTGCCGCTGGCGAAGATGTCCTTCAGGATGCCCAAGTGGGTGTCGTTGGGGCTGGCGATCACCAGCGCGTCCACCAGCCCCGAGGCCAGCAGTTCCTGGTGGGATGCGAAGAGTTTTACGTCGTAGCCGATCTCCTTGGCAGTCTCCTCGAGGGATGGCGGCGTGGGGTCGGACACTGCGGTGATCCGGCTCCCGGGGATCAAGGCGAGGTTCCTGACATGTTCGCGGGCCATGTGGCCTGCCCCGATGAGTCCGTACCGGATGGTCCGGACAGATTCCGCAGTAGGCAATGACATGAGCTGCTCCGTTTCTCTACGTTGAGTGGGGGGCTGCGGCGTTGCATCCCAAACACAACTATACAGAAAGTGTTGTTTTTCCAACATAGCGTGTGTATATTTCTTCAATACCAGCCGGAACTACAACGAGGTGGAACGTGCCCCAACCGTCAACTGGACCCCTGCTCTTCGTAGGCTGCGCCACTCTTGACTCCATTGCCCTGGTGCAGGATTACCCCGCCGCGGACAGCCGGACCGTCGCCACGGATTTCGCGACGGCGGGCGGCGGCCCTGCAGCCACGGCAGCCGTCGCAGCGGCACGGGCGGGGGCCGACACTGCCTTCGCCGGCGTCCTCGGCACCGACGAAGAAGGCGACCGCATCATTGCCGGGCTGGAAGCCGAAGGCGTGGACACCTCCGCCGTGATCCGCGATCCCGGCGTCAAGACCGGCGCCAGCGTGATCATCGTCAGCAAGGCAGCCGAGAGCCGGGCCATCGTCACCCGGCCCGTGCCGCCGGTCAGCTTCCCTGCGGGCAGCCGCTTCTTCGACCTGCTGGCAGCCGCCGCCTGGGTCCATACCGACCACCTGGGATGGAATGCAGTGGCAGGTGCCCGCCCCGCAGCGCTGAACATCAGCGTGGACGCCGGCAATCCCATCCCATCCTTCAGCCCCGGCGGCATCGCGCTCTACGTGCCCACCATGGAAAGGCTCCAGGCAGAGTACGGCGCTGGGCACTCGCCCGAGGCCCTCCTGCGCAAAGCGCTCGACGACGGCGCCGCGGCCGTCGTCGCCACCGCCGGCTCGGACGGCGCCTGGGTCCTGGAACGCGGCGGGGATCCCGTCCACGTGCCGGCCACGCCCGCGGACATCGTTTCCACCCTCGGCGCCGGCGATGTCTACCACGGCGCTCTTCTCGCCGCCGTCGCCGCAGGCCTGCCGTTGGTTAACGCCGCCGCATTCGCCGGCCGCACCGCTGCCGCATCCTGTGCCGGGCTGGACGGCCGCTCTGCCATCCCCCGCCAGGCCATCACCGCCGAATTCGCCTCCAACCACCATTCCTGACCCAACCCGCCCAGCTGAAAGTAGCCAGCCCATGAACCATGCAGACCTCTCCCCGCTCCAACGGCCCTCAGGCGCCTTCGCAATGCTCGCCGTTGACCAGCGCGAAGCCATGCGCAACATGTTCGCCGAGCACACCGACCAGCCCGTCACAGACCAGGACCTCCGCGACTTCAAGCTCGAGGCGGCCCGGATCCTGACCCCCTATGCCTCCGGCGTCCTCATCGACCGCCAGTTCGCCCTGGACCAGGCCATCGAGGCCGGCGTGGTGGACCCCGGCTGCGGGCTGATCGCCTCCGCCGACCACTTTGAACCCGCCCACGGTGAACTGGTGGGCGAGGTGACCATCGACCGCCTGGTGGATCCGCACAAGTACGCCGCCCTGGGCGTCAAGGCCCTGAAGCTGCTGGTGCTCTACCGCCCGGACGAACCCGCCGAGGGACGCGTGGCCATGGTCCGCGAGTTCGTGGACAGCTGCCGCTCCGCCGGGCTGATCAGCATCATCGAACCCGTCTCCCGCAAGCCCCTGGCCGGCGGCGACTTTGACTGGAACGCCGGCATCCTGGCCGCCGCCAAGGAACTGGGCAGCCTGGGCGCCGACCTGTACAAAGCAGAGGTCCCGTTCCACGGCCAGGCTTCGGAAGCTGACGTCCGCGACGCCTGCGCCGAGCTCACCAAAGCCATCGACGGCCCCTGGGTGGTCCTCTCCTCCGGCGTTCCCGAGGACATCTTCCCGGACGCCGTCCGGTGGGCCTGCCTCGAAGGTGCCAGCGGCTTCCTCTCCGGACGCGCAGTCTGGGCTTCCTGCATCGGCGCCTCCGACGTCGTCGAATCCCTCTCCACCGACGCCGTCCGAAGGCTGCAGCGCCTCTGCGCCGTGGTGGACGACGTCGTGTCCGCCCAGAGGACCAACGCCTAGGCGGTTCACCCGCACCACAGCACCGTCACGGGGCCCGGCCCCTCTCAGCAGCAAGCAAACAAGGCACAGCAAACACTCAACGAGGAGATTATTGTGAGTCAGATTTCACGCCGGCAGGCAGTCGCCCTTCTCGGGGCCCTGGGCTTCGGCGCCGCTGCGGCAGCGTGCGCCGGGCCCGGCGGTTCCACCAAGCCGGGAGGGGCAAGCGGGCCGTCGGCACCCGCCACCGGAGCTGTCACCGGCAAGGTGTCCTTCGCCCACTGGCGCGGCGAGGACAAGGCCGTGTTCGACGAACTCATCAAGCGCTTCGTGGCACAACACGACGGCGTGGAAGTCGCCCAGGACATCTCCACCTCCAACGACTACAACGCCCAGGCACTGCAGAAGCTCCGCGGCGGCTCCATCGGCGACGCGTTTGCCACCTTCCGCGGCTCACAGTTCAAGAACTTCACCGAGGCCGGGGTGTACACCGACCTCAAGGGCAGCAAAGCCGTAGGCAACTACCAAAAGGGACTCCTGTCCGCCGGGCAGAGCGGCGACAACCAGCTGGGCCTGCCCTACCAGGTGGTGTTCCCCATGCCCATGGCCAACCTGGACCTCTTCGACAAGGCCGGCGCCGAAACCTCCCCCAAGAACTGGGACGCCTTCCTGGGCATGTGCGAAAAACTCGCCGCTGCCGGCGTCATCCCCATCTCCTGGCCGGGCGGCGATGTTGGAAACGGCGGCCAGCTGTTCAACTGCATGATTGCCAACAATGCGCCCGTGGACGACATGTGCGCCCAGATCGAGCAGGGCAAGCTCAAGTGCACGGACGACTGGTTCATCAAGATGCTGGGCCAGTACAAGGACCTGAAGCCCTTCGTGCAGCCCAACGCCACCGGCACCGCCGTTGAACCGGCCCAGAACCTGTTCTCCCAGGGCAAGGCCGCCATGCTCGCCACCGGCTCCTACCACCTCGCAGCAGTCCGCGGACTCGGTGCCAAGTTCCCGATCGACCTGGTGTTCCCCAACACCACCTCCGACGGCAACGGCAAATACGAGGGCGCCTACAACGCCACCTTCATCCTGGGCGTCAACTCCGCCAGCAAGAACCAGGCGGCCGCGGCGGCATGGATCGATTTCCTCTCCGAGCCCGAGAACGCCGGCTACTACGCCAACCAGACCGCGCAGCACGTCTCCGTGGACAAGGTGGAATACACCAACCCGGACCTGAAGCGCCTGAGTCCCTGGCTGCAGAAGAAGACGGCACTCGCCGCCCGCTTCCAGTTCAATAACCTCGATGTCCGCAACGCGGTGGAGGCCAGCGCCACGGCCGTCATTTCCGGCACCAGCCCGGAGCAGGCAGCCGCTGCCGCCCAGAAGATTGTTGACGAACGGCTATGAGTATCCATCCCGGAACGGCTGCCCGGCGGAAGGCCCCGGACAGCCACACCCCCGAAAACCCTGCCAAGGTGCGTCGCCGCTCTCCCACACGGGTGAATCCGGCCCTGTACCTTTTCCCGCTGCCCGCAGTCGCCGTCGTCGCCTTCTTCCTGGTGATGCCCACGCTGCAGGCGTTCCAGTACGCCATCACGGACTGGAACGGATTCTCCGCAGCGTTCAATTACGTCGGTGTGGACAACTTCGTCCGCGCGTTCACCAAGGACTCCCTGTTTACGAACGCGCTGACGAACAACCTGAAGTTCGTGCTGCTGGTGGTGATCGCCCAGACAGCGTTCTCGCTGGTCCTGGCCCTGCTGCTGACCAAGAACTCGCGGGGCAGCATCCTGCTGAGGGCACTGTTCTTCTTCCCCACCATCCTGTCCTCCGTCTCGGTGGCCTTCATCTGGAAGTTCATCTACGACCCCAACTTCGGCCTGGCCAACTCGGTCCTCCGAACCGTCGGGGTGGACGGTGGCGCCTACCTCGGCAACGACGCCCAGGCTTTGTACTGGGTGGCCGTTACCCAGGTCTGGTTCCATTCGGGCCAGATGATGGTGGTCTACATCGCCGGGCTGCAGGCCATCCCCAAGGAACTCTACGAAGCGGCGGAGATGGACGGCGCCAACAAATGGCAGCAGTTCAAATCCATCACCTGGCCGTTCGTGGCACCGGCCACCTCCATCGTGGTGGCCTACACCACGGTGCAGTCCTTCAAGGCCTTCGACCTGATCCTGGGCATTGCCGGCAACCCGCCCAAGGCAGCCCTGGACATCCTCTCCACCCGCATTTACAGCACCTTTGCCAACTCGGAGTTCGGCTACGCCGCCGCCCAGTCGATCATCTTCATGGCGATGATCGCCCTGGTCACCTGGCTGCAGCGCCGGTTGCTCCGGCTCACCCCGAAGGGGGACTAGCAGCATGCTCGCAACACTAAGCCGCCGCGCCATCCTGGCCATCTACGCGGTCATCATCATCATTCCGTTGACAGTGGTGGCGTTCGGCAGTTTCAAGTCCACCCAGGAACTGTTCGCCGGCCCGTTCAGCCTTCCGCATTCACTCGCCCCGGACAATTTCGTCGAGGTGGTGGGCGGCCAGAACCTGGGTTCGTCCTTCATGAACAGCGTGATCGTTACCGGCATTTCGGTGCCGCTGACCTTGTTCGTGGCCAGCCTGGCCGGGTACGCCGTGTCCCGGTTGAAGGGGTTCATGTCCTGGGCCATCTTCGGGTTCCTGGTCCTGGGCATGGCCATCCCGGCACAGGCCAACATGGTGCCGCTGTACGTCCTCTTCGGCAGGCTGGGCCTGCTGGACAACCTGGCCGGCCTGATCCTGGCCAACGTCGTGTCCACGCTGCCCATTGCCGTCTTCATCCTGGGCGGGTTCATGCGGACCCTGCCCAAGGAGCTCTATGAAGCTTCCTCCATCGATGGCAGCGGGCCGTGGAAGACCTACGCTTCCATCGCCCTGCCGCTCTCCGCACCGTCGATCGCCGCGGCCGCCATCTTCCTGTTCGTCATCCACTGGAACGAGCTCCTCTACCCGCTGCTGTTCATCCAGTCCCCCGGCAACCGGACCCTGCCGCTGGCATTGCTCAGCTTCCAGGGCGAGTTCCAGACCAACTACCCGCTGCTGTTCGCCGGCGTGATCCTGGCGTCCCTGCCGGTGGTGGTGGCCTACGTCTTCCTGCAGCGCTACTTCGTTGCCGGCATCACGGCAGGAGCAAGCAAGGGATGAGTACGACGACGACGCGCGGCACCGGCGGTGCCCTCACGGCCCAACGAAAGGCTCCTTCCATGAACCTCACATCAGCCCGGCACCTTGTCGACGGCACCTGGCACACTGCCGGAACCGCCAAGGACGTGACTGATCCGGGCAACGGCACCACCGTGGGGGAGGTCGCCTGGGGCTCGGCCGGGGACGCCACCAGGGCCGCCGACGCCGCCGCCGAAGCGTTCGGGACCTGGTCCCGCACCACCGCCCGCCAGCGGGCGGACCTGCTCCGCAACGCGGCGGCGCTGCTGGCGGAGCGCCGCGACGAAATCGCGCACACGCTGGCACTCGAGGCAGGCAAAAGGCTTCCCGAAGCGCAGGGCGAGGTGGACTTCTCGGTGGAGTACTTCCGCTGGTTCGCCGAGGAGGTCCGCCGCGCCACCGGCACCATCAGCCCACCTGAACTTCAGGGCCGCCGCCACCTGAGCCTGCGCAAGCCCGTCGGCGTGGCCCTCAGCCTCACCCCGTGGAACTTCCCCGTCTCCATCCAGGCCCGCAAGCTCGCCGCGATGCTCGCCGCCGGGTGCACCGTGGTGGGCAGGGTTTCGGAGAAGGCCCCGCTGGCTGCGACCGGCCTGTTCGAAGTCCTGCATGACGCCGGTTTTCCCGCCGGCGTGGTGAATCTGGTCCATGGCCCATCCCGCGAAATCACCGCGGCGTTGATGGCCCACCCGGCGGTCCGTGCCGTCAGTTTCACCGGGTCCACGGGTGTGGGCCGGCAGATCATGGCATCAGCCTCCGAGCGCGTGGTCCGGCCCCTGCTGGAACTCGGCGGCAACGCACCGTTCATCGTCTTCGAGGACGCGGACCTTGACGCCGCCGTTGACGGCGCCGTCCTGGGCAGGCTCCGCAACACCGGCCAGTCCTGCGTGGCCGCCAACCGGTTCCTGGTCCAGGACAGCGTCGCCGACGAGTTCGCCCGGAGGCTGGGCGCCCGCTTTGACGCGATGACCATCGGTCACGGCGTACCCGACGACGGCGCGCAGGTCCCGGACCTTGGCCCGGTCATCGATGCCGACAGGGTGTCCGCGGTACAGGCACTGGTGGACGACGCCCTGGACCGGGGCGCCCGCCGCGTCACCGAGCGCACGGCGGTCCCCGGCGGGGGTGCGTTCATGGCGCCCACCCTGCTGGCCGATGTCCCGGACGACGCACTGTTGGTGACCGAAGAGGTGTTCGGCCCGGCCGCCGGCATCGTCACCTTCTCCTCGGAGGAGGAGGCCATCCGGAAGGCGAACGCCACCGAGATGGGCCTGGCCGCCTACGTGTGGAGCGGCAGCACGAAGCGCGGCTGGGAGATCCCGGAGCAGCTTGAGGCCGGCATCGTCGGCGTGAACGACCCCCTTCCGTCCGTTGCCTTCGCCCCGATGGGCGGCGCCAAACAGTCAGGCCTGGGACGGGAAGGATCGAGCTTGGGCCTCGAAGAGTTCGAAGAGGTCCAGTACGTGGCCTGGAGACCGTAAATGCTGACCACCGGGCTGGTCCTCGGGGCCGTCGTCATGGGTGCCGGGATGCAGCGGATCACGGGGATGGGCTTCGCACTGGTGGCCGCCCCGTTCCTGGTCCTGCTCTTGGGCCCGGTGGAAGGCGTGGTGCTGGTAAATGTATGCGGGGCGGTGACGGCAGGAGCCATTATCTTCCGGGTGCTGCGCGACATCGACTGGAAACGCTACGTGTTTCTTGCGGCCGCTGCCCTGCTGGGCATCATTCCGGCGGCCTTCCTGATCCGCCTGATTCCGGCGCCGGTGCTGGAGATCTCCATCGGGGTGCTCCTCGCGGCCGGGCTGACCGTCCTGCTGGCACTGAAGTCCGCCACGCTGCCGGCGCGCCGGCGCTACCTGTTGGCCGCCGGCGGCCTCAGCGGATTCATGAACACGGCGGCCGGGGTGGGCGGGCCCGCGGTCAGCATGTACTCGATCGCCACCAAGTGGCAGCACAAGTCGTTCGCTGCCACCATGCAGCCGTACTTCTTCACCATCGGTACGTTCTCGCTCATCTCCAAGGCCATCACTGCCCCCGCAACTTTCCCTGTGATGCCATTGGGCATGTGGGGTGCCGTTGCCGTCTCCTGCCTGGCCGGGCTGGTGCTCGGCGACGTCGCCTCGAAATTCGTTCCGGCCCGGGCAGCACAAAAACTCCTGGTGGTCCTGGCCTACCTGGGAGCGGCTGCCACGATTGTCCGCGGCGTGCTTGAAGCCGCCGGCTGACGCAATATTTCTACTGACCACGCAACTGAGAGGACATGACATGACGTGGCTGAACAGCCCCGCCCACGCACGATGGCTTGAGGCGGAAACCGACCGGTTGGTCCGTTTCGCCGAGGCCTCCAAGGTCGCCACCGGATTCGGCTGGCTCGACAACTACGGCAAGGTGTTCGCCGACAAGCCAACCCACCTGTGGATCACAGCACGCATGACCCACAGTTTCGCCGTCGCCGCCCTGATGGGACGGCCGGGAGCGGCCACGCTCGTGGACCACGGAATTGCCGCCCTCAACGGCGTCCTGCACGATGACGAGTTTGGCGGTTGGTACGCCGAGGTGGACCAGGATGGTCCGGTGAACGACACCAAGTCCGGCTACCAGCACTCCTTCGTACTCCTGGCTGCTGCCAGCGCCGTCGCGGCCGGGCGCCCCGGAGCACGGGAGCTGCTGGATGAGGCGCTGCGGGTCGCCGACACGAAGTTCTGGGACCACGAGGCCAACATGTGCTTCGACTCATGGAACCGGGACTTCACGGAAACGGAGGCATACCGCGGCGGCAACGCCAGCATGCACTCGGTGGAGGCCTACCTCATCGTGGCCGATGTGACCGGAGAGAACAGGTGGCTCGAACGGGCCCTGCACATCGCCGAGGTGCTCATCCACCGGTTTGCGCGCAACAACAATTACCGGGTGTTCGAGCACTTCGACCCGGACTGGAACCCCATGCCCGAGTACAACACCGATGACCGCGCCAGCCAGTTCCGCGCCTATGGCGGAACCCCTGGCCATTGGGTGGAGTGGGCGCGGCTGCTCCTCCACCTCCGTGCCGGGCTCGAGGCCCGCGGCCTGGACGTCCCTGAGTGGCTCCTCGAGGATGCACGTGGCTTGTTCGATGCCGCCATCCGGGATGCCTGGCAACCGGACGGCCATCCGGGATTTGTCTACACGGTCGACTGGGAAGGCAAGCCCGTTGTCACCACCCGCATCAGGTGGGTACCCGCGGAAGCGATCGGCGGTGCGGCTGCCCTGTACATTGCCACGGGCGAGCAACAGTACGCGGACTGGTATGAGCGGATCTGGGACCACGCCCGCGACTGGTTCATCGACTACGAGCACGGTTCCTGGAAGCAGGAACTCGATGAGAACGGCAATGTCACCTCAACGGTGTGGTCCGGCAAGGCGGACATTTACCACTTGTGGCACTGCCTGGTGGTCCCCCGCCTCCCGCTGGCGCCGGGGCTGGCTCCAGCGGTCGCGGCCGGCTTGCTGGACGCACGCCTGAACACGCCGTAACCGGCGCGGAGCAGGGGGTTCGATCCTGTAATTTTAAGGGAGGAATTTGTCCGGCCAGCGAGCCGCTTTCCAACCCCACCCCTTGAATGGACGCACTCCCATGCCTTCCGCGATTTCCGCGCCGTCCCCTGCCCGTTTTCCCTATGCCGCCATGGCGGTGCTGGCCACGATAGCCTTTACGGCCATCACCACGGAGTTGCTGCCGTCAGGGCTCCTGCCGCAGATCAGCGCCGGCCTTGGCGTGTCCGAGCCCGTGGCCGGCTACCTCGCCGCCGCGTACGCCGCCGTCATTGTTGTCACCGTGGTTCCGGCGGCCCGGCTCCTGGGGAAGATTCCACGGCATGCGCTCCTCGTCGGGTTGGTCTTGACGTTCGCGCTCAGCAACGCCATGGTGGGAATGGCGCCGGACTTCACCTCGGCGATGATCGCCAGGTTGGTGGGCGGACTGGCGCACGGGCTGCTCTGGACCACCATGGCGCCGTTCGTGGCCCGGGTTGTCCCGGCAGACAAGGTGGGCAAGGCCCTGGCCATCGTGTTCAGCGGCAACAGCCTGGGGTTGGCCATCGGGGCCCCGGTGGGCACCGCCTTGGGCGGGTTCCTGGGGTGGCGGACGGCATTCCTGGTCCTGGCCGGCTTCGGGGTGGTCCTCACCGTCCTCGCATTCTGGCTGCTCCCCCGGGTCCGCCGCATTACCGACGCTGCCCGTCCGTCGCTTCGCAAGGCTATTGGCCAGCCCGGAGTTAAGTCCGTGGCCGTCGCCTGGCCGCTGCTGGTCTTGGCCCACTTCGCTCTCTTCACGTACATCGCACCCTTCATCCGCGAGGCGCAGCTGCCGGACTACGCCACCAGCCTCTCCCTGACCGTGCTGGGCGGCTCGGGCCTGCTGGGCATCTGGATTGCCGGGCTGACCGTGGATTCGCGCCCGCGCCGTTCCCTGATAGTGACGACGGCGGCCATCGCCGCTTCGATGTTCCTTCTCCCCTTGGCGGTGGGAAACCTCCCGGTCACCCTGGTGCTGATGACGGTGTGGGGCGCAGGTCTCGGGGCGATCGGCATCTACAACCAGTCGGCGATCCTGCGGGCCGGCGGTGAATACAGCGAGGCCGCCAACGGGCTGACCGTGCTGACCATCCAGCTGGGTATCACCGTCGGCGCACTCTACGGCTCCGGGGCGCTGGTGATGGGCGGACCGCTGCTGGTTCCCGCCGCGGCGGCGATCCCGGTGGTTGCCGCGCTGGTGATCACCTTTGCCGGGAAGAAGTACGCCTATCCGCCGGGCCCGCGGGAGCGGATCTGGCTGGAACCCAGGCCGGTGAAGGAAAGCGTCACGGACCGGACCTGACAAGCCTGCATCGAGTGCTCCGTACCGGTCGTTTCAGCACCTGGAACGACCACTACGGAGCAGTCGGTGGGTCAGTCGCGGTGCTTGGCCACGGTGAACAGGAAGGTGGAGTCCTCTTCGGCCGTCAGGCTGTGCAGGCCGGGCGGGACGATCAGCAGGTCCCCCGCCTTACCCTGCCAGGAGTCCCCGCCTGCGATCAGCCGGACGCAGCCGCGGATCACGAACACCGTGGCGTCGCCAGGGTTCTTGTGTTCGCTCAGCCGGGTTCCGGCGGCCAGGGCCATCACGGACTGCCGGAGGACTTTCTCGTGGCCGCCGTAAACGGTGTCGGCGGCACGGCCGTTGGGGGATGCGAGCGCTGCTTCGAGCTGCTGGCGCGCCAGGGCGTCGACCGATATCTTCTGCATGCGCCCAAGGCTACCCAGTGGCCGTCAACCTGGCGACCAGTTCCCCGCGGCTGCCCACCCCCACTTTGTCGAAGATGGATTTGAGGTGGTCGTGGACGGTGTGCGGCGAGATGAAGAGGTGCCGGGAGATGTCCGCGTCCGGGCTGCCTGCCATGAGTTCCAGGCAGACTTCCTGTTCCCTCGGGGTGAGGCCATAGGCAGCCAGGAGCAGGGTCAGCAACTGGCCGGTGGTGGGCGGCTCCACCGTGACCACCATCTGCACGGGATCGTCCCCCGTGAGGAGCCTGCTGGCCTGAAGGACCACCCAGCCGGCGTCGAGGTCCCGCATCCGCGTCCGCGCCGTCCCGGTGCGTGACGCCCTTGCCTGTGCCACCACGGAGTACAGCACCATGCTGAACCGGCCCGGAGCCGCGTCTTCGAGTGCCTGGAGCCACGTGGTTGCGGCCGGGGTGGCGGCCCGCAACTCACCACGATCGCCGGCGAGGACGATGATCGGGCCCTCATGCTGGTGCCAGACCGAGTGGTGGGCGCGGGCGGCGATACGGGTTGCGGCGGCGAGCGCGTCAGTAACCGCTGCCAGGAATTCCACTTCCCGGTCGCTGAAGTCTCGCGCCCCATTACGGAACAGGCTGCCCACTCCCCAGCACGACTGGTCCACGCGGAACGCGCCGCGCAGTTCATGCACCAGTCCCAGCGGGCGCAGGAGGTCGTTGATCCGGATGCTGCCGGCCACCGCGGGGCCAGGCGCATCCGAAATCCGCGCTACCGGCTGCGGACGCCGCATCAACTGGACAAAGGTGTTCGGCTCGTTCCCTTGATACTCGGATTGGGCAAACCGGACTGCGTACTCGGCGGTGACGGGCCAGGGCCGCCAGTTGGTCACCGAATTCATCACCATGGTGTCTGGGTCGACGCCGGCCCAGCAGGCCTGGTCGAACGGCACCGACTGCCGCACCAGTGCCAGGGCGGCGGCATAGAGGGCGGACAAGTCCAGTCCGTCTGTGGCCAGCGCGGCGATCTCCCGCCGGGCACGCGCAGCGCGTTCCTCCCACATAGGTCCAGTATCCGGCTCACCGGGCTCCCGTGGAATCCCCCATTCCGGGGATGGTGTGCCCCAGTGCGGCGGCCCTACCCTTCCGGCATGAACATCATGTCCCAGATCTTTGCGGTGGTGGCGGTGGCCGTATACGTGGGCGTCTTCCCGGTGGAGAGTTTCCTGCTCCCGCGCAGCAGGTGGGCGCAAAAGTTCCTCAGCACACCGCCGGAGAATGTGCCCGCCGTGATGATGTGGGCCATCCCCACCGGGTACAAGAACCTGGTGATCGCCCTGGGCGTAGCGGCCGGGCTGGTGGCGGTCAACACCGGCGAAACTGTGGTGGGGTACACGTTGGTTGTGTATTGCTGCCTGAACATGGTCCTCACCGCCCCCACCATGCTGGTGGCCGACCTGCAGGGCCACTACCCGAAGCGATGGGAGAGCGTCCCGGGGACCCTGGCCGCCACCCTTCCCGCCCTGCTCTCCTTGCTCTTCCTCCCCCTGGGGCCCTAGTTGCCCCGGCCGCCGGGTCCGCATGCGCGGCTTACGGCGCGAAACCGCCAACGCGGCTCCCGGCTCGAAACCAACTGCCTGAAACACCTTGATAGGTGACCATTTAGTCACCTATCATTGGCGGTATGGACGACGTGTTCAAAGCACTCTCCGACCCCACCCGCCGGGACCTGCTCGATGAGCTGTTCCGCGAGGACGGCCAGACCCTGAGTGCGCTTGAGGCGCGGTTCAGCATGACCCGCTTCGGCATCGCCAAGCACCTGCGCATCCTGGAGGACGCAGGCCTGGTGGCCACCCGCCGTCGGGGCCGGGAAAAGCTGCACTTCCTCAACCCGGTGCCCATCCGCCTGGTCCACGACCGCTGGGTCAGCAAATACGCAGAACCATGGGCCGCTGCCCTCAGCGACCTCAAATCCAGATTGGAAAGTCCCATGGAAAAGATCTTCGAAATTTACATCAAGACCACGCCGGAACGGCTCTGGGAAGCCATCACCGACAGTGACATCCGCGGCAAGTACCAATTCGGAAACACCATGGAGTCCGACTGGACGCCCGGCGGCAAGTTCGTGATGGGCAATCCCAAGGCCGGGGAGGCCCTGGGCGAAGGCGAGAACCTGGAGGTGGATCCGCCGCGCCGCCTGGTCCAGACCATGCGGGCACTGTGGGGCGACGACGTCAAGGCCGAGGGCACATCAAAGGTCACCTGGGAGATCGAACCGGTAGGCGATTCATGCCACCTGACCGTCACGCACAGCGACCTGCGCGAGGGTGCCAACGAACAGCTCTACGGCGGCTGGCCGATGATCCTCTCGGGCCTGAAGACCTGGCTGGAAACAGGCGAGACGCTCACCACCCCCGGTTCGCTGATGTACACCTAGGGCCGCCGGACGGCTGCCCAGCACTGCAGCACCGCGTCGCCCCGGCCCACCCGCGGGTCTAAGGTCATCTCATGGACAGCGGCACCCTGCTCAACATCGCTTTGGTTCTCTGTTTCGTTTTGTTGGGCGGAGTCTTTGCCGCGGCGGAAATGGCCCTGGTGTCCCTGCACGAGGGCCAGATCCGCCGCATCGAAAAGTCCGGCGACTCCGGGGTCCGGACCGCCGCCCTGGCGCGGAACCCCAACCGGTTCCTCGCCACGGTCCAAATCGGGGTGACCCTGGCCGGGTTCTTCTCGGCGGCGTACGGCGCCTCGGCGATCGCACCCGTCGTCGTGCCGCTCCTGCAGGCCCTTGGGCTGGGGGCCGCCGCCGGGCCGGCGTCGTTCGTCGGGATGACGCTGCTGGTGGCCTACCTGTCCCTGGTCCTGGGCGAGCTGGCACCCAAGAGGCTGGCCCTGCAGAATCCCGTCGCCCTGACCAGGATCCTGGCCCCGCCGCTGATCACCCTTTCCAGGGTCATGCGGCCGGTCATCTGGCTGCTCTCCGTCTCCACCGACGCGGTGGTTCGTCTGTTCGGCGGCGACCGCGCGCCAAGCGGGCAAGCGTCACGTCGGAGGAGCTGTGGGACATGGTGGCGGAAAGCGAGGCGCTCGAGGAAACCAACCGCCACATCCTGGCCGATGTTTTTGGCGTCGGCGACCGGACCCTGCAGGAGGTCATGCGTCCCCGCACGGAAGTGACCTTCATCGACGGGACCACAACGGTCGCTGCCGCCCGCGAGCTGGTCAGGGACGGTCCCTACTCGCGGTTTCCGGTGATTGGCAGGACTCCCGACGACGTCCTGGGCTTCGTACATATCCGCGACCTGATGCCCCGGGGCGAGGCACAGGACCAGGCCCCGGTGAAGGACATTGCCCGGACCATCCTGGCCATGCCGGGAACCAACAGGGTCCTCCCGTCGCTGTCCCGGATGCGCAAGACCAACCAGCACATTGTCCTGGTGGTGGACGAATACGGCGGCACCGACGGTGTGGTCACGCTCGAAGACCTCGTGGAAGAACTCGTGGGCGAGATCTACGACGAGTACGACACCGGCGCCGAACACGAGGACCGCGTCACCGTTGCCAACGGCTCCATCGAGGTGGACGGCGGCCTGATCCTGCAGGAGTTCACGTCAGCATCTGGAATCGAGCTGCCCGAGGGACGCTACGAGACGGTGGCAGGCTTCATGATGTCCCGCTTGGGGCGCCTGGCGCAGGCCGGTGACCGGGTGCAGGTCCCGGGGTACGTGCTGACGGTCCTCAGCATGGACAAGTTGCGGATTGCGCGGGTCCGGGTCACCCCGGTGACGCCATCGTCGGGTGTGGGCGGGTAATGGAGGCTACGCCTTTTGCTGTCGCCAGAGCACCGAGATCCCGAACGTCACGGCGCAGAGCACCAGCATGGCCACCACCATCCGCATCCAGCTGTCCTGGTGCACGCCACCGGAGGCGAACACACCGATCATCACAGTTGCGGTGATCGCGCCCACGTAGCGGCACGTCTGGTAGATCCCGGCCGCGACGCCGCGGTCCTGCGGCCGGGTGGAGACGAACATGCCCTGGTTGGAGGCGATGCTGACGGTTCCGTAGGGAATCCCCATCAGCGCAGTGAGCACCACGACGAGCGGGATTGCCAGCGTCCCGGTCAGCAGCCACATCAGTGCCGCCACAAGCGTCAGGAGGACGACGCCGGCGAGCAGCACCCGTCGCACACCGCACCTTCCCATCGCGGAGACTGCCCACGGGGTGGCCACCACCGACATCCCGGCAAGGGGCAGCATCAACAGGCCCACGACGCCGGGATCATAGCCGCCCGCCTCCTGCAAGAGCTGCGGCAGGCCGAAGAAGACGAAGTAATAAACGCTGCTGAACACCGCGAACGCCAGGTACACGAGCATGAGGGGCCTGTTCCGGCCCAGCAGCCGCAGGTCCAGGAAGGGCTTGGCGAACCGCAGCTCCCGCCAGGCGAAGAGGGCTGCCACAACCGTTCCGGCGGCCAGCATCCACCAGCGGTAGTCAGGCGCCACGTTCAGAGCGGCCATCATGACCAACAGCAGGGCACCGATGAACCCGGCGATGCCCGGAACGTCCGAGTCCCGCACAAGCTGCGCCACGCTGCCGCGCTCGCGGACCTGGTCCGCCGGTGCGGCCTGCCGCACTATCAGCAGCGCCGCCACCGCCAGCGGAACGTTGATCAGGAACAGCGACTGCCAGCCCACGAAGCCCACGAGCAAACCGCCGACGACGGGACCCACGGCAGCAGCCGACGTGTTCGCCATTTGGAGCCGGCCCAGCGGCCGGGCCGAGTCGACCTTTGCCCGGTGCGCAATCGCCCCCACCATCACCACGGCACTGGGGTACGCGGTGGCGGTGCCCAGTGCCATGACCGCCCGGGCCACGCAGAGCAGGGCAAAGTTCGGGGCCAGCGGCGCCAAGGCGCAGGTGATGGCAACCAGGCCCATGCCCAGCATGAACATCCTTCGTGGCCCAAACCGGTCCGCCAACCTGCCCATCACCGGCTGGCCGGCCGCAGAGGCAAGGTAGAAGGAGGTGACCACCCAGGTGACTGCCGCAACGTCGAGCCCGAAATCGGCGCGCAGCACCACCAGGGCCACGGCGATCATGGAGGAGTTCAGCGGGTTCAGTGCCGTGCCCAGGCTGAGGCCTGCGACGGCCAAGGCAGTCCGTGGGTCGTTGCTCACGGTAACAGTCTGGCCCAAAGCGCTCACCGAGGGCGAGTCGGCGGACCGCTGCGCGGGACTGGCGTTGGCTACCGGCCCGCCACCCCAACCGGGAACAAGGCATCCTCAATGGCCCGGGTCAGGTCCCGGATCACCTCGGCCTGCCCGTCATCGGCCGCACCGTCCGGGTTTTCCGTGTAGATCACCAGGGCGAAGGTCGAGCCGCGGTAGCTCAGCAGTGCGGCGTCATGCAGTTCACCGGAGAGCTCACCGTATTTGTGGTGGACGTCAATTCCCGCCCTGGAGCCGGCGGGGATGAGGTCTTCGTTGTTGGTGTCCTGCATATAGCTGAGCAGTTGGGCGGTGTTGTCGGCGTTGAGCAGTTCCCCCGCGTACAGCTTTTTCAGGATCAGGGCCATGTCTGCCGCGGTCAGCAGGTTCTTTTCGGGGTCGTAGGTAACACCGATGGAGGCCGCGTAGGCAATCAACTGGGGGTACCCGACGGCGTCCATCAGCAGCTGCCAGGAGTCGTTGTTGCTGTCGTTGACCATGGCTTTGAGCTGGAAAGCGGCGTCGTAGTCGCCCATGGGCTCATCCAGGGCTGCCTCCCCCTTTTCCACCAGATGATAGTAGGCAGCGGCCGTCAGGATCTTCGCCGTGCTGGCCGCGGTGAAGGCGTCCGCGTCGCCGAACGTGCGTTCCGCGCCGCCGGACACGTCCGCGAGCGCCAGCCCGATCCGGTACTGGTCCGCCTCGCTGAGGATGGTGTCCACGCTGTCCTGCAGGGACTCCGGGGCTGCCGCGACGGGTGCCGGCTGCGCCACAGGCTGGGTGGGGGCCACGGAACCGGTCGGCGGCTCGGACCGGGCGACGGCCAGGGCGATGGTTCCCGCGATGACCAGCACCACGGCAAGTGCCAGGATGACCAGCGTCCGGACGCCCCGGCTCCCCCGGGGGGCCGGCCGGACAGGCTGTTGCGGCGGAGCGGCAGGGCCTGGGGTGGGCACCTGGGGGTGCTCGGACATACAAGGGCTCCTGTCCCGCCTCGGCAATGACAAACAACGTCAGCGCGGCGTTGAGCCGCGCTGACAGATGCGATTAAATCACCGGAGTTTGGGAGCTTCCTGAAGACTTGCGGTGTGTTCCACCGGACCGCCCGGGCGGCCCGGAATCAATGTTCGCGGCGATCCCTCGGCTACGCCCGGGCCCTGGCCGAGAGGGAGGTTTCGAGGAATTCCAGGTGCGCCGGAGCCACCGACACCACACTGTCGGAGTACTCCGGGTGCGTGACCACAAACTTCTTGATGAACGGGCACACCGGGACAATGCCCGTCCCGGCATCCACCGTCGCATCCAAGGCGACCGCGGCGAGCGTCCCGGCCAGGCCCTGCCCGCCGTATTCCTCGTTGATCACCGTGTGGTAGAAAATCCGCTGTGGCGACGCGCCGCCGTCGTAATCCTGGTAGGCGGCTTTGCCGATCACGTTCCCGCGGTCGAGGATCTCGAAGCGGCTGCGCTCGGCGTTGTGGCGGACGGTGATGTCACTCAAGGGAACTCCTTCGTTGCGGTCGTGCTGCCCGTGCAAAGCCTAACCCGGCCCGGGCAGCACTTATTTCCGTTGAAGGGGAGTCCCTGGTGGCATCACCGTCCGCCCCCGGCTCAGCTCAGGTAGCCGTTCGGATTCAGGACGTACTTGGTGGCTGCACCGGCGTCGAACTCGGCATAGCCCTTCGGAGCGTCTTCCAGCGGGATCGCCTTGGCGTTGACGTTCTTGGCGATGTGCACCCGGTCGTTCAGGATGGCCATCATCAGCTGCCGGTTGTACTTCATCACCGGGCACTGGCCCGTGGTGAAGCTCAACGACTTGGCCCAGCCGGTACCCAGGCTCAGCGACAAGGCACCCTTCTTGGCGGCCTCGTCCACGCCGCCCGGATCGCCGGTGACGTACAGGCCGGGGATGCCCAGGGCCCCGCCGGCCGCCGTGAGCTCCATCAGCGAGTTCAGGACCGTCGCCGGCGCCTCCTGGGCGTCGTGGCCGTGCCCCTTCGCCTCGAAGCCGACGGCGTCCACACCGCAGTCCACCTCGGGGATGCCGAGGATTTGCTCGATCTGGTCCTTCGGATCACCCTTGGACAGGTCCACCGTCTCACAGCCGAAGCTGCGCGCCTGGGACAGCCTGCCCTCGTTCATATCGCCCACAATGACGACGGCGGCACCCAGCAGGTGCGCGCTGGTGGCGGCTGCGAGGCCCACCGGGCCGGCACCCGCAACATACACCGTGGATCCAACACCCACCCCGGCCGTGACCGCGCCGTGGAACCCGGTGGGGAAAATATCCGAAAGCATGGCCAGGTCCAGGATCTTCTCCATGGCTTTGTCCTTGTCCGGGAACTTCAACAGGTTCCAGTCGGCGTACGGCACCAGCACGTAGTTTGCCTGGCCGCCCACCCAGCCGCCCATGTCCACGTAGCCGTAGGCGCTGCCGGGACGGTCCGGGTTCACGTTCAGGCAGATGCCGGTCTTGCGCTCCTTGCAGTTCCGGCAGCGGCCGCAGGCGATGTTGAACGGTACCGAGCAGAGGTCGCCCACCTTGATGAATTCGACGTCGCGGCCTACCTCCACCACTTCACCGGTAATTTCGTGGCCCAGGACAAGGTTCGGCGGAGCCGTGGTACGGCCGCGGACCATGTGCTGGTCTGAACCACAAATGTTGGTGGCGACTGTCTTGAGGATGACCCCGTGGTGGACGGGGCGCCCCACATTGGCGGGGTTGACCCCCGGCCCGTCCTTGAGTTCGAACGTGGGGTAGTCAATATCAATTACTTCGACCTTGCCGGCTTCCTTGTAGGCAACGGCTTTGTTCCCTGTCATCTATCGCTCCTGTAGTCAGGTCCGTCCGGTGGGACGGCAGTGATCTGGGTAGGTTGAGAAACCCCGGATATGGGACCCGCCCTGCTCCACTGGCGATTCCTGATGAATATCAGGTGCAGGTTCCCGGCTTGGGGGTCCGCCCAGTCTAGGCAGGCACCCGGGGGCGGTCTAGGGGTAGGCGCCCCATGTTTATCAGGGCAAATGTTTATCAAGGCATCCCCAAGGGGAAGCGCCTATAGTGGCGTACGCTGCACCCACCGGCTTCCGCGCACGCAGGCGGGCCGGTCCCCCGGCAAGTTCTACCGTTGAGGAGAACGGCATGAAGACACGCACTATTGGACAACTGACTGTTTCCGCCCTGGGCCTTGGCTGCATGGGCATGAGCGAGTTCTACGGCGACGGCGACGAGCAGGAATCGATTGCCACGATCCACGAGTTCCTGGACGCCGGCGGATCGCTGCTGGACACGGCTGACATGTACGGGCCCTTCACCAACGAAAAGTTGGTGGGCCGCGCAATAGCGGGCCGCCGCGATGATGTGGTGCTCGCCACCAAGTTCGGCAACGAACGCCGCGAGGACGGTTCCTGGGTGGGCATCAACGGCCGCCCCGAGTACGTCAGGGCGGCTTGCGACGCCAGCCTCCAGCGGCTGGGCGTGGACCACATCGACCTCTACTACCAGCACAGGGTGGACAAGACGGTGCCCATCGAGGACACCGTGGGCGCCATGGCGGAACTGGTCCAGGCCGGAAAGGTCCGGCACCTCGGTTTGTCCGAGGCATCGGCGGACACCATCCGCCGGGCCCACGCGGTGCACCCGATCACGGCGCTGCAGACCGAATATTCACTGTGGGAGCGGGAGCCGGAAACCAAGGTGTTCCCCGTGCTCGACGAGCTCGGAATCGGGTTCGTGCCGTACAGCCCGCTGGGCCGCGGGTTCCTGACGGGTCAGATCCGCAGCGTGGACGACTTCGCCGACGACGACTTCCGCCGGCATTCGCCGCGGTTCCAGGGCGAAAACTTCACCCGGAACCTTGAGCTCGTGGACCGGGTGAAGGAGTTGGCCGACCAAAAGCAGTGCACGCCCGGCCAGCTGGCACTCGCCTGGCTTCTGGCACAGGGCGAACACATTGTCCCGATCCCGGGCACCAAGAAGCGCGAGCGGCTGCGCGAGAACCTGGGGGCGGTGGACGTGGAGCTCAGCGCGGATGAGCTGCGGCTGCTGGACGAATTGGCCCCGGCGGGGTCGACAGCAGGCGCCCGCTACCCGAACATGTCCACTATCGACACCTGAGACCTCCGGTGTTTGCAAAGGAGAAACGATGACAGTCAACGACGACGAAGCCCAGGTGCTGGACCAGTGGACCCAGCGGCTGGCCCAGGCTCTGCAGATCCTGGACCTCGACGTGGACCAGGATCTGTTGCTGGACCTCGCCCGCAAATCCGCCGACAACGTGATCCATGCGGCCGCGCCCATCACCACGTTCCTGGTGGGGTACGCAGCGGCGCTGGACGCGGGGACGGGCAGCGCCGGGAGCCGTGAGGCGGCGTCGGCTGCCGTGGCCAAGGCGGCCCGGGTCGCCCTGGGCCTGGTCGACGACGGCGCGCACGGCGGGCCCGCCGGCCGCGGCTGGGCGGACACGGGACAGTAGCCGGCAACGGCCCGCAGACTCCCCGCCATGTGGACACATCCCCTTCGCGTGACGCAGGGAAAAGTCCAAACGGCGGGGAGTCGCTCGTTCGCGTGCCGCCGGGGCACGGTCAGCTGGGTTTCGATAGGCCCACAACCTGTCAGCCTGCGGCGGCGGGCTCCTCTTCCAGGACTTTCACAGGCTCAAGGCGGACGATGACGGCTTTGGACGCCGGGGTCTGGCTTCCCTCCGCGACGCTCTCCAACGGGACCAGGACGTTGGCCTCGGGGTAATACGCTGCGGCGCAGCCCTTGGCAGACGGGTAGGACACCACCCGGTAGTTGCGCAGGACCCGTGCCACGTTGTCCTTGTAGACGCCGTGGATGTCCACGTGTTGCCCGTCGGTGAGGCCCAGTTCGGCAAGGTCCACGGGGTTGACGAACACTACCTCGCGGCCTTTCTTGATGCCCCGGTAACGGTCGTTGTTGCCGTAGATGGTGGTGTTGAACTGGTCGTGCGAGCGCATGGTCTGCAGGATGAGGGTTCCGGCCGGCCGGTCAACGTGTTCGAGTTCGTTGACGGTAAGCATGGCCTTCCCCGTTGGGGTGTTGAAGGTACGGGAATCCCGCGGACCGTTGGGCAGCACGAACCCGCCCTTGTGCCTGACTTTGGTGTTGTAGTCCTCACAGCCAACCACCACGCGGGCGATGTGGTCCCGGATGAGGTCGTAGTTCTTTTCGAACCCGGCCCAGTCCGCGGACGTCCGGTCCCCCACCGTGGCGGCGGCAAGCCGGCACACGATGGCAACTTCGGAGAGCAGCCCGGGGGCCACCGGCTCCACGACGCCATGGCTGGCGTGGACGGCGCAGACCGTGTCCTCCACCGAGACGAACTGTGGGCCGGAGTCCTGCCGGTCGATCTCGGTCCGGCCCAGCGTGGGCAGGATCAGGGCCTCGGCCCCGGTCACGGCGTGGGAGTGGTTGAGCTTGGTGGAGATCTGGACGGAAAGTTCGGTGTTCTCCATGGCCGCTTCGGCGGCCGCGGTATCTGAAATGGCGCCCACGAAGTTACCGCCAAGCCCGACGAAAACCTTGACGCCGCCGTCGCGCATTCCACGGACGGTCTGGACCGCGTCCAGGCCGTGGTCGCGCGGCGGCTCAAACTGGAACTCCCGGCCAAGGGCGTCCAGGAAGGCCGGCGGCATCTGTTCCCAGATACCCATGGTCCGGTCGCCCTGGACGTTGCTGTGGCCGCGGATGGGCGAGGCGCCGGCACCGGGCTTGCCGATGTTGCCGCGCAGCAGGAGCAGGTTGATGATCTCCTTGATGGTGGCAACGCCCTTTTTCTGCTGGGTGATGCCCATGGCCCAGGTGATGATCACCTTGTCCGCGGCCAGGTAGCGGGCCGCCAGTTCGTCGATTTCCTCAGACCGCAGGCCGGTGGCTTCCAGCACCGCGGCCTCGTCCAGGTGGGCCAGGTGCGCCCGCAGCTCCTCCAGGCCGTCGCAGTGTTCGGCAAGGAATGCGTGGTCCAGGACTTTGCCGGGGTTGGCGGCCTCGGCGTCGAGCACGCGCTTGGACACTGCCTGGAGCAGAGCCATGTCACCGCCGATGCGCACCTGCAGGAACTGGTCGGCGATTTGGGTGCCGTGGCCGATGATGCCCTTGACCTTCTGCGGGTTCTTATACCGCAGGAGTCCGGCCTCGGGCAGCGGGTTGACGGCGACGATGTGGCCGCCGGCTTCCTTGGCTTCTTCCAACGCCGTCAGCATGCGCGGGTGGTTGGTGCCCGGGTTCTGGCCCATGACAATGATCAAATCCGCCTTGCCGAAGTCATCGTAGGACACGGTGGCCTTGCCCACGCCGATGGTCTGCCCCATGCCCCACCCCGAGGATTCGTGGCACATGTTGGAGCAGTCGGGGAGGTTGTTGGTGCCGTAGGCGCGGATGAACAGCTGGTACAGGAAGGCAGCTTCATTCGAGGTGCGGCCGCTGGTGTAGAAGGTGGCCTGGTTGGGGTCCGGAAGGGACTTCAGCTTGTCAGCCATGATCTGGAAGGCACGCTCCCACGTCACCGGGCGGTAGTGGTCCTCCCCCGCGGCCTTGTAGACGGGCTCGGTGAGCCGGCCCTGCATGCCTAACCAGTATTCGGACCGCTTCCGTAGTTCGCTGACCGGATGCTCTGCCCAGAATTCGCTGCCGACCACCACCGGGGTTGCCTCCCAGGTGACGGCTTTGGCCCCGTTTTCGCAGAACTCGAACGTCTTGCGGTGGCCGGGATCGGGCCACGCGCAGCTCATGCAGTCGAAGCCGTCCTTCTGGTTGAGGGCCAACAGGGTCTTCCGCGACCGCTCCACGCCCATGTGCTGGACCGCCGGCTGCATCGAGTGGTAGACGCCGGGAACTCCCGCCGCCCAGGTCTTGGGGTGGCCGGTGACCTCGAGATCGGCCTCTTCCGGTTCTTCGACCTTCGGGTTTTCGCGCGCCACAACATGCTCCTTGTTCGCCGGCTCCCGGAAGGACCGGCTGGATTGGCGGATATGTCACTCCACAGTTGTTGAGCATCCACGTGAAGTCAAGCACCAGGGCCCTGGCGTAGGCTGGTTCCCACGGCTGAAGCAGGCGGCCATTTTTCTCCTTCCGTGCGGAGCCCTTTTCCATGTCCGACGAACCTGCCCTTCGTGCCCTTGCGGCCTCGTCCTTCTCCCTGGACGACCTGCGGGAGGGCCAACTCGCCGGCATGGCCGCCCTCACCAAGGGCCGTGACGTCCTGGCCGTCATGCCCACGGGGTACGGAAAGTCCGGCATCTACCAGGTCGCAGCCCTGCACCTCCACAACCTCACCGGGCATCCCGCCGTCGTGGTCTCTCCGCTGATCGCCTTGCAGGAGGACCAGCGTGAATCGCTGGTTGCGGATCTGGGGCCGCATGCCGCGGTGGCCATCAATTCCTCACACGGCGGCGCCGAAGTCCACGCCGCGTGGCAGTCGGTTGAAGACGGCACGGCCGTGTTCGTGTTCCTGGCCCCGGAGCAGCTGGCGCGGCAGTCAACGGTGGACCGGCTCAAGGCCCTGGACGTGTCCCTGTTCGTGGTGGATGAGGCCCACTGCGTCTCCTCCTGGGGCCATGACTTCCGCCCGGACTACCTTGGCCTGGGCACGGTCCGGGAGCAACTGGGCAACCCGCCCGTGGCCGCGCTGACCGCCACCGCTTCCCCGCCGGTACGCGATGAGATCGTGGAGCGGCTGGCCATGAAGGACCCCCTGGTGCTGGTCCACGGCTTCGACCGGCCCAACATCAGCCTGGCTGTGGTCCGGCACCACAAGGACAAGGACAAACGCAAGGCGGTGCTGGTGCAGGTGGCGGACCTGGCCCGGGCAGGAAAGGGCCTCCTGTACGCCGCCACCCGGAAAGAGTCCGAAGAGTACGCGGCACGGCTGGCGGCAAAAGGGCTGCGCGCCGAGGCTTACCACGCCGGCCGCCGCGCCGCGGACCGGGAACGCATCCACGAGTTGTTCCTGCATGACCAAGTGGATGTGGTGGTGGCCACCACCGCCTTTGGCATGGGCATTGACACGCCGAATGTACGCTTCGTGGTCCATGCCGACATCCCGGAATCGCTCGACGCCTACTACCAGGAGATAGGCCGCGCCGGCCGGGACGGAAGTCCCGCGGCCGCCGTGCTGCATTACCGCTCGGAGGACCTGGGGCTGCGCCAATTCTTCAGCAGCCACTCGCCCGATCCCGGTTCGCTGCTGGCGGTCCTGAAGGTCCTCAAAGCCGCCAAGGCTCCCGCGCCGAAGTCATCCCTGGCCGAACTGACGGGCCTCCCGGCCCGGCGCATCACGGCGCTGGTCAACCTGCTGGAAGAGATCGGTGCCGCCAGCAGCGGGAAGCGGGGAATCCGGCTGACCTCAAAGGCCAAACCGGCTGCGCTGGTGCAGGACGCCATGGAGCTCGCCGAAGCCCGGCAACGCGTGGACCAGTCCCGGCTGGGCATGATGCGCGCCTACGCCGAGGCGGACGGCTGCCGGCGGCAGTTCCTGCTGGGCTACTTCGGTGAGGACATGCCTGAACCGTGCGGTAACTGCGACGCGTGCACGGCTGCAGTCCACCGAGCAGCCGCGCCTGCGGCCGGCAAGGACATGGACGACGACGGCGGTCCGGCGCACAGTACCGGCGCACCGTTCCCGCCACAGTCCGCAGTGGTGCACAAGGAGTGGGGCCAGGGCCTGGTGATGCGGCAGGAGGGGGACGTGATCACGGTGCTGTTCGAGCAGGAGGGGTACAAGACGTTGTCGCGGTCCGCCGTCGTGGAGCACCAACTCCTGAAGCCCGCTTAGGTAGGCTGGGGAAACCTCCGACGAAAGGCCCGCCGCGTGGAAACCCCTGCTTACGCCTGGATCCTGACCATCGTGGTTATCGCGGGGCTGTTGGCCTTCGATTACTTCTTCCATGTCCGGAAGGCCCACACCCCGTCCCTGAAGGAATCGGCCATCTGGTCCGCCATCTATGTGAGCATTGCGGTGCTGTTCGGGCTGGCTGTCCTGGTCTTCGGCGGGCCGGACATGGGCACCGAATACTTCGCGGGCTATGTCACGGAAAAGGCTTTGTCCGTGGACAACCTCTTCGTGTTCCTGATCATCATGGCCAGCTTCAAGGTGCCGCGCGCGGACCAGCAGAAGGTGCTTCTGTTCGGCATCATTTTCTCCCTGGTCGCCCGCACCGCGTTCATCTTCCTGGGCGCCGCGCTGATCAACAGTTTCGCCTGGGTCTTCTACATTTTCGGGCTCATCCTGCTGCTCACCGCCGGCCATCTGCTGAAACCGGATGACCACGACGACGACTCCGACGGCGTTGTGGTGCGGCTCGCCAAGAAATTCCTGCCGGCGTCCGAACACTACGACGGCGACAAGCTGTTCACCGTGGAGAACGGCAAGCGGGTGCTGACCCCCATGCTGCTGGTGATGGTGGCGATCGGCGGCACTGACATCCTGTTCGCCCTGGATTCCATTCCGGCGATCTTCGGCCTGACCCAGAACGTGTTCATCGTCTTCACCGCCACGGCGTTCTCGCTGATGGGCCTGCGCCAGCTGTTCTTCCTCATCGACGGCCTGCTGGACCGGCTGATCTTCCTCTCGTACGGGCTGGCCGTCATCCTCGGATTCATCGGCGTGAAGCTGGTCCTGCACGCGCTGCACGAGAACACCCTGCCGTTCATCAACGACGGCGAACACGTCAATGTGCTGGAAGTCAGCACCGGGGTTTCCCTGGGCGTCATCCTTGGCGTGCTGCTGGTGACGATCCTGGCGTCGGTCTTCAGCCCCAAGGGCAAGGCCAAGAACGCCGTCTCCGGGGCCAGGCGGCACGCAGTCGAGTACCTTGACCTTAACTACGAGACGGACATGGCGGAACGGGACAAGATCTTCGCCAAGATGTGCCGCGAAGAAGACCAGATCCGAAAGCTTCCGGAGAAGTACAAGCGGCTTGTCCGGCACGAAACGGAGTTCCTGGAACTGCTGCGCAGCGCCCATGAGGAGCACGACAAGGCCCAGGTCAGGGCGGCCGCGGCCGAGGGCTGACTGCCGGGGTAAGGGTCTGACGGGTGAGGGGCGCCGCGCCGGGGCGGGTTACCGGCCGAGCGCGGCCGCGCCGCCGGCCAGGCTGGTGATCCGGTCCCAGTCCTTGGCCTCGACGGCGTCTGCCGGGGTGAGCCAGCTGCCGCCTACGCAGGCCACGTTGGGCAGCTTGAGGTAGTCCGGGGCGGTGGACAGGCTGATGCCGCCGGTGGGGCAGAACTGGACGTGCGGGATGGGCGCCCCGATGGCGGCCAGGTATGACGGCCCGCCTGCAGGCCCGGCGGGGAAGAACTTCATCGCATCCAATCCGGCTTCCAGGACTGCCATTACCTCGCCCACGGTGGCGACGCCGGGCAGCACCGGGACGTCCAGGGACAGCATGTGGGTGAGCAGCGCGGGGGTTACGCCGGGGCTGACCAGGAAGGCGGCACCCGCCTGGACGGCGGCGTCGGCCTGTTCCGGCGTGAGGATGGTGCCGGCGCCCACCAGGATGTCCGGCACCTCCTCGGCGATCAGCTTCAGCGAGGTCAGCGCGGAGTCGGTGCGCAGCGTCAGCTCAATGATCTTCACGCCGCCGTCCACCAGGGCACGGGCCAGGGGCACCGCATCCTGGGGGTCGTCGATGGTGACCACCGGGATGACAGGTGACACGCGGAGGACGCCTGATGCGTCAGCCATTGTTGATCTCATTTCCCAGGCCGTCCGGCCCGTTGGTTTCGATGATGCGGTACCAGTGAAGGAGCAGATCCCGGAAGGCTTTGTTCCCCGCCAGGTCCTGGTCGAAAATGGGCCGGAATCCCAGCAGCGCCGGAACCATGCTGTGGGCGTCCCCTGCAGCCGGCAGGGCTGCGTTCAGCTCCGCTGCCAGCGGATCGTTGAGGTCGGTTTCCAGGGTGCCCGCCACATAATGCATCCACGCCGCAACGGCGAGCGCCGCCCACCGTGGTGCCCGGCCGGCGTCGAGCGTTCCCCGGACTGTGGTGAGCAGCCGCAGCCCGACTTTCTGAGAGCCGTCGCTTCCCACCTTGGCCGTGGTGTGGCCCAGCGCCGGGTTGGCGAACCGGCGGAGAACCTGGTCGCAGTACTGCTCCCCGTCCAGCCCGGCCGGGAGGGTGATGCTGGGCAGGGCTTCCTCCAGCATCATGCGCCGGCAGGCGGTACGGAACGGCTGCACGGCCACGGCATCACTGATGGTTTCCTTGCCGGCGAGGAGGCCGAGATAGGCCAGCATCGAATGGCTGGCGTTGAGCAGCCGCAGTTTGGCTGATTCCCAGGCCGCGACGTCGTCGCTGAACACGGCGCCGGCGTCCTCCCAGCGCGGCCTGCCGGCGGCGAAGTTGTCCTCCATGACCCATTGCTTGAAGGGTTCGGCCACCACGGCCGCCTCGTCCTGTACACCGAGTTCATGTTCGACGGCGGCCAGGTCACCTGGCTTGGTGGCCGGCACCATCCGGTCCACCATGGTGGAAGGGAACGTCACATTTCCCCGCATCCATGCCACCAGGGGCCCGCTTTCGGTCGCGGGCAGGGCCGCGGCGAAGTTCCGGACCAAGGTCCCCGTCAGTATCCCGTTGGCCGGGAGATTGTCGCAGGAGAGCACCGTGACGGGCCCGGCGCCGGCCGTTGCCCGCTGCTGGAGGCCGCGGACGATTTGTCCGATGGCGGTCACCGGCGGCCGGCCGGTGAGGTCGGCCTGGACGTCCGGGTCGTGCAGGTCAAGGGTCCGTGTTTGCGGATCGAAACGGTATCCCTTTTCCGTGATGGTGAGGGTGACGATTTTCGTGGCCGGTGCGGCGATTCGCGCCACCACACCTTCGGGGTTGTCCCGCCCTGATATGGCCTCAACGATGCTGGAGACCACACGCAGAGGGGCGGCGGCACCTCCCCGTTCTGACACGGTGAACAAGCCCTCCTGCGGTGCCAGTTGCCGGGCCACGGTGTCGGAACGCTGGGTAACCCCCACGATTCCCCACCCGAAGTCGCCGGCGGCAAGCATGGCGTCTTCCGTAAAGACGGCGGCGTGGGCACGCGCGAAGGCGCCCAGGCCCAGGTGGACGATGCCGGGCTGCAGTTTGTCCCGCCCGATGCCGGCCTGGTGTCCGCTGGTTGCCAGCGAAGATGTTGTCAGGCGTGCGATGGCTGGGCTCCTTCGGCGAAGTTCCCGGAGGCGTGGGCCTTGGTCTGCGCGAACGTGGGGATGAACCCGGTGCCGCCCTTGCCGCCCACCACCATCGACGATGCGGCGGCCCCGTAGCGTGCCGCCGTCGGGAAGTCGTCGCCCAGCACCAGGCGTGCGGTCAGTGTTCCAACGAACGCGTCCCCGGCGCCGGTCTGGTCCACCACGGCGGGGGCGGGAATCGCAGGCACCCACGCAGAGCCGGCCCCCGGGGCGGCGTCGCCGCTCCATTCGAGCTGGATCCCTTCCGCCCCGCAGGTGACGGCGACGTTGGCGGTCCCCAGCGAGCGCAGCCTGGCCGCAGCTTCCTGCGGGGACGCCGCGCCGAGCAGCGCACCCGTCTCGCCGGGAAAAGACGGTGTTACCAGGAAGGCCTGCGGCGCCAGGGCGGTGAGTGCCGCCGTCGCGTCTTCCGCTGTGGTGAGGCGGGGGCGGAAATTGGGATCGTAGACAAAGCGCGTGGCAAGGCCGGCAGCTTTGACGACGGCGGCACGGGACGTGGGTGAAATGGCGCAGGCGATGCCGCCCGCCACCACGGCGCCGGCCGCCTTCACAACGTCGGGGTCGACGTCGTCCGGGCCCAGGGTGGAACCCACGCTGCCGCTGCGGGCGTAGGAGAACTCGCGTTCGCCAGCGGGATCGCTGTGGACCAGGTAAACGCCCTGCTGGCCGCGCCGGAACTTCAGGAGGTCGGTGGAAATGCCCAGTTCGGCGATGCGGGCGGCAATGGCGTGGCCCAGTTCATCGTCGGTCAGCACGGACAACAGGCCTACGGTGGCGCCTGCAGCAGCGGCGGCGGCTGCGACGTTGAGGGCGTCACCGGAGATGCCAAGCTGTGCGGGAACGCCGTGGGCAAAGGGGAGGTCGGTAGCGACTTCGACGAGGATCTCCCCCATCACCACCACGTCAAAGGGTTGGTGGGCTGCAGTGTTCACCAGTCGTGCACCGATCCGTCCAGGCGCCGGTTCACCGGCAGGTACTTGGGGTCGAAGGGGAAGCGCGCGGCGGCTTCCTCGTTGAACACTACGCCGATGCCGGGCGCGTCTCCCGGGTGCATGTAGCCGTCGTTGAATGTGTAAGACGTGGTGAACACCTCGTTCGCCGGCTCGCGGTGGCCCATGTATTCCTGGATGCCGAAGTTGGGGATGCTCAGATCCACATGGAGGGCGGCAGCGAACGAGGCGGGCGACAGGTCCCCTGCGCCGTGCGAGCCCGAGCGCACGCCGTAAAGGTCTGCGAGGGAGAAGATGCGGCGGAGGTGCGTGATTCCGCCGGCGTGCGAGACGGAGGTGCGGATGTAGTCGATCAGGCGTTCGGTGATGAGCTGCTGGCAGTCCCAGATCGAGTTGAACACCTCCCCGACCGCAACGGGGGTGGTGGTGTGCTGGCGGATCAGCCGGAATGCTGACTGGTCCTCGGCCGGGGTCGGATCCTCGATCCAGAACGGCCGGTACTGCTCGAGGGAGGCGCCAAGCCGGCCTGCTTCGATGGGCGTCAGCCGGTGATGGACATCGTGCAGGACGTGGACGCCGTAGCCGAACTCCGCACGGACGTGGGCCATCATTTCCGGGGCGAAGTCCAGGTAGGCGGTGGTCTCCCAGGTGTCTTCCTGGGGTACGTTTCCGCTGGCCGGTTCGTACAGCTTTCCGTCCACGGGCGCGATCCCGTAGGTCTTGTCCAGGCCGGGCACGGCAGCTTGGGCGCGGATGGCCTTGTAGCCAAGGTCCAGGTGGTGCTGGAAGTCCGCGCTGAGGTCATCAAGGGTGGTGCCGCTGGCGTGTCCGTAGACCATCACGCCCTCGCGGGCCGCGCCGCCCAGGAGTTCATAGACCGGCATGCCGGCCGCCTTGCCCTTGATGTCCCAGAGCGCGACGTCGATGGCAGCGATGGCCGTCATGGTCACCGGGCCGCGGCGCCAGTAGGCACCCTTGTAGAAGTACTGCCAGGCATCCTCGATGCGGCGGGCATCGCGGCCAATGAGCAGCGGGCAGAGGTGCTCGGAAAGGTAGGAGGCCACAGCCAACTCGCGACCGTTCAGGGTGGCATCGCCGATGCCGGTGATGCCGTCCTCGGTTTCAATTACGAGCGTGACGTAGTTCCGTCCTGGCGACGAAACCACAACCCGTGCGTCGGTGATCTTCACTGGGAGTCCTTCTCATGGTGGTATGCAATGTTCGGGGGCTTTAAGTGCCCGCTGTGAAACCTCACGACGGGCACTTACCGCTGTTTTGGTAGGTAGGTTTCAGTCCATGCTGAGGCGGAGCATGACCTTGCTGCTGCCCGCTGCCGGGTCCGCGGCAATTTGCATTGCTTGCTCCGCGTCGCCGATACCGAACTTGTGGGTGATGATCGGCGAAACGTCCAAGCCTTCTTTCATGGCCTGCAGGGCATCGGTGATCTCGTCCACGAACCTGTAGGAACCGATCCAGGTGATCTCCCGGGTGACCAGGTCCCCCAGCGCGGAAGCCGCGGGAGTGCCGGGCAGGTTGCCCACCTGGATGATGGTGCCGCCGCGGGCCGTGGCGCGCAGGACTCCGCCCAAGACTGCGGGGATGCCGGTGGCCTCGAAGACGAGTTCCATGTCCGTGGGAAGTGCCCCGTGCGAGACGTTCAGTACATCGTCGGCGCCCATGGCGTTGGCAATCCGCAACGACGCGTCACTGATGTCGGCAGCTATCACGGTCCGGGCTCCGGCGTACTTGGCGGCCGCGGTGACCAGCGACCCGATGGGCCCGGCACCATTGACCAGCACGTCGCGGCCTCGAAGGCTGCCGGCGCGGCTGACGGCATGCATAGCGACGGCGAGCGGCTCCGCGAGTGCCCCACGGAGGGTGTCCACCCCGTCCGGAAGGGGCCGGACCTGGAATGCCTTGGCGAGTTTTCGTTCGCTGAAACCACCGTCGGTGTGGGGGTCGAACGCCGCCGAGCCGAAGTAGCGGATCTGCGGGTAGAGGTTGGTCCTGCCCCGGAGCCGCTCAGGCATGGTGCCGTCCCCCACCAGTTCGGCCGGGTGCACCGTGACGGGCTGGCCCACTTCGAGATGTTCGACGCCGGCGCCCAGCTTGGCGATCCGGCCCGCCACCTCGTGCCCCAAGACGAGCGGTGACTTCAGCGCCGCGGTTCCCGACGCTCCGTGGCGCCAGTATGAAAGGTCGCTGCCGCAAATACCGCCCCATTCGACGTCGAGCACTACTTCTCCCGGCCCGGCGACGGGCTCGGGCCGCTCATCGATGCGGAGGTCGTTGGCACCGTGCACGACGACGGCCTTCATACGGCGTCCTCGAGGCGCACCATGTCGCGGCCGCGGACCTCGGGGCCAACAGCGGCGGAAACCAGGGTGATCAACGAGTAGCCAATGACCATGGCGGCGAGCGGCCACCAGTGACCGGTGATAGCGGTGAGGGTGGCTGCCAGCAGCGGACCGATGGCCGTGGCCAGGATGCCGCCGATTTCCTTGGCGAGGGCCAGCTGGGTGAAGCGGGTGCGGGCTCCGAAGAATTCGGCCATGGTGACGCTTTCCATGGCGAACAGGCTCAGCACGCCGAGGTTCAGTCCGATGACCATGGCGATGGTGATGACCGTCGGGTTGCCGCTGGTGATCATGAGCATCATCGGGATCGCGTAGACGGCGGTGAGGGCGCTCAGGGCCAGGTACAAGGGGCGGCGGCCAAAGCGGTCCCCGAGGAGGCCGATCAACGGAATCGTGACGAAGCCGAGGATCGAGCCATACATGATCGCGTTGGTGCCCACGCTCTTGTCAGTCATCAGGACCGTGGCAAGGTAGCCCACCAGGAAGGTCTGCACCAGTCCGGAGTTGCCGGCCTGGCCAAAGCGCAGGCCCAAAGCGATCAGGAATGCCTTGCCCTTCTTCTGGTGCAGGGCCGCTTCGATGGTGCTTGTCTTTGCGAGCTCCTCGGCCGCGGCGATTTCGCGCTTGGACAGTGCAACGCCGTCCACCACGTCAGCGCGCTCTTCGAAGACCGGGCTTTCCTTGATGGAGCGGCGGATCCAGATGGCGAACAGCATGATGACGAAGCTGGCCAGGAACGGGATGCGCCAGCCCCAGCTCAGCAGGTCTTCCTGCGAAAGGGAGCTGACCAGGATGGCCCACAATGCCGAGGCGCCAAGGGTTCCGGAGTTGGTGCCCAGGCAGACCAGGGAGGAGATGATGCCGCGGCGGCGTGCCGAGGCGAATTCCGCCAGCATGACCGTGGCGCCCGCGATTTCCGCGCCGGCTCCGAAGCCCTGGATAAGGCGCAGGGCCACCAGGAGGATGGGTGCCCAAATGCCCACCATGGCGTACGTGGGAAGCACGCCGATCAGGGTGGTGGAGGCACCCATCAGGGCGATGGTGATGTACAGGACCTTCTTGCGGCCGATCCGGTCGCCCATGCGGCCAAAGTAGACGGCACCGAAGAGGCGGGCAACATACCCCACGCCGTAGGTGGCCATGGCGGCGATCAGGCCGATGACGGGGCTGACATCCGGGAAGAAGATCTTGTTGAAGACGATGGCGGCGGCCAGCGAGTAGAGCTGGAAGTCCATGAATTCCATCGCCGTGCCAAGCCAGCCGGAAACGGCCACCTTTGCCAGGTCGCGGGTGTTCCGGGCTTCAACCTTGCTGCCGGTGGGCGGTGCAATGCTTTCGGTCATCAGTTGCTCCTTTGCAGGTGATGCTGTCTCAGGGGAGGAAGAGCGTTGAGGGGGTATGAACAGCGGAAAGCTGTGGACTGCCCGGCCTGGCCCTTGGGACGGGGTGGGCATCAGTGACCGGCAGCACTTCGATTTCTACTACCATACAAGCACTACCATTCTAGTGTGTCAACGGGCTAGACTGATGGCATGGCAACGGACAAAAGAGGCGCTACCCCCCGGCTTTCGGTACGCGACCAAACCCTTGAGACGCTCCGCGGCAGGATCATCTCGCTGCAACTGCCACCGGGTGAGCCCCTGTCCGAGAACGAGTTGGCGCAGGAACTCGGCGTCAGCCGTACACCCGTGCGCGAGAGCCTCATCCTGCTCCGGGAGGAAGGACTGGTCCAGGTTTTTCCCCAGATCGGCTCGTTCGTCTCGCTGGTGGACCTGGCCCGCGTCTCCGAAGCGCAGTTCATCCGCGAAGCCATTGAGTGCGCGTCACTGCGGGACCTTGCCGTGGACACGGAGGGCATCGCCGTCCTGCGCGGAATCCTCAAGGCGCAGTCGGATGCTGACGCCGGCGGCGACGTGGAGGAATTCTTCCGGCTGGACGAAGACTTCCACCGGGAACTCCTGCGCCTGGCCGGACACGAATCAGCCTGGAGTGCGGTCAACTCCGCCAAAGCGCACCTGGACCGTGCGCGCCGGATGAGCCTGCTGGACACCCGGCCCATTTCCACCCTGATCGAGCAGCACACGGCCGTGGTGGACGCCCTGGAAGCCAACGACCTCTCCAACGCGGACAGCAGCCTGCGCCTGCACCTTCGCGCCGTTTTCGAGGACGTCCAGCGGATCCAGGAATCCACCCCCGAATTGTTCTCCGACGCCGCCGCCCGGCGTCCCTCACGGCGGAGTGTTGCCCGCCTCGCCTAGAGCGCATCCCACCCGTTCTAAATGCCGGATCAGAAGATCTGTTCCGGTGGCCCGGCATCTGATTGTCAGCCCCTCTTGCTAGGTTTGATTCCAGGCCCGGGAAACCGACTCCGGGCCCGCAAACAGTTGGGGAGGCCCCGTGTTTCTGCTGGACGCTGCCGGTCATCATGCCGGATCCGACGCGCCGCCGGACCTGGTCTTCTCCGCCAGCGACCTTGTGGCGGCCTCCGAATGTGAGTACCGCACGCTCCGGATCCTGGACGAAAAACTGGGTCGTGCCCCCAAGGCGGAGTTTCCGGTGGACGAGATGCAGAAGCGGGCCGGCGAACTGGGCGACCGGCATGAGCAGACCGTGCTCGCCAGCCTGGTGGCCAGGTATGGCCCGTGGGATGCCAGCCGGGGCTCGGGCGTCTACTCCCTGGAGCGCGGCCTGAACCTGCGCGGTGAGCTGCAGGCAAAACACGCCGAAACCGAACTTGCCCTTCGCTCCGGCGCCGACGTGGTGTTCCAGGCAACCTTCTTTGACGGCGAGTTCCTGGGCTACGCCGACTTCCTGGTCAACGAGGCCGCAGGCACCGGAAACCCGGGCCGGTACGAGGTCTGGGACACCAAGCTTGCCCGGCACGCCAAAGTGGGGGCCCTGCTGCAACTGGCTGCCTACGGCGACCAGCTTCTCGGGATGGGGCTGGATCCCTCCCCCGTAGTCACGCTGGTCCTGGGGACCCGTGTCGGCGACGACTGGCTCCGAAGCAGCCATTCCCTGCCGGACCTGCTTCCGGTATTCCGGGAACGGCGCCGGCGTTTCCGGTACCTGACAGCCGGCCACCGGGCCTCAGACGCCCCCGTGCAGTGGCAACAGCCCGGCATCGTGCATTGCGGCCGCTGCGACTACTGCGCCGAGCAGGTGACCCGCCACCGGGACCTCCTGATGGTCGCCGGGATGTCCGTCGTCCAACGGCGGAAGCTTCATGCCGCCGGAGTCACCACCATTGACCAGCTCGCGGCCACGCCCGCCCCGCATGCCCAAGGGTCACTGGCCCGCCTCCGCGCGCAAGCCCGGATGCAGCTGGGCCTCGACACGGCCGCAGGCTCCCGCACGTTCATGAAAGACGGGCAGCCTCACACGGTCTCCTACACCGTCCTCGCGGACCACGCGATCGGTTCCCTTCCCGCTCCGAGCGCAGGAGACATCTTCTTCGACTTCGAAGGCGATCCGCTCTGGCAGGATCCAGCCACCGGTGCCTGGGGAATCGAATACCTTTTCGGGGTCATCGAGGCCCCCGGGACGGACGCCGGCAAGGAGCCCGCATTCCGTCCGTTCTGGGCGCATTCCCGCTCCGGTGAACGCCGCGCCTTCCTGGAGTTCCTTGACTACGTGGAGAAGCGGCGCGCGACGTACCCGGACATGCACGTCTATCACTACGCCGCCTATGAAAAGACAGCCCTGCGGAATCTGTCCCTGGTGCACCAGGCAGGCGAGGACACGGTGGACGACTGGCTTCGGCAAGGACTGCTGGTGGACCTCTACGCCACGGTCAAGCATTCCATCCGGATCTCCGAGGCCTCGTATTCCATCAAGAAGCTGGAACCGCTGTACATGGGAGACAACCTGCGGTCCGGGGACGTCAAGGATGCCGGCGCCTCCGTGGTGGCATATGCCGCTTACTGTGCCGCCCGGGATGCCGGCCGCCGGGACGAAGCCGATGCCGTCCTGGCCTCCATTTCGGACTACAACAGGTACGACTGCCTTTCCACCCTGCGGCTCCGGGACTGGCTCTTGGAAATCGCCCCGCAGGCGGTCCAGGACACCCGGTCCGCCCGGCTGCCGGCGGACACCGCAGAACCGGCACGGGCCGATGGCCCACCGTCCGCCACGCCAATCGGGAGTGCCGCGCCCGACGAGCCCCGGGACGCGCCGGACGAAACCCCCGAGGAACTGCGGCTGCGCGAGTACTTGTCGGCCCTTCCCGATGACCGGCCCTGGACCAACGATGAGCGGGCCGTCGCCATGGTGGCAGCGGCCACCGGCTACCACCGGCGCGAGCGGAAACAGTTTTGGTGGCAGCATTTCGACCGCGTCGAAGCGCCCCTGGAGAACTGGACGGACCAGCGGAACGTGTTCACCGTGTCATCGGCGGAGGTCATTTCGGACTGGGCCATCGCCAAACCACGGGAACGGCTGCGGACCAGGGTCGTGCAGCTCCGCGGAACCATGACGGAAGGTTCCGATTTCCGGGTGGATTCGAGCTGGTGCCGGCTGTATGAGGCCCCAGGGCCCGAGGGCATGGCTGCCCCGAATGCAACACCACAGGCCAAGGCCTATGCCTTCAAGACCCGCATCCACGACCTCGCTGCGGCGCCGGACAACCCGGAGCACACCATCATCACCATCTCGGAGCGGGAATCCGGAAAGGTGGCCGCGTACCCGCACCTGCCCATAGCGCTGACCGAGGACACCCCCATCCCAACAGACAACATTGAGGCCGCCATCGCGGAACTTGCCCGGACTGTCGGCTCCGCCGTGCCCGGACTGCCCGCACAGCCGGGGCTGGACATCCTGCGCAAGGTGCCCCCGCGGTTCCGCAGCATGGGCGCCCCGGCCGAGGTCCGGCACCTGCAGGACGGCACCGTCGACTACGCCGGAGCCATTGCCGCATCCCTGCGGGACCTCGATACCTCGTACCTGGCCGTTCAAGGCCCCCCGGGAACTGGCAAGACCCACATCGGCGCGCACGTGATCGGCGAGCTGGTGCGGGCGGGCTGGAAGGTGGGGGTGGTTGCGCAGTCGCACAATGTGGTGGAACACCTCCTCTGCTGTGCCGTCGAGGCCGGCCGCGTGGACCCTTCCGTTGTGGCCAAAAAGCTCGCCGCGCCCCACGCTGTCCCGTGGACGGCAACGGATGATCGTGATGTGGGACGCCTGCTGGCCGCGCCCGGCGGCTGCCTGGTGGGCGGCACCGCATGGACCATGACCGGCAAGGAAGTCCCCGCCGGGTCCCTGGACCTGCTGGTGATCGACGAAGCCGGCCAGTTCTCGCTGGCCAACACCCTGGCGGTCTCCCGCGCGGCGAAACGCCTCCTCTTGTTGGGCGATCCGCAGCAGCTCCCCCAGGTCACCCAAGGGGCACATCCGGAACCTGTGGACGAATCAGCCCTGGGCTGGCTCGCCGCGGGGCATGCAACCCTTCCCACGAACCTGGGCTACTTCCTCGCCGACACATGGCGGATGCACCCGGAGCTGTGCAGGGCAGTTTCGAACCTCAGCTACGACGGCAAGCTGCAGTCCGCGCCGGCCGCCGGCCAGCGCGAACTCGACGGGCTGCGGCCCGGGGTGGAGACGGTGTTCGTCAACCACAGCGGCAATGCCACGGCGTCCAGGGAAGAGGCGGAGGAGGTGGTGCGGCAGGCGCGCCGCCACCTCGGCCTGAAGTGGACCTGCGGCCCGGACGCGGGGTCACGGCCGCTGGGGCAACAGGATCTGATGGTGGTGGCCGCCTACAACGCCCAGGTGCATTTGGTCCGGAGGGCGTTGGCCGAAGCCGGGCTGCCGGAGGTGAGGGCGGGCACGGTGGACAAGTTCCAAGGCCAGGAAGCCCCGGTAGTGTTCGTCTCCATGGCCTGTTCGGCGGTAGCGGAGGCTCCGCGCGGCGCGGATTTCCTGCTTAACCGGAACCGCATCAACGTGGCAGTGTCGCGCGGGCAGTGGCGGGCCGTCATCATCCGCTCTCCCGAGCTCACCAGCTACATGCCGCATAAACCGGCGGCCCTGGAGGAACTCGGCGCCTTCATCGGCCTCAGCCCGCGGGAGTAGTTCCTGGGGGTGTAGGGACGCAAGCTTGGGAACTCACGGTCAGTATGCCCGGAAACCGCGGAAGCCTCCCTCGGCTGGGGACGTTGACCCGTCCACCCGTTCCACCCGGCCCGGGGTGCTGCCGGAGTTGAGCCACTCCAGGAGCTGACCGACCTTGGGCTCGGGGCCTTCGGCCACGACTGACACCGATCCGTCGTCGAGGTTGGCCACCTCACCGGACAGTCCCAGTTCCTCCGCTTTGGCCATGGTCCAGTACCGGAAGCCCACACCTTGGACAATGCCGAGCACCCGGGCATCCAGCCGCACGGCACCCCCAGCCGAACCGTCCTTCGGTATCCCTGCGTGCCTGCCCATGGTGTTCCTCCTCGGGACCGGCCAACTTCCTCCCGGCCGCGGCACCTAACGCACTGAAGGCGCGGCTTCCTGCCAGGGCCGGGAGGAGATACCGGCTAGTTGATGGTGATGTCGCGGGTGGCGTGGTTGTAGCGGATGGTCACCGTGCCGCCGGCGTGGTGCAGTTCGTGGTTGGGGCCGTCAAACGCACCGAAAGCACCGTAGTTTTCGTCCCAAGAGCGGTTCAGGGCGATCTTGAAGGTGTAGTAACCGGCAGGAAGCTCGGCGCTCTTCTTCCAGAGCTGGTCCAGGAAGTCGAACTCCATCTGCGCTTCGTCGTACTGCGGCGCCCAGTTTTCCGGTGCGCCCAGAATGGTGTTGAAGTCGCCGGCCAGTGCCACGGCCTCCGGCTGCGGGTGGGTTTCGACATCCGGACCCTCGAACGGTTCGGTTGCCGGCACCGCGGTTTCGGCCTTGGCCTTCGCCGGCGCCTTCTTCCGGACAGCCTTCACCACAGGTTCGACGGCGTCTTCGATGGCCTTGGCGGCCTTGCCCACGGCGGCGGCCGCCTTCTTGGCCGGCGCTTTCCTGGCGGGAGCCTTCTTCGCCGCTTTGGCGTCATCCTTGGCCGGAACTTCCAGGACGGAAGCAGCTGCGGAGACCGGGCGGACAAAGCCTTCGGGAGCGGTGGGGACCGGGGTGTCGGCAGGGACGGGGGTGCCGACGTCGAGCGCTGAGGCGAAAGTAACCGCGTCGGGGAAGGCAACCGTGGCGCGCATCCCGTCCTCGGTGATGGTCCAGCCGGTACGGCCCTTGACCAGCCAGCCGGCCTTGACCAGTTTGGCCGTCGCCGAGGTAAGTGTCTTGTGGCCGCGGGGAATTCCACCGCTGAGGAGTTCGGCTTCGTGCTCATTGAAAGGCACACGGGCCGTTGCTTCCGCCAAGACCTGGCCGGCATTCAGTGCATCGCCGGACCACACGCCTTCGGTCAGGACATCCAGGACGGTCTTGAGACGAAGGTAGGTGTTTTCTGCGGTGGACTTGGCCATGATTCCCCTTATATAAAAGCGATCGGTCTTAGGCATCTTGCCAACTGCCTATTAAATCGCGCGACTTTAATTGGTTAACTCTGCGTGTCGTGACCGACTATGAAGCGGATAGTCCCGCAAGTGAGGCGGAGGTCTCGGGTAAGGGCCGGCTGCATAACCCTCAAGCGCTGACATGGGTGCTGCCTTGCACTCCCCAGACACGCCTGCGGCTCCCAGTTTACCGGCCCGGGAGCCGCATTGTTGCCCGCGGCACAGTGGGTGCTCAGGCGGTGGCTTCCCGGCTGTTCAATTCCTCCAGCAGCTCAGCTTTCCGCTCCTCCGAGGCGAAGGAAGAGTGGATGGAATTCGCCGCCAGGCGGGCCCTGTCAAAGTCGGACAGCTCAAACACCGCGGTCAGTTGGGCGAAGTTGTCATCCACGTAACCGCCGAAGTACGCAGGATCGTCCGAATTGACCGAGACGTTCAGGCCCGCGGCCAGCATGGCGGGCAAGGGATGGTCAGCGAGGGTGTCCACTGCCCTCAACCGCACGTTGGACAGCGGGCAGACGGTGAGGGGAACCCGGGCATCAACCAGGCGCTCCACCAGGTCGGCGTCATCCATGCAGCGGATCCCATGGTCGATGCGTTCCACGCCCAGGAGGTCCAGTGCCTCAATGATGTACGACGCCGGGCCCTCTTCCCCTGCGTGGGCCGTCAGCCGGAGACCGGCCGCGCGGGCCTTTGCATAGAGCCGCTCGAACTTTGAAGGCGGGTTCCCGACCTCGGCCGAGTCCAGGCCGATGGCTCCGATGGGCGCGTCCATGGCCAGCAGGCCGTCCAGGACTTCCAGCGCCGAGTCTTCCGGAAGGTCACGGAGGAAGGCGGCAATGAGCATGGTGGAGATGCCGTAGTCCTCCCGGGACGTGGCCAGGACCGAGGCCACGCCGTTGACGCATGCTTCCAGCGGGACGCCGCGGGAAAGGTGCGCCTGGGGATCCATCATGATTTCGGCGTGCCGGACACCAGCGGCGGCCGCCCGCTCAAGATAGGCACGGGTCATGTCCGCGAAGTCCTGCTCGGTACGCAGCACGGCCATGTTGGCGTAGTAGAGGTCCAGGAAGGACTGCAGGTCCGTGAACTCGTACTTTTCTCGGAGTTCCTCCAACCCGGAGTAGGGCAGGGCAATGCCGTTGCGCTCGGCCAGGGCAAAGATGAGCTCGGGCTGAAGCGTACCTTCGATATGCAGGTGCAGTTCGGCCACCGGGAGGGGCTTGGCGGGGACCGCGGGTTCCGCGGGGACCGTTTCGGATTCGGGCATGGTGCTGCCGCCGGCGTAGGTTTCCATCCGGACAGGATAATGCCCGGCGGCCGAATCACCACTAGAGTCAAACCAATGCAGAACGCCAAGCACACTGATGACCTGCAGCACCCGGCTCCCAGCCCCGCAGCGGACGGATTTGTCCGGGTCCGGGGAGCGCGCGAGAACAATCTCCGGAACGTGGACGTGGATGTCCCCCGTGACGCGATCGTGGCGTTCACCGGCGTCTCGGGCTCGGGCAAGTCGTCCCTGGCGTTCGGCACCATCTACGCCGAGGCGCAGCGGCGCTACTTCGAATCCGTCGCCCCGTACGCCCGGCGCCTCATCCAGCAGGGCCACAACCCCAAGGTGGAGCTGATCAGCGGCCTGCCGCCCGCCGTCGCACTCCAGCAACGCCGCGGCGCCCCCAGCAGCAGGTCTACGGTGGGGACCGTCACCACGCTCTCCAACTCGGTGCGGATGCTCTTCTCGCGCGCCGGCACCTACCCGGAAGGCAGCCCACAGCTGGACTCGGATGCCTTCTCCCCCAATACGGCCGCGGGTGCGTGCCGGGAATGCCACGGCCTTGGCGTGGCACACACCGTCACCGAAGCCTCGCTGGTCCCTGATCAGTCGCTGAGCATCCGCGACGGAGCCATCGCTGCCTGGCCCGGCGCCTGGCAGGGAAAGAACCTGCGGGACATCCTCACCCACCTGGGCTACGACGTCGACATCCCTTGGCGGAAGCTGCCCAAGAAGCACCGGGACTGGATCCTCTTCACCGAGGAGCAGCCGGTGGTGGAAGTGACCCCGCAGCGGGACCGCGTGGCCAAACCCTACAAGGGCCGGTTCTGGAGCGCCAGGAGCTACGTCCTCCACACCCTGGCCGATTCGCAGAGTGCGTCCATGCGCGAACGCGTGCTTGCCTACATGGAATCCGGTCCGTGCCCGCTGTGCGGCGGCAGCGGCCTGCGGCCTGAGGCCTTGGCGGTGACGTTCGCGGGGCGGACGATCGCCGAGCTCAACGCGGTACCGCTGACAGAGCTGGCGAGCATCATCCGCCCCACTACAAAGCTGACCTCAGCCGGGACGGCGTCCAGGAAGCAGTCTTCCGGCGAGGCCAACGAGGTGGCCGTCGCCATCACCCGCGACCTGCTGGAGCGCGTCACCGTTTTGCTGGACCTCGGGCTGGGCTACCTGGCCCTGGGCCGCTCCACACCCACGCTCTCCCCCGGCGAGATGCAGCGGCTGCGGATCGCCACCCAACTGCGCTCCGGGCTGTTCGGCGTGGTCTACGTGCTGGATGAGCCCTCAGCGGGGCTTCATCCTGCCGATGCAGAGCCCCTCCTGGAGGTGCTGGAGCAGCTGAAATCGTCCGGCAACTCGGTGTTCGTGGTGGAGCACAACATGGACGTTGTCCGCCACGCCGATTGGCTGGTGGACGTGGGTCCACGCGCCGGCGAGGGTGGTGGCGAGGTGCTCTACAGCGGTCCGGTGGACGGGCTGGCCGGGGTGGAGGACTCGGTCACCAGGCCGTACCTGTTCCCGGATCTCTCCGGTCGGGAAGCGGACGACGACGCCCCGGCCCGCCGCGAACCGGCTGGGTGGCTGGAGCTGCGGGACATCAGCCGCCACAACCTGCAAAACCTCGACGCTGAATTCCCCCTGGGTGTCCTGACCGCTGTCACGGGTGTCTCCGGGTCCGGGAAATCCACGCTTGTCAGCCAGGTCCTGGCCGAGGTGGCAGGCGGCTGGCTGCGTCCCGACGGACCGGGTGCGGCGACATCCACGGGCGCAGCCGACGACGGAGTGGACCAAGGGGAGCTCAGCGCCCCGCTCAGCGTCGGCCCGGTGTCCGGACTGGAACGGATCGACCGGCTGGTAAAGGTTGACCAGAAACCGATCGGACGGACGCCGCGTTCCAACCTGGCCACCTACACCGGGCTCTTCGACGCGGTCCGAAAAGTCTTCGCCGCCACGGATGAAGCCAAGGCCCGCCGCTACGGCGCCGGGCGGTTCTCCTTTAACGTGGCCGGCGGACGCTGCGAGACCTGCCAAGGCGAGGGGTTCGTGGCGGTGGAACTGCTGTTCCTGCCCGGCAGTTACGGCCGGTGCCCAGAGTGCGGCGGATCCCGCTACAACCCCGAAACCCTTGAAGTGGAATATCACGGCCTGAACGTGGCCCAGGTCCTGGCCATGACCGTGGACGCCGCCTCCGAATTCCTGGCGGACGTTCCCGCCGCGGCGAGGAGCCTTACGAGCCTGCGCGACGTCGGCTTGGGCTACCTGCGGCTGGGACAGCCCGCCACGGAGCTTTCCGGCGGCGAGGCCCAGCGGATCAAGCTCGCCACAGAACTGCAGCGGGCACAGCGGGGGCACACCCTCTACCTGCTCGATGAGCCCACCACCGGGCTGCACCCTGCGGACGTGCAGCTGCTGATGGCACAGCTCCATGGCCTGGTGGACGCAGGAAACTCCGTGGTGGTGGTTGAACACGATATGGACGTTGTGGCTGGTGCTGACTGGGTTATTGACCTTGGACCGTCCGGAGGGGATAAAGGGGGCAGCATCATGGCCGCGGGCACACCCGCGGCTGTCGCGCACTCCGCGGAAAGCCGGACGGCCCCCTACCTGGCGGCCGCACTCGGCCAGGAAACTGCCAGCCAACACCCGGCGCAGTCCCGATTTGATAACGCCAAGGCTATGTCCTAGCGTGAAATGCATGCCCGTTTGGCGGGCTTTCTTGATTGCCCGGTGCTGCCTCCACCAGAACTGCCCAGCGGCAGCCACCGACGTTGACCTCTATTTGTCAGGGGTGGGCAGTAGCGTGACGATCTCCGGGGACGGAACCAGCGCTGGTGGCCCTCGGGAGCATCACATCATGAACAACACCAAATTCCGTACTGCCGCACGTCGTGGAATCACCCTTGCCGCCGTCTCAGCGGCAGGCCTGGCCCTCTCAGCCACCGCCGCAAACGCGGCAACCCCCGCTTCCACCTGGGACGCCTTGGCCCAGTGCGAGAGCGGTGGCAACTGGTCCACCAACACCGGCAACGGCTTCTCCGGCGGTTTGCAGTTCACCTCAAGCACGTGGGCAGCCTACGGCGGCACCGGCTCCCCGGCGGACGCCAGCCGCGAACAGCAGATCGCGGTGGCCGAACGGGTCCAGGCTTCCCAGGGCTGGGGCGCTTGGCCCTCCTGCGCGTCGCAGCTCGGCCTGAGCGGCGGGGGCGGTGCGCCGGTGCAGAGCGCGCCCGTCCAGAGCGCCCCGGTCAAGCAGGCCACGCAGAGCGCACCCGTGCAGCAGGCACCGCGGCATGCAACGTCCGTTCCGCTCAGCGGTGAAACCTACACCCTGCAGGCCGGCGACACCCTGAGCATCGTTGCCCAAAAGCTGGGGATCCAGGGCGGCTGGCAGCACCTTGCCGACGCCAACCTGGATACCATTTCCGATCCGAACCTGGTGTTCGAAGGACAGGTCATCCAGCTCCCCGCGTAACGGCAGCGGCCTCGGCCGCACCGCCTCCCAAGGCGCCAAAGACAGGTCGGCGATAGACAAATTCCGTTGACCAAAAAGACGACGCCGGCACGCCCCCACAAGGGGTGTGCCGGCGTCGTTCTTTTAAATCAGGTGTCCGCTGCCGCGGCGGGGACGCGCCGGACAGTCAGGCGACGGGCAGTTCGCGGACGATCCGCACTTTCCAGGCGGACTCGTCGCTGGTATCCAGGAGAGCCACCGTGCCGTGCGCAAGGTTCAGTGCCACCCGCTTGACGGCCAGCAGTTCCAGGTAGAGGTGCTCGTTCATGCGGCTGGGGGTGTCGATCATGTACTTCACGGCGTCGCGAACCTTGCGGTAGTTGGCGCTGCGTTCGCGATGCATGTGCAGTTCAAGCGCGGAGCGCTGCTTGAGCCGGGGCTCGTGCCGGTTCAGCAGTGTCACGGCGCTGTGTACCGCGACGACGAGGGTGAGCGAGACGGCGTAGATCCACCATCCGCTGGAGAGCAGGAACAGGGGCAGGTTTCCGATGGCGACCAGCGCGATCACCACGCGCAGGGCGGCTATCCGGCGGACGGTCCTGGCGACGGCGGCCATGCCGTCGCGGAAACGGTGTTGGTCCTTCCGGGCGGCTGCGGGATCGATGGTGAACTCGTCGAGGACCAGGATGCCCTGGGCTTCGGGGCCGAGCATCTGTCCGTAGCGGGGCAGCGCCGGGCGGGCGGCGGCTGTGGACTTTTCAGGTGTAGATGTCATGAGTGAGCTTCCAAAACGCTGGGGTGGTTGCCGAGATCTTAGTGGTTTAACCTGGGAGCCGTATGTATGCGTCCATTATCTGGACAGGTTTGGTGGCGGAGACCGCGCCGCGGGCCGGCCAGGGGATGTGGCCGCAGGCACAGCAATTGGCACTTCCGCCGGCTGCCGTCAGACTGAATGGATGCAAACTTTCCTCCCGTACCCTGACTTCCGCCAAAGCGCCGCAGCCCTGGACACCGCGCGGCTGGGCAAGCAGCGGGTTGAAGCGCTGCAAACCCTCCGTGCCCTGGTGATCCCCGAGTACGGGTGGCAGACCCACCCGGCGATCCGGATGTGGATGGGCCACGTTCCTGCCCTCACCATGTACGGGCTCGCGATGGTGGACGAGTGGATGGAACGGGGCCACCCTGATAACACCCGGGCCAACATCGCCGAGTTCGCGCCACAGGCAGCCCATCCGGACTACGCCGCCAAGATCATCATGCCGCCGTGGCTCGGGGAGCCCGACTTCCACCTGAGCCACCGGTCCAAGCTGGTGCACAAGGAACCCAAGTTCTACGCCTCCGCTTTCCCCGACGCCATTCCGGCGATGGATTACGTCTGGCCGGAGCCGCGGCACGAGTTCCTGCCGCAGGAGCCGGAAGGGGACCTGTTGTGGATCCTCCGCGACCCTCATGACGACGTCGACCCGCAGTCGCTCACCACGGTGGCACTTCCGCCGGTGAACCGGAACGCCTCTGCAGCGGCGTCAGCCGGGGACGACGGTTACGCCCCGGTCTATGTTGACGACGGTTCCCGGCGTCCGTCCCGCGCCCCGAAGAAGGCGCCGCCCAGGCCCCAGATGAAAAAGCCCACTCGCAAACGGCAGGCGCAGGAGGAGGCATTCCGCACCCTCCCAGGGAAGACGCCCGTCGCTGTCCCGCTGGAACACGGGGCAAAGTTCGCGCTCGGCCAGGTGGTGGGCCGTCCGATCACCCTCGATGACGGCCGCTTTGGCAGGACTTTCGAGGTTTTGGAGATCATCGACCGTTCGGCATTCGCCTACCCCGCCCTGCTGCAGGACCCCCGGGTGTTCTTTCCGGTCGAGGCCCCGTAGCCATGACTGTTCTGCTGGCAGGGTGCGGCGACCTCGGCACCGAGGCGGGCCTGCGGTTCGCCGCCCTTGGCCACAGGGTCATAGGGTGGCGGCGGTCCCCCGAAAAACTGCCGGCAGCCATCGAGGGCGTCACGGCTGACTTAGGATCCGCAGACCTGCCGCCCATCCCGGCGGACACCACCGCCGTCGTCATAGCCGTTGCGGCTGATGCCCCCTCAGAGGAGGCATACCGTGCTGCGTATGTACGCGGCGTGGCACATGTGCTGGATGCGCTGGAGCGGGACGGCGTGACCCCGGAACGCGTCCTCTTTGTGTCTTCCACGGCGGTGTACGGTGACGCGGCGGGCGGCTGGGTGGAGGAGGCCACGGAGCCGAACCCGGGTGGTTTCTCCGGGAAGGTGCTGCTGGAGGCTGAGGAGCTCCTGCACGGCCGGCTTTCCGGCACGAGCGCCACCACGGCCCTCAGGCTGGGTGGCATCTACGGACCGGGCCGGACCAGGCTGATAGACCAGGTGCGGAGCGGCTCCGCCGTCATTCCGGACGACGTGCGCTATACCAACAGGATCCACCGGGATGACGCCGCAGCGGCGATCGTGCACCTGGCCACCATGGCCGACGCTCCTGCTCCGGTCTACGTCGGCGTGGACGACGAACCAGCCGATCTTGGTGCCGTACTGCGCTTCTTGGCATCCCAACTGGGGCTTCCCGAACCCCAGGTGGGCGATGCAGGTCCCGCCCGCGGCGGGAACAAGCGCTGCCGGAATGACTTGCTGCGAAGTACCGGGTTCAAGTTCACGTTTCCCACCTTCAGGGAAGGGTACAGGGACGTCATCGCAGGGAACGGCAGCCGCCATCCGTAGCCCGGCCCCGCACCCCAGTCGGTTCCACGCCGGGCGGCACATGCCTGGCTCTAAGTAAGGCAGGGAATGGAATTCAGGCAGATCATTGAAGCCACCGGCCAACTGGTCGACTTCGCAGGAGTTGCGGTCATGGTGATTGGGGCCTTGGTGTCCCTCCCGCTGGCGATCCGCGGATACCAGCCGCGGCAGGTCCCTGCCGGGGCGAAGAGGCTGAGCTTCTACCGCTCATACCGCCAGTCGCTGGGCCGTTCGATCCTCCTGGGCCTTGAGTTACTGGTCGCTGCGGACATCATCCGCACTGTTGCGGTCACTCCGACGTTCGAAAGCGTCGGGGTGTTGGCCGTCATTGTGCTGATCAGGACGTTCCTCAGTTTCTCCCTGGAACTTGAGATCACGGGTCGCTGGCCTTGGCAAAAGGACCCGGCGACAGCCCATCCCGGAGCCTCCGCCCCTGCCGGATAAGGGCGCCTGGGACCGCGCCGTCGGGCCCATCCCTGGCAGGCGCTAATCCGCGCCCGGGAATACAGGTTTGCGGTTCGCCCCGCCGTTACCCTTGCAAGGTCCGTTAGGCTTCAGCCATGGCTGAAACTCTTCGCACAAAAGCGTCCGAACTGCTCCGACTCCATCAAGCCCCTGAGATCCTTCAAGTGGTCAACGTGTGGGATGCCATCACCGCCAAAGTCATCACGGATGTCCCGGGCACCACCGCCCTCGCCACGGCAAGCCACTCCATCGCGGCCTCGCTGGGCTATGAAGACGGCGAGAACATTCCCGTCGACGAGATGATCGCTTCCGTTGGCCGCATCGCCGCCGCCACGCACCTTCCTGTCAGTGCCGATCTTGAGTCCGGCTACGGCAACCCCGGCGAGACCACCCGCAAGGCCATTGGCGTCGGCATCGTCGGAGCAAACATCGAGGACCAGATGAGGCCGCTGGCCGACGCGGTCAACCAAATGTCAGAAGTGGTGCACGCCGCGTCGACGGAAGGGATCGATTTCGTCCTTAACGCCCGGACCGACGCCTTCCTCAAGGGCAAGGACCGGGACGCCGGCGAGGTGCTGGCCGACGCCATCGCCCGCGGCAGGGCATTCCTGGACGTGGGTGCCACCACAGTCTTCGTGCCCGGGCTGCTTGATGAGCCTACGGTCACCGCGTTGGTCGAGGGTATCGGCTGGAACAAGGTCTCCGTCATCAACGTCCCCGGATCCCTTCCCCCGGCCCGGCTGCAGGAACTGGGCGTCGCCCGCATCTCCTACGGCCCGTGGACACAGCGCGTGGCACTGACCGCGCTGGCTGACGCCGCGGCCGCGTTGCTCGCCGGCGGACAGCTTCCGGAGGGCACTCGTCCCTTGAACTAGCAGCGTCGAGTGTCCGCGGCCGTGCCCAGCGAAGGAGTCGATTGACTGTGACCGGAAGTGCAAGTGCGGCAGGGGTGTGGCCTCGGCCGCCGGAACTGCCCGCACCGGTGTTCTCCGACCAACGCTGGCTTGAGGCCGTCTTCCTTCACTGGCGCATCCCGGAGGCGGACGCAGCCGCGTTCATGCCTGCGGGAATCCGGCCGGACGTGTTCGACGGCAGTTCATGGGTGGGTTTGATCGGCTTTCGCATGGAGCAGGCGGCGCTTGGGCGCGGCCCCGGCATTCCGTACTTGGGCAGCTTCAACGAGGTGAACGTCCGGCTGTACTCCCGAGAGCCGGACGGGACCCGCGGAGTGGTGTTCCTGAGCTTGGATGCGAACCGGCTGCCGGTGGTTCTTGCCACACGGGCGGCTGGAATCCCCTACGTCTGGTCGCGTATCCGGCACCGGCCGCCCTTTCCTGACGGCAGGAGCCGAACACAGCACCCCGGCGGAGACGCTGCCGGGTCCACTGATGAGTTTCCCCTCGGCTACACCGTGCGCCGGTTTGGCAGCACCGGGGCACGCAGCGGGTTTGCCGTCGTCCCCAAGCTCCGGAAGCCGGCCACTGATGCCCTGTCTGTCTTCCTGACCGCGAGGTTCGGGATGCACGGCCGCTTTTTCGGTAGGACCGCCTACGTGCCGAACACCCACCAGGCATGGCCGCTCTTCCACGCGGAGGTCCGGCAGCTTACCGATGGACTGATTGGAGCTGCAGGGATCACTGTCGACGGGCCGCCGGATTCAGTGCTCTATTCGCCGGGAGTCCGGACCAGGTTCGGACGGCCGCGCATTGTCGGTGAGCCCGGATAAAAGCGTGTCCGGGCTCACCGCAAGGCTGCTAAGCCAGGCCGGCTTTCCGGAGCGCTTCGGCCATGGCCGTATCGTTGCCGGGCTGGGGTTTGGGAGCCGACCGGACGGCGGCAGGCGCCCCGGACCCTTGCTTTGGCTGTTGGCGGTCAGGGCGGCCGCCACGCTCGCCACGCTCGCCGCGTTCGGGTTTTCCGGCCCGCTCCGTCTTGCCGGTGCCTGGGCCGCGCCGCCCCGAAGCTGCCCCGCCGCCGGCCGGTTCGTCGTCGAGCCTTAAGGTCAGCGAAATCCGCTTCCGCTCCGGATCCGCCTCCAGGACTTTGACGCGGACTACCTGGCCGGACTTGACCACCTCCCGGGGGTCGGAGACGAACCGGTTGGCCAGGGCCGAAACGTGCACCAGTCCGTCCTGGTGCACTCCCACGTCCACGAACGCCCCGAACGCCGCAACGTTGGTCACCGTCCCCTCCAGGACCATGCCGGGCTTGAGGTCCGAGATCTTCTCGATCCCGTCCGAGAACGTGGCTGCGGCGAAGGCGGGGCGCGGATCCCGGCCGGGTTTATCCAGCTCGGCCAGGATGTCCTTGACCGTGGGGAGCCCGAAGGTATCGTCAACGAAATTCCTGGGGTCCAGGGTTGACGCGGGCGCCGACCCGGCGGCCACCAGGATCTTCCTCGCCACGGCGTACGATTCCGGGTGCACGCTCGAGGCGTCAAGCGGTTCCGCTCCCCCGGTGATCCGGAGGAACCCGGCGCATTGTTCGAACGCCTTGGCGCCCAGCCGCGGGACTTTCTTCAGGTCGGTCCGCTTGGAGAAGGGCCCGTGTTCGTTGCGGTATGCCACGATGTTTTCACTCAGCAACGGTCCGACGCCGGCCACCCGGCTCAACAGCGCGGGTGAGGCTGTGTTGACGTCCACGCCCACGGCGTTCACGCAGTCCTCCACCACTGCGTCAAGGCTCCGGTCCAGCTTGGACGCTGTCACGTCATGCTGGTACTGGCCCACGCCGATGGACTTGGGATCGATCTTGACGAGTTCGGCGAGTGGATCCTGCAGGCGCCGGGCAATGGACACGGCGCCGCGGAGCGAAACGTCCATCCCCGGGAGTTCGGCGGCGGCCAGCGCCGACGCCGAGTAGACCGAGGCACCGGCTTCCGACACGACGAGCTTTTGTGGCTTGCGGTCGACGTTCGGGAGCAGCTTGATCAGTTCCGCGGCGAGCTTGTCCGTCTCGCGCGACGCCGTCCCGTTGCCGATGGCCACGAGTTCGACCGAGTGCCGGCGGGCCAATTGCACCAGGGTGGCCAGGGCTTCGTCCCATTTTCGCGCCGGCGCGTGCGGGTACACCGTGTCCGTGGCGACCACTTTGCCGGTACCGTCCACCACGGCGACTTTCACTCCGGTCCGCAGCCCGGGGTCGAGTCCCAGGGTGGCACGGTTCCCTGCGGGCGCGGCCAGCAGGACGTCGCGCAGGTTGGCGGCGAACACCCGCACGGCTTCGTCCTCCGCAGCGGCGAACATCCGGCCCCGCAGGTCGGCGGTGAGCCGGGCAAGGACACGCGACCGCCATGCCACCTGGGCGGTTTGCCGCAACCAGGCGTCGGCGGGACGGCCGCGGTCGGCGACGCCGAGGAACCTGGCCACCGCGGACTCGTAGCGTGCCCTGGCGGCGGCCAGTGCGGCGTCGTCGGAGGGGTCGGCTTCGGCGAGATCCAGGTCCAGGATGCCGTCTTTCTCGCCGCGAAGCAGCGCCAGCACCCGGTGGGACGGCATCCGGTCCGGGGCCTGCGCAAATTCGAAGTAGTCAGCGAACTTCTGGCCCTCGGTTTCCTTGCCCTTTTTGACGCGGGACACCATCCGGCCCTGGCTCCACAGCCGGTCCCTCAGGGTGGCGGCAAGGTCTGGATCCTGGGCAACCCGCTCCACCAGGATGGCCCTGGCACCGGTGAGCGCCGCGGCGGTATCGCCAATGGAGTGCTCACTGTTCAGGTACTTTGCGGCCTCCCGTTCAGGATGCAGGTCCGGGCGCTTCAGCAGGGCGTCCGCGAGCGGTTCCAGTCCGGCTTCCCGGGCAATCTGGGCCTTGGTCCGGCGCTTGGACTTGAACGGCAGGTAGATGTCCTCAAGCCGGGACTTGGTGTCCGCCGCCAGGATCGCCCTGCGGAGTTCCGGCGTCAACTGGCCCTGCGCCTCAACCGCTTCAAGCACCGTTCGACGCCGGTCCTCGAGTTCGCGGAGGTAGCGGAGGCGTTCGGCGAGGTCGCGAAGTTGGGTGTCGTCGAGCGTCCCCGTGGCTTCCTTGCGGTACCTGGCGATGAAGGGGACTGTCGACCCGGCGTCGAGCAGTCCTACCGCCGCCTTCACCTGCCAGGCCTTGACCCCCAGTTCATCGGCGATCTGGCCGTAGAGGGGGTCCTCGGCGGTCACGCTTGAGGAGGTGGAAGCGGGGGAAGGCACAGGCTGTTGGGTCACCAGAACATCTTGCCCTACCGGCCCGCAGGGCTCCACCGCGGCCGGCACTGACCGTCAGGCGCCGGGGAAGCGAGTATTCCACTCGGGCCCGCAAAGTGCTGTAGTGGTCTTGCAGTCACTGGCACCCATGCTCGAGGAAGAGGCCACCATGCGGGAACTGCTTGTCGTGTTTCAGGAGGGGTTTGAGGAAGCCAACATCACCGTGACGGTCAACGGCAAAGTTGTGCGCAGGGACCTGGATGTTTCCACCAATCCGTTGCTGGGCATCGCCTCTGAAGTTTCGGTGGAACTTCCGGCCAAGGGCGCCCAGGTGGGAGTTGAGGTCACCAACCGCGGGCTCAAGGCCATCACGAAGGTCAGCGGCAGGCCCAAAAGCGTGCTGGTTTCCATTGAGGACGGAAAGCTGCTGATGCGGGAGGGCACCGGCCGGGAGGCTGTGTTGTGAGCCGGATGCCGGCTCACAAAGTGGCTCTGGTAGGAGTCCATTCGTTGGAGTATCATCTGATCACCGCCGGCTTCCGAGGGAGTCCGGCGGGCCACATAAATTCTCAGCCGGAGGCCGTCGGATGGCCTCGCGGCCTTGCTGCCCGGGACCAGCACCCCTGACAGCCAACGACGGCGGCACCCACGCTGGGTGCCGCCGTCGTCGTTTAAATTCGGGTTGCCTAGGGAAATGGCTAGCCCTGGTACACCGGGTAATCCGTGTAACCGCTAGCGCCTTCTGCGTAGAAGGTGGACGGGTCCGGCTCGTTCAGCGGAAGGCTTTCCTTCCAGCGGCGGGCCAGGTCCGGGTTGGCGATGGCCGGGCGTCCCACCACCACGGCGTCCGCGTGGCCGTCGGCCACCAGGGTCACGGCTTCTTCCTTCGTGGTGATCACGCCGAAGCCGGTGTTGACCAGGAAGGGGCCGCCGAAGCGTTCGCGGAGGTCCTGGACCAGTTCTCCGGTGGGCTCGTGGTGCAGGATGCTCAGGTACGCCAGGTTGAGCGGCGCGAGGCTGTCCACGAGGACCTCATAGGTGGCACGGACGTCCGCTGCGTCCGTTTCGGAGATGCCCTGGACGTTGTGCTCGGGGGAAATGCGGAGGCCCACCCGGTTGGCGCCGAGGGCTGCCACCACGGCGTTGACGGTTTCGATGACGAAGCGGGCACGGTTCTCCGGGGATCCGCCGTAGCTGTCTGTGCGGACGTTGGAGTTGGGGGCCAGGAATTCGTGCAGGAGGTACCCGTTGGCCGAGTGCAGTTCCACGCCGTCGAAGCCTGCCTCGATGGCGTTCAGTGAGGCGTTGACGAATTCCTGGATGACCATGGGGAGTTCGTCGGTGGTCAGCGCGTGCGGCACGGGGTACGGCTTCTTGCCTTCGGGAGTGCGGACGACGCCGTCAATGGCCACCGCGCTGGGGGCGACGATTTCCAGGCGACCGGTGATGTCCGAATGGGATACCCGTCCGCCGTGCATGATCTGGGCGAACATGTGGCCGCCCTCGGCGTGGACGGCATCCGTTACCTTCTTCCAGCCGGCAACCTGTTCCTCGGTGACGATTCCGGGCTGGCCGGGGTATGCCTGGCCGGCGGGAGTGGGGTAGGTGCCCTCGCTGACGATGAGGCCCAGGGAAGCGCGCTGGCGGTAGTGTTCCGCCAGGAGCGGGCCCGGGACGCCCTTTTCGCCTGCACGGAGGCGGGTCAGGGGCGCCATCACCAGGCGGTTGGGAAGTTCGAGTTCGCCGAGGGTGAGGGGGGAAAACAGCATGCGCAGTTCCTTTCGAAGGCTGGAGACGTACTGTCCATGCCAACTGTAGGGCGCGTGCAACTATTCCTTCTGGGACCGGGATCACATTCCGTGGACTTTGGGCGTTCGGATCCGGGAGCGGCTCAGCGCGGTGTCACGGCACCTGGGCAACCTTGGCCTTGGGGGTTGGCGTTGCAGTCGTCGGCGTAGTTGCGGGTGAGCGAACGCCAGACGCTGATGCCTTGCGGCGGGGCGTTGAACTGGCCTTGGCCCGGGATGGTCAGTGGTGGACCGGAATTCACCGAGTACGTGCCTTGGAAGGACGTTGTCAGCACCACCTGGAAATCCCCGGTTGCGGCGTAGGCGTGGCTGGTCCGCGTCTTTTCTCCCCACCGGTCCTGCGGGAGGGGACCGCCCATAGACGGCTGGGGGCCGAACACAGTCCCGTCACCGTAGTTCCAGGTGTACTGGACGGGTGTTGCCACGACATGGACCTGCTGGCCGAACATGGTGATGTCGAACTGCTGCTCGACGGCTTCCGCGTAGAAATTGGTCTCGGCGCCGCGCAAAGTGTTGGGGCTGGGCTGAGCCACGACGCTGCCCGCATTTACAGGCAAGTTCTGGAATTGCCGCTGGATGTCCGCGGCGATCCGTGGCAGGAGGTCCTCGGGTTTGGCGTCGTAAAGGCAGGTGGGGCCTGAGTGGTGTGCCCAGACCGCACCGGGAACACCGCGTGGCCGCGACAGCCACATGACCGGAATACCCTTGGCGCCGTCTTCCCTGTCCTTGCAGTCGAGCTGTCGGCCAAGGCAGGGCGTGTCGAAGTCTCCGCCGCCGAGGTGGCACTGTAGCTCGTATTTGTACTCGTTGGGGTCGGTACTAATCGCGTTCGGTTCGGTTCGCGTAAATTCTCCCGTTTCAGGATTAGGTACCCATTTGTCGGCTCCTATCCGCACCCCACTGTCCATGAATCCACCACCGATCCGCGGCTTCGAGTTCAACCCGTCTTCTCCCAAGGCAGCATTAGTTGATGTGCTCAGTAACAGTCCACAGCAGGCGAAGATTGCGAGGACCCTGCCTATGTAACCCATGGCTACCGGATCAGCCCTAGGTCGTCGACTACCCACCCCGCATCGCCGAACTTCACCATCGCGACGCTTCCTGTATTCGTTGCCGCTGTTTTCTCTTGATACGGACTTCCATCTTGATTGCGGATGACCAATTCTTTTTGCAGCACCTGAAGAATCACTTGCGTAGAACCGTCGGTGGCAGGTTTTGCAGTTGCAGCCGGAATTTCGATTTGTCCGCCAGAGATCCACTTGCCGTCAGCCCAAGCAGCTTCGATGTCGTCGACAAGTCCTTGACAAAATGAGCACTCAGCTTTCGACAGCTTCGATAGCGAAGCGGTGTCACCCGTCTCGTACGCATAGCTGAGAATCGAGAACCAGTATTTGGTGAAGGCTTCCGCCCCTTCCTTCGTCTCCGTCTTCGCCACGTCAGGAAGCACGGGGACGGGGACGTTCTGGGCGGGGCCGGATGCGTCGGCCGGCTTGTAGACGGCGCTGGGCGTCGGGGTTGGGGTGGCCGGGGCGCTTGGCGTTCCGCTCTCCGATGCCGCCGGCGAGGCTGTTCCTGGATCTGCGGGGGATGAGCCCGCGCAGCCGGCCAGCAGGAGCGAGCCAGCGATCAGGAGGGCTCCCGCACTGGACCGCTGCCGACGGGACCAAAATGCGCGCGACGTAAAGAGGTTCTGTAGTGTCATGGGCCGCTATTCCCCCAGTAGTTTCAAGACGGCTTGCTCCGAACAGTGACTTAAGGGTAGCCCAGGTCACAATATGGCGCTAAGACTTATCCACAGGCCAACGTCCTCGGTTTTACCACCAGCCCGCAGCACAGAAAAGTCACAAAGGAAGCCGGCGCCATAAGGCACCGGCTTCCTTCCTAAGAAATAAATGAACCCCGCTATTTCGTGGCCGGCAGCACCAGTTCGCCTGTCTTGTCGGTGGACAAGGCGAGCGACGAAACATACTGCGGGCCGCCGTCGGGGGCGTCCTGCGCCGAGCGCACCATGTCCGGCCGTTCGAATTCCATCCCGGTCACGTGGCACAGGAGCTTGGCGTCGCTGGGGTTGCCGTCGGCGTCGAACATGGGGAGCTCAATGCCGTCATCCGTGCGCCGCAGGTAGTACCTCCCCCGGGTGAGCACCGCGAGGACCGGAGGAAGGACCAGCGCCAGCCCCACCGCGAAGATCGGCGAGTACGGCTGGATGGCGGCACCAAACGCCCCGAAGAACACCGCGATCGAAACACCGGCTGACACCAGCATGGACACGAATCCAACCGGGTTCACGGCGTACAGCATGCCGCGGCGGAACTCAGGCACCTTGGGCGAGATCTTGAGCAGGTACTTGTTGATGGCAATGTCGGAGGCCACCGTGACCACCCAGGCCATGGCGCAGTTGGCGTAGAACCCGAGGATGGTGTTGAGGAAATCGAACATGTTCGCTTCCATCAGGACCAGGGCGATCAGCAGGTTCACCACCACGAACACCATCCGGCCCGGGTAGGTCTTGGTGATCCGGGTGAAAGAGTTGGTCCAGGCCAGCGAGCCCGAGTAGGCGTTGGTCACGTTGATCTTGATCTGGGAGATGACCACCAGCACCACCGCAAGGGTCATGGCCAGCCAGGCCGGCATCATTTCCTGGTAGACGCCCAGGAACTGGTGAACCGGCTCGTTGGCCGTGGCCGAAGCGGCGGGGTCGAGCGTGGCGATCAGGTAGATGGCAATGAACAGCCCCACGATTTGCTTGATGGCACCGAAGATCACCCAGCCCGGACCGGCCAGGATGACAGCCCGCCACCATGCTCCCCTGTTGGCGTCCGTCCGCGGCGGCATGAACCGCAGGTAGTCGATCTGCTCCGCGATCTGCGCCATCAGGGACAGGCACACCCCGGCGGCAAGCATGACGGACGCCAGGTTGGGGCCGCCGTCCCCGGACGCTCCGGTGTACGCAAAGAAGCTGTCGATGCTCTCGGGGTGGGAGAAGAGCAGGTACCCCACCGGCACCACCATCAGGAGCAGCCAGAGTGGAGTGGTCCACACCTGCAGCTTGGCAAGGGTGTTCATCCCGTAAATGACCAGCGGAATGATGATGATGGTGGATGCGGCGTAGCCCATCCACTGCGGAATTCCGAGCCCCAGCTCTAGGCCTTGGGCCATGATGGAGCCTTCCAGCGCAAAGAAAATGAAGGTGAACGTCGCGAAGATGACGTTGGTGACCACGGACCCGTAGTAGCCGAACCCGGAGCCACGGGTGATCAGGTCCAAGTCGATGTTGTAGCGGGCAGCATAGTAGGCCAGCGGGAATCCGGTGGCGAAGATGACGACGGCGGCCACCAGAATCCCCAGGAGCGCGTTGACCGTTCCATAGGAAATGCCGATGTTGGCGCCGATCGAGAAGTCTGCAAGATACGCGATGCCGCCCAGCGCACTGGTGGCCACCACCCCGGCGCTCCACTTGCGGTAGGAGCGCGGCGCGAACCGCAGCGTGTAGTCTTCCAGGCTTTCCTTGGTGGCGTTGAGGGCGGCGGTGTTGCCCGCCGTCGTGGTCGCCGGAGGATGTCCGACGACGGCGGCCGCGGCGGGTGCCGCGGGTTCCAGCAACTGCTGGGTATCCAGGTCCTGGCTCATGTGCCTGTCTCTTTCGGTGGGAGGGGAACGTCTCGAAGCGACGCTATCCAGACGAAACGACAGGGCGGTCACGGAACTGTTTCAGCAGCGTTAAGTATTGACTGCAGGTGTCAACAAAGTCCGTGATCCCGCCTTGTATGCGGTCCACAAAAACGGGCGCCTCGCACCGAACTAGCGTCGGAAAGGAAAGGACATGACGGCGAACCAAAGGACAGCAATGACGAATTCCCCTCCCTTCCAGGACCATTCCATTCTGGAAACGGCCAGGCGGCAGGTCCTTGAACAGGGCACCGGCCTCGCCCGGGAACAACTGCTGGAAGTCCTCCGCCTTCCTGACGAGGCACTCCCGGCACTCCTGGAACTGGCCCACCACGTCCGGTTAAGGCATTGCGGCGAAGACGTGGAAGTGGAAGGCATCATCTCCATCAAGACCGGAGGCTGCCCCGAGGACTGCCATTTCTGCAGCCAATCCGGGCTGTTCGATTCCCCGGTCCGCGGCGTGTGGCTGGACATACCGGAACTGGTCAAGGCCGCCAAGGAAACTGCGGCCACCGGCGCTTCGGAATTCTGCATAGTGGCTGCGGTCCGAGGCCCCGACATCAAACTCATGAACCAGGTCAAGTTCGCCATCGACCGCATCAAGCAGGAAGTGGACATCAACATCGCGTGCTCCTTGGGCATGCTGACCCGCCGGCAGGTGGACCAGCTGGCCGGATGGGGCGTCCACCGCTACAACCACAACCTGGAAACCGCCCGCAGCTTCTTCCCGCAGGTGGTCACCACCCACACCTACGAGGAACGGCTGGAAACCTGCGCCATGGTCAAGGATGCGGGCATGGAGCTGTGCTGCGGGGCATTGATCGGGATGGGCGAAACCCTGGAGCAACGGGCCGAACTCGCCGCGGAACTGGCGTCCCTCGAACCGCACGAGGTGCCGCTCAATTTCCTCAACCCCAGGCCGGGTACACCGCTCCAGGACCAGCCGCTCATGAACGGCAAAGACGCCCTGCGCGCAATAGCGGCTTTCCGGCTGGCCATGCCCGGTACCGTGCTGCGCTACGCCGGCGGGCGCGAACTCACCCTCGGCGACCTAGGTACCCGGGAAGGCCTCCTTGGCGGCATCAACGCCGTGATTGTCGGCAACTACCTGACCACCCTGGGCCGCCCGGCCACCGCCGACCTGAGCCTCCTGGTGGACCTGAACATGCCCATCAAGGAATTGCAGAAGACCCTGTGAGCACCCCGGACCTGGTCCCTTCGGCTGGGACGCCCTACTGCGAACTCTGCGGACTTCCACTGCAGCCCCGTTCCCTGCAGGGGGACGCACCCAAGGAGGAGAACGCGCCCAAGGAGGGGAAGGACGACGGCGGCGACGCACCGCCGTCGTACCACCACACCAAGTGCGCGGACCTCCTCCAGCTGGAGCCCCCGCGGTTCTGTGCATCCTGCGGCCGCAGGCTCAGGGTCCAGGTTTCCCCGCTGGGCTGGTGGGCCAGCTGCTCCCGGCACGGTTTGCACGCTTCGTAAAGGGGACTCCGGACTCTGGTGCGTTTCCAGCCGGACGAGAACAATGGCGGCATGATGTTTGAACATGCGGACGGCAATCCCGTCCTGGAACTCGACGATGAGCAGTCCTGGCGGCTTCTGGCCGCCACGCAACATGGCCGGCTGGTGGTTTCCGTTGCGGGCGAACCCGCTATTTTTCCGGTGAATTACGTGACGTCGAACCGGAAGGTCTATCTCCGCACGGCGCCCGGGAACAAATTGGCGCAATTGACCATCAATGCCCGGGTCCTTTTTGAGACCGATGGCATCCTGTCCGCGGAGGCGTGGTCCGTGGTGCTGCGGGGCACGGCGCGCGTGCTGAGCAACTCGGACGAGCTGGCCGCCATTGAAGAGCTCGGCCTGAAAACCTGGGTCCCCACACTCAAGGACTTCTATGTGGAGATCACCCCCTCCACCCTGAGCGGCCGGCACTTCGTCTTTGGCGAACAGCCCGAGCGCGAGATCTAGCACTCCTAGACTGGAAAGATGCCGGGCACCTCCAGCGCAACCGAACCCACCGCGGACAAGCTCTCCCCAGAGCGGCGCAGCTGGAACATGTCCCGGATCCGCGGCAAGGACACCAAACCGGAGTTGCTGGTGCGCCGGCTCCTGCACGCCAAGGGCTACAGGTACCGCCTGCACGGCACATCCCGCGGCACCAAGCTCCCGGGCAATCCGGACCTGGTTTTCGCCGGGCGCCACAAGGTGATCTTTGTCCATGGCTGCTTCTGGCATTTCCATGACTGCCGGGTGGGTCAGCATGCGCCCAAGGCCAATGCCGACTTCTGGGAGGCAAAACGCACCCGCACCCGTGAACGCGACGCCGATCAACTCCGCCGACTGGAAAGCGACGGCTGGAAGGTGCTGACCGTCTGGGAGTGCGAAATGAAGGACCGGTCAGCCCTCGAAGCCCACCTGCTGCAGTTCCTCGATGCACGCCCCTGAGACCGCAATCTTGAGGCAATCTTTGGCGGTTTCCGCCGCCGTCCTTGATCCGGGCAGGACAAGATCATCTGGTTGCCGGGACACGGCAACCCGCAAACCGTTGTTCCGGAGCAGTGCCCCCTATCCCCTAGCTTCTCCGGGCCAACAAGGCTGACTTGAAGGCGGTGGCCGACGACGCGCTGCTGTTGATGCGCCAGTCGGTTTCCTTCTGCATGTGGAACCAGACGAAGCCCATGACGTCAGGCTGCGCGGCCAGGTAGGACACCAGGTCCGTGTTCCACGTCGCCTTGGAACCGCCCAGCTCGCTGGCGGCGGTCTCGGCAATCAGGACGGGTTTCCCCGGGGCGAGGGAACGGAGCTGGGAGATGCCCGGGGCAAAGAGGTCCACCGGTGAAACCCAACTGCTCCACGTTTGCGAGGTGCCCCAGTTGTAGCCGTCCAGGGCCACGATGTCGGCGTATCCTGCGCCCGGGTACAAACCTGCCAGGTCCGTGGACCCCCAGTAGGGCACGTTGGGCGACCACACCCACTGGACGTTGACGGCACCCGTGGCGGCGACGGCGTCGTGCACATGCCGCCAGGCGGCCACGTAGTCGCCGGGCTGGTTGCCGTTGACTCCCTCAGCCCACGGGTACCAGTTGCCGTTCATTTCATGGGCGAAACGCAACATCACCGGTTTGCCCCACGCGGCGAGTGACTGGCCCCACTGGGTGATGGTCGCGTCGAAATCGCCGGCGGCCACCCGGTCCAAAGCGTAGGCAGGCTGGTTCACGCCACCACCCCACGCCCACGGTTCCCAGGTAACCAACGGGGTGGCACCCCGGGAGCGGGCGGCGTCCATCTCAGCCACCGGAGGCGCCTGGAGGAAATCCTTGTAGATCATCAGGATGGACGGACTTTCCCCGGCAAGGGTGGCTACCTCGTCCAACTCGCTGCTGGCCAACGGCCCTCCGGGGTTGGCCACACCGAAGCGAAGGGCCGCACTGCTGACGGTGGGAGGGGCCGGGGCCGAGGCAGGCGCCGGAGCCGTCTGCACCACGAACGTGGCGGATGCCTTGACGGACGAGGTCTTGGCGGTGATGGTGATGCTTCCGGTGGACGCGGCAGGAATGGTGATGCCGGTACTGAACGCCCCGGTGGAGCTGGTCTGGAACGCGAAAGTCGCCGAACCCACAATCACCGTCCCGGTGGTGGAGGCCTTGAACCCGGTTCCAGCCACCGTCACCGCCGAACCGGCCGGACCGGACGCCGGGTTGAGTGTGATTTGCGGCGAGGCGGCCGCGCTGGCCGGTTGGACCACGGACAACACCAATCCGGAGGCCACCAACAAAGCAAGGACAAAGGTCTTCAGTAAACGAAACACGGCAATCTATCCCCAGATTTGAAGGCGGCCAGGCCGCTTATGTGGTAGTGCGAAAAGCACTGGCTTGATGATAGGGCCAAAAACCGCAATCTCATCAAGAAACCCGCAATTAATTTCCCAACCCCGGATGCCGTACGGGAACAGTCCTAACCTGAACAAACACCGGTTCCCACGCGCAACCGCCTGGTTCCAGAGTCCGCAATTTCAGCCGAAAGGAGTGTCATGAGCACGTCAGATGATGCACCCAGACCGCTGGTGGACCCATCGGTCCTGGACCGGTTGCGGGAAGAGCTGGAGGAGGAAGAGGGCTACAGCCGGGTCTTCGTGGCGAACTTCATCGACTACCTCCCTGAGCGGCTGGAAAAGCTGCGGCTCGCCCTCACCACCGGCGACCTGGAAGGTTCAATGGACGCGGTCCTCAGCCTGAAGACTGCAAGCCAAATGGTGGGTGCTGAACGTCTAGCGGGCATGGCCCAAGACCTGGAAGCCGAAATCAGGGCTGATGCCCGCCACGCCGACATGTCGGTGGCGTTGCCGAGGCTGGCGGCGACGTTCCTGCGGCCCATCACCCAATGCAGCCGGCAAACCATCCACCGGTTACAGGCTCAGTGCTGTCCCGGCGCCAACCGATAGCCGACGCCACGGACCGTCTGCAGCCACCGCGGCTGCTGCGGGGAGTCGCCCAGCTTCTTGCGCAGGTTTCCCATGTGGACTTCGACGGAACGTTCGTCAGCCTCGCTGATGTAGCTGCCGACGTCGTAATCCTCATCCCGGAGCCGGCGCACCAGGTCCGACTTGGTCCGGACCGTGCGGCCCGCCTCGAGGAGCGCGTACAGCAACTCGAATTCGGTGCGGGTCAGGTTCATTTCCGCACCGTCGACGGTTACGGTACGGGACGCGTAACTCAACTCAAGGCCGTTGTGGCTGAAGTTTCCACGCTCCGGGTGGGCTGCGCCGTCCGACGACGGGTCCACCGCCACCTCACCGGGTTCCGGAACGGACCGTGGGCGCCGCATCATGGCCGCGACCCGGGCACGGAGCTCCCGGGGCCGGAACGGCTTGGTGAGGTAGTCGTCCGCACCCGATTCGAGCCCGATCAACGTGTCCAGCTCTTCGGTACGCGCCGTCAGCATCACGATATAGGCGTCCGAAAACTCCCGGATTTGCCGGGAAACTTCAAAGCCGTCAATGTCCGGCAATCCCAAATCCAACGTAATAACGTCAGGATTCAGGCTCTTGGCCATCAAGACGCCCTCCGCGCCGCCACTGGCGACGGTAACGTCAAATCCAGCCTGGGTCAGCACAGTGCGAACCAGTTCCCGAATGTCGTGGTCATCTTCGATGACCAGACCCACACGTGCCTCACTCATAGAGCCCCCTCAGTGCCAACGTCAGAAGTATAGCTGGCTGCGGATATCCTGCTGGTATGGTCTCGAACACCCCGACTTCCGCGTCTACCGAACGATGAGCGCCCCGACGGCCTGGTCATCCGGTCGACTGCGGTTTTTCAAGCGGCCCTTCCATGAATACCGGCTGATGGACCGGGTGGCTTTGAGCCAGATGCCGTTGTTCGTCACCACGCTCCTCACGGCCTTCCTGGTGTGGGCGTTCTTCCCGGACACCATGGGCAATCCGCTGTTCGTCACCTTCCTCATCTCCCAGCTGGCGCTCATGGTGCTTTGCTACGCCGTCCCGTGGGACCGGTTGCCGTACACCAGTTTCCTGGCCATCCCGGTGCTGGACTTCATCTCCATCGGTGCAGGCCGCGAGGGCGGCCAGGAAAGCCTTACCGGAATCAGCCTGCTGGCCGTGTTCCCCGTCATCTGGCTCTGCGCCTCCGGGTACTACCCCAAGGCGGCCCTGTGGTTCTCCTTCCTGGGTCCGCTGGCCATCATCTGGGTGCCGCTGCTCCTGAAAGGCAACTACACCCCGCAGGACTTCGCCCGGTCCCTCCTGCTGCCCGTCATGATGCTGGGGATTGGTGTGTCCGTGAGCGTCCTGACCCTGAGCATGATGCGCCAGCAAAACCAGCTGGAGGACAAAGACGAACAACTGCGCGCCAGCCTGCGCACCAGCAAGCGGCAGGAGTCGCTGCTGAACACGGTCCTGGATACCGTGCACCTGGGCGTCCTGGCGGTGGACGCCGACGGCCACGACGTGCTGATGAACCGGAAACAACGGGCCAACCACGAGCTGGCCCGGCCAAAGGATATTGCGGACCCCAACGAGTCGCAGCTCCTGGTCTTCGGCCCGGACCGGAAGACCCTGGTCCCCGTGGCGGAACGTCCGGTCCGCCGCGCCGTCTTGGGGGAAACCTTCACCGACTACCTGGTGTGGCTGGGTGAAGGAAGCCAACAAAGGGCCCTGGTGACCACGGCCCGGCCCATGAAGGATTCCGACGGCCGCTTTGCCGGTTCCGTGATCGTCTTCAGCGACGTCACGGACCTGGTGAACGCCCTCGCCGCCAAGGACGACTTCGTCTCCAGCGTCTCGCACGAGTTCCGCACCCCGCTGACGTCCATCCTGGGCTATGTCGAGATCCTGCTCGCCGACGAACCGGACCAGTCGCAGCGGGAGATGCTGGAGATCATCCACCGCAATTCCGAGCGGCTCCTGACCCTGGTCTCGGACCTGCTGTCCAGCCGGAACGGCCAGCTGATCGTGACACCCCACACCGTCGACGTTGCCGAACTGGTGCAAAGCAGTGTGTCCTCGGCGATGCCGCGGGCTGCCGCGGCCGGGGTGGAACTGCGTGCCGAAACTCCGCCGCAGCTCGAGGCCCACGTGGACAGCGCCCGGATTTCGCAGGTGCTGGACAACCTGGTGTCCAACGCCATCAAGTACTCCCCCGACGGCGGCCAGGTAGTGGTCTCGCTCGCGCAGGAGGACGGACACCTGGCCTGCCGGGTATCGGACACGGGCATGGGCATGACCCCGGAAGACGCGTCCGAGGTTTTCGCCAAATTCTTCCGCACCAGCAACGTCCGGCGCACCGCGATCCCCGGCGTGGGGCTGGGCCTGCCCATCAGCAAGGCGATCGTCGAGGCCCACGGCGGCACCATCGGCGTCGACAGCGCGCTCGGCAAGGGGACGACCTTTACGTTCCGCGTCCCGGTCTGATTTCGACCGACTCAGCCACCGCTGGTTGCGCTTGCCGAAACCCGGGCGACCTCGCCCCAGGACTGCCGGGCAAGGTCCCGGATGGAGCCCAGGATGTCCGACGGCGGCTGGCTGAGGTCCAGCGGGAACTCCACAATGTCGATGTCCGTGTTCAGGATCCGGCGGAGTTTCATTTCGCCCTTGCCGGCATAGACGAGCCAGGCGGTAGGCACCGCAAGGGCGGTGCAGTGCGCCAGCATCTGGTAGTGGTCAGCGGTCAGGGAAGCACCGGCGTCGGAGGCTGCCCGGTATTTGGCGTTGTAGGCCACCACCGGGCGCCCACCCAGCAGGTGCACGGCGTCCGGACGGACGGACAAACGGTCGGAATCGCGCACGGCCTCGCTGAGCAGGGCGTTGTAGCGAAGCCGCAGCTCCCCCGGGTGGGCGGCCATTGCGGAGCGCAGCGCGGTGCCCACAAAATCCTCGAAAACCTGCGCCATGTCCACCACGAACGAGGCCGTCTGCTGCTTGCCCTCGCCGGATTCCGCGGAGGCATTGCGCAAGATCAGCTCGGCCAGGCGCAGCACGGCGTGGTAGCGGAGGTTCATCCTGGTGGGCTTCCACGGCGGAACCGGCGCCCCGGACGGAAGGCGCGTGACGGCGTCGAGCTTTCCCTTCAGCTGGCGCAGCCTGCCCAGCACCTCCGCCCGCACGCCGGGCACCTGCCCCATTCGTTCCAAGGCCGCCCGCAGGATCCGGTTCTCGGCAATGTCCTCGGTGAACTCGTCGTAGGAGACCTCCAACGGGACCAGCATTCCCGGCCGTCGTGAGATCTGGTCCGAAATCCGGATCCGCCCCTTGACCGTCCGCAGGGATTCATCCACCGTGAGGTAGCCCTGCAGGACGCCGCGGCCCAAGGCGCGATCGGCCAATTGCGCCAGGGATTCCGCCAGCGCACTCCACAGTTCGCGTTCCTCGTCGGCGGCCACGGCGTCCTCGCGGAAGCCCTGCTCCCCCGCGTAGCTGAGCAGGAACAGGAGCCTGCCCAGTCCCAGCCGGTCCTTGGGGCGGACGTCGAGCTGCACCGTTGAGGTCCGCACGGAGCCCACCTTGCCCACCGGCTCGATCCGGTACAACCCCATGCCCATGGGCGAGGCCTTGGCCAGGCCGCTGGCGTTCAGGAAGGAAGCGCTTGGCGCATCCAGCCGTTCCACCATGCCGCCGGACAGCTCGTCCAGGACCAGGTGCCGGACGGACATCCGGGGGTCAGCGCGCTGCAAGGCGTCCCAGCAACTGGTCCAGTCCGAAACGTTCCTCCAGCTGGGCCCTGGACAGCTGGCCGTGGTAGTGCTCCTCGAGCAGCGGCATGAGCTCGTACTTCCAGATCCGGCGCAGCCCTGCCGGGGTCTGGGCTGCCGGTTTCATGAAGTAGGACGGCCCGATCATCAGGTCCCGGTCCCACTCGTCAATGGCACCGTTGAGCGCGTCCAGCAACAGCGCCGGCGTGATGTCCAACTGCCGGGCCTCCAGGAACCGGAGCAGGGACCCCTTCACCGGCTCCGTCTGCGGGTGCAGCTCAATGAAGGAGAAACGGCGCCGGATGGCGGCGTCCATCATGGCGATGGACCGGTCCGCGGTGTTCATGGTGCCGATGATGTAGAGGTTGTCCGGCAGCGTGAAGGGTTCGTTGGGGCTGTACTGCAGGTAGATCCGGTCATCGCGGTATTCCAGCAGGAAGTACAGCTCGCCGAACACCTTGGCCAGGTTGGCGCGGTTCATCTCGTCAATGATGAGGAAGTACGGCTTCTTCTCGTTCCCAGGTTTAGCGGCTTCCTCCGCCAGCCGGCGCAGGGGGCCGGCCACCAGTTTGAAGGACACCTGGCCGTCATCCGTTTTATCCGGCCGGTAGCCCTCGAAGAAATCCTCGTAGGCGTAGGACGGGTGGAACTGGACCAGTTTGACGCGTTCGTCCGTGGTGTCATCCGCCAGCTCCGCCGCGAGGTGCTTGGCCAGGTAGGTTTTGCCGGTGCCGGGCGGACCGTAGAGGACCAGCTGGCGGTTTTCCTCGAGCAGCTCGGCGATCTCCTGGAGCGGTTCCAGCTCCATGTGCAGGGACGCGGCGAAATCGGGCGTCAGCGGACGGAAGCCTTCCTGGACCGGCGGTACGGCGGCGGCGCCTTCCGTGTCGGCGTCGGGCTCGGTCTCCGCTTCGGCGGGCAGGAGCGCTTGCAGCGCCTGCACCACCCTGGTGGCGTCCACCACGATGCCGGGCGTGCTGAGCTGGCGCTGGACGTGGCGGGGAAGGCTGGTGGTGGTGTGGCCGTCGTCGAACCAGCGCACCTTGCGCCGCAGCCGGCGGTTGTCGTCGTTGTACTCCGGTTCCCCCAGCACGCCGCCCAGCCGCACCGTGCCGGCGTTCTGGTACAGCACCAGGTCTCCGGGCTTCATGACGGTAAGGAACGCCAGGGCAGCGGTCTTGGTGTCCTCACGCTCCACGTAGCCAAGGTGTTTGTAGTCCTCGTCCACGGCGTGTTGGACCACGCCTGCGCTGACACCAGGCTCCAGGGGCCGGAGATGTTCGACGTCGAGGGTCACTTTCTCCTCGGCGTGCCAGGCTGTGAGCAGCTCGGTGTGGTCGCCGTGGGTCCGGAGCAGCCAGGCCCGCCGTCCGGGGTCCCCGACTTTGCGCCACTGGCTGACCAGTTGCCGGGAGTACCAGTCGATGCGCTGGCCCGCCTGCTCGTCCAGGTGCAGGCGGATGCGGTGGATGTCCGCGGTGATGTCCTCTTCGCTGTCGCCGTTGGCCCCGCCCACCAGCGAGGCGAACGCGTCCCGGATTTCCTGCCGCTCCACATCCGCCACCACCGGCTCGAAGTAGCTGGGCCACGCCAGGAATTCGATGCTGCGCCGAATGGCGGGCTGGTCATCAGGGGTGGAAGCGGCGAGGCGGTGGAACTGCAGCGGATCCTTGATGGCGGCGTGCACCACGGCGGCCGGCCGCTGTGCGACGTTCCGGACGAACCTGCAAAGCCACTTGAGGTGGTCCCAGATGGTCCAGTTGAATTCAGCCGTCCGGTCACGGATCACACCGTGATCCGTCATGCCCGCGTAGAGCTCCTCGGGAAGCTCCAGCGGCGGCTCCAGCCAGCCGGCGGCCTCGGCCACGCGGGCGCGCTTGACCTTGAGGGACTTCACTTCGTGGGCCAGCGGGAGGGACTGCAGGAAGAGCAGCTCCACCGCCAGTTGCTTGGCTCCACGGGTGGCGCCGTCCAGGTTCTCGCGGAGGTTGGTCATCATCGGGGCCTTGGCGTCCGGGATGCCCCGTTCCAGGCGGTCCAGCAGCTCCGAGGCCGCCGCGACCGACCACGTCCGGGTCCGCCCGTCCAGCGGCGACGCCTTCCCCTGCAGGCCCGGGCCCAGGACGAACCACGCTGCGTCTTCGATCTCCTTGGAGATGCCGAGGGCGCGGGTCATGGCAGCAGTGGCGGTGGGGGTCATGCCCTCAAATTTACAGGGTCAAGCTGGGCGGCCGCTCCACGCCGGTTGGCTGCCGTCTCCGCCTGCCGTCCCTACCTGCCGGTTTAGGCCCCGCCGGCAGACCGCTTCCTGCCAAAAACGAAGTACCCCATGGGTCCGATGAAGTTGACGAACGAGGCCGCCCGCCAGGCAGCCTTCGGCCCGTTGATGAGCTCAGCGGGCCGGCGGGAGATGTCCCGCTGGGCGGCAATGAGCAGGGACACCTGCACAATCGCCGTCAGGATGGTGCCCGCCTTCCCGGAGGGGGACATCTCCTTCCATGTCTTCTTCTTCCGCGCGACACGGTTCTTGTTCCTGGCCATCAGGGTTTCCTTTCGCTGTCCGTCGTAGGTCCAGTCCAGTAGGTCCGGCCGGACTTGTACAGGGGCTTAGTGCCTGTACGGGGCCATCCGGTCCTTTTGTTCCTGGGTAAGCCTCAGTACCCGCCCGGTGGCCTCGTCCACGAACGCCAGGTGGCTGCTGGCCTTCACGCAGTCCTCCCTGCTGACGGGGTCCTGGAGGACGTAGTGGATGTCGAAGCTGGCACCCTTGACGGCGCCGATCCATACCTGGACCACGGCCGGGACGTTGCGGTACTCCAGTGTCCTGACGTACCGGATTTTATGGTCCACCACCAGGGCCAGGGTTCCTGGCGGCAGGTCATTGAAGAGGGACACGTGCGGCTCGATGCCCGGCAGGCCGGCGCCCCGGGGCGGCCCGAAGGCTGCGATCCTCGCCTCCTCCAGCAGGCGTACGATCTGGACATTGTTGATGTGGCCGTAGGCGTCCATGTCGCCCCAGCGCATGGGAACCAGGACTTCGATCCGGCCGCCCCCGTGCGCGCTCAGCTGTGCACCGCCGTCGAATCATCCACCGGCATCTCGCCGGCGTCCGCACCGGCAAACTGGGACATGTACAGGCGGTGGTAGGCGCCCCCGGCCGCGAGCAGCATCTGGTGGTTGCCTTGTTCGACGATGCGTCCGTTCTCCATGACCAGGATGGTGTCCGCGTCACGGATGGTGGAGAGGCGGTGCGCGATCACGAAGCTGGTCCGGTCGCTGCGCAGTGCCGCCATGGCTTTCTGCACCAGCAGTTCCGTGCGGGTGTCCACGGAACTGGTGGCCTCATCCAGGATCAGCAGCGAGGGGTTGGCCACGAAGGCGCGTGCGATGGTGATCAGCTGCTTCTCGCCAGCGCTGACATTGTTGCCCTCTTCATCGATCACGGTGTCGTAGCCCTCGGGGAGGGCACGGACGAAGCGGTCCACGAAGGTCGCCTTCGCCGCTGCCATGACCTGGTCCTCGGAGGCTTCGAGATTGCCATACCGGATGTTGTCGTAAATGGACCCGCCGAACAACCAGGCGTCCTGGAGCACCATGCCCACCTTGGAGCGCAGCTCGGAGCGGCTGAGGTGGGTGACGTTCACGCCATCGAGCAGGATCGAGCCGGAGTTGAGCTCGTAGAAGCGCATGACCAGGTTCACCAGGGTGGTTTTGCCTGCCCCGGTGGGACCGACGATCGCGACGGTGTTTCCAGGCTCGGCCGTGAAGGACAGGTCCTCGATGAGCGGCTTGTCGGGGGTGTAGCTGAAGGTGACGTTCTTGAAGTCCACGTGCCCGTCGGTCTTGGCGGGCAGGTGTTCGGTGGCGGTTTCCGCTTCCTCTTCGTCGGCGTCAAGGAATTCGAAGACGCGCTCGGAAGACGCCACGCCCGACTGGAGCATGTTGGCCATGCCGGCCATCTGTCCCAGCGGCTGGGTGAACTCGCGGGAGTACTGGATGAACGCCGTGGCATCGCCCAGGGACATGGCGCCGGAGGCTACCCGCAGGCCGCCCACCACGGCGATGCCCACGTAACTGAGGTAGGACACGAACTGCATGACGGGGAAGATGATCCCGGAAACGAACTGCGCGCCGAAGCTTGCCTTGTAGAGTGCCTCGTTGCGTTCCTCGAACCGCTCCAGCATGTCCGCGTCCCGGCCAAACACGCGGACGAGGTCGTGCCCGGAGAACGACTCCTCGATCTGGCCGTTCAGGGTGCCCGTGTTCTTCCACTGTGCCGCAAAGAGCTTCTGGCTTCGCACCCCGATCATCCCCGCGGCCACGCCGGAGAGCGGGAGGGCGATCAGGGCGATCAGGGCCAGCTGCCAGGACACGATGAACATCATGATCACGATGCCCACCACGGTCAGCACGGAGTTGACCAGCTGGGCAAAGGCCTGCTGGAGCGCCTGCTGGATGTTGTCGACGTCGTTGGTCACCCGGGACAGCACGTCGCCGCGCTGCCGGGTGTCGAAGTAGTTCAGCGGAAGGCGGTTCAGCTTGCTCTCGGTATCGTCGCGCAGCCGCCGGATGACCTTCATGACAATGCGGTTAAGCACGTACCCCTGCAACCACATGAAGATGTTGGCCACGAAGTACATCAGCAGGACCATGGCGATCAGCGTGGTGAGTTTGTCGAAGTTGATGCCGGTTCCGGGTACCAGTTCCATCCGCGACACCATGTCCGCGAAGTTGTCCTGGCCCTGCTGGCGAAGGCCCGCGACGAACTGGTCCTTGCTCGCCCCGGCGGGCAGTTGCTTGCCGACGACCCCTGCGAAGATGACGTCCATGGCCTGGCCCAGGATCTTGGGGGCGATGACGTTGAGGACGACGGAGACCACCACCAGGCCCACCACGGCGTAGATGCCAACGGCTTCGGGCTTCAGCAGTCCCATGAGGCGTTTGGCCGATGGCCAAAAGTGTTCGGCCTTCTTGGCGGGCATGGCGCCGAACATGCCGCCGTCCGCTTCGGTGGGCGTGAACTCCTCCTCGACGAAGTCGTCGTCACCGGGCTGCGCGGCCGGGACCTGTCCGGCGTCTGCCGCCGACTGGGCGGGCATCGGGGTTTCTTCCATGGGGCTGGAGTCCTGCTTGCGGGCGCTCATGCCACTTCCTCCACGCTCAGCTGGGATTCGACGATTTCCTGGTACGTAGGCGACGTTTCCAGCAGTTCCTCATGGGTGCCGCGGTCCACGATCCGGCCGTTGTCCAGCACCAGGATCAGGTCGGCGTCGGTAATGGTGGAGATCCGCTGGGCCACGATGATGACGGTGGCGTCCGAGGTTGTGCCTTTGAGCGCGGCCCTGAGCCGCGCGTCCGTGGCCACGTCCAGGGCCGAGAAGGAATCGTCGAAGAGGTACACCCGGGGCCTGGTCACCAGCGCACGGGCAATGCAGAGGCGCTGGCGCTGGCCGCCGGATACGTTGGTTCCACCTTGCGCGATCCGCGATTCCAACCCGTTCTTCTTCTCACGGACGAAGGACTCTCCCTGGGCCACCCGGAGCGCGTCCCACAACTCCTGGTCCGTGGCTTCGGTCTTGCCGAAGCGGAGGTTGTGCTCGATGGTCCCTGAGAACAGGTAGGGACGCTGGGGCACCAGGGCCACGCGTTTGGTGATCTCGGCTCGGTCCATGCGGTCCACCGGAACGCCGTCCAGCAGCACCTGGCCTTCCACGGGGTCATACAGCCTGGGGAGGAGGGAAAGGAGTGACGTCTTGCCCGCACCGGTAGAACCGATGATGGCAATGGTCTGTCCGGGCCGGGCCGTGAAGCTGATGTTGCTGAGCACGGGTGATTCAGCTCCCGGGTAGGCGAAGGTGACGTTGCGGTACTCCACCACGCCGGCCAGCAAGGCCGGGGCCTGCGGTTCCCGGGGATCGTGGATGGAGGGTTCTACACCGAGCACCTCGCCGATGCGGTCGGCGCAGACGGAGGCGCGCGGGATCATCATGGCCATGAAGGTGCCCATCATGACGGCCATCAGGATCTGGAGCAGGTACTGCAGGAACGCCGTCAGCGACCCCACCTGCATGGCCCCGGCGTCCACCCGCTGGCCGCCAAACCAGAGCACGGCGGCGGTGGACAGGTGCAGGATCATGCTGATGGCCGGGAACATCAGGACAAACAGTGCCCCAATCCGGAGCGAGACGTCCGTAAGTTCCTTGTTGGCGCCGCCGAAACGTTCGGTTTCGAACGGTTCACGCACGAAGGCCCGGACCACCCGGATGCCGATGATCTGTTCCCGGAGCACGGCGTTGATACGGTCGATCTTGCGCTGCATGGTGCGGAACAACGGCATGAGCCGGACCACCAGGTACCCCACCACGACTGCCAGCAGCGGAACCGATACCCAGACGAGCCACGACAGGTTGAGGTCCTCGCGCAGCGCCATGATGATGCCGCCGACGCACATGATGGGGGTGGCAACCATGAAGTTCAGCCCCATGAGCAGGAGCATCTGCACCTGCTGGACATCGTTGGTGCCGCGGGTGATCAGGGTGGGGGCTCCGAACCCGTTGACATCCTTGGCAGAGAAGCTGGTGACTTTACGGAACACCGCGCGCCGCAGGTCCCGGCCCACCGCCATGGCCGTGCGGGAGCCGAAATACACGCCGGCAATAGCCGCACCCACCTGGGCGAAGGCCACCAAGAGCATCATGGCACCGGTACGCCAAATGAAATCGGTGTCGCCGCGCGCCACCCCTTCATCGATGATCTGCGCGTTCAGGCTGGGAAGGTAGAGCGCGGCGATGGTGGATGCAAGCTGGAAAACGACGACAGCAAGGATGTACGGCGCGTACGGTTTGGAATAGCGCCGAATGAGGGTCAGGAGCATGGTTTCACTCTAGCGATCCCCACTGACATTGACGCCGGGCCGGAGCGCTTTTCTGCCCGCAAAGTCGTCGATTGAGCAGATGGAAATGCCGCAGCCCGCACCCGGAGGTAGTTCCGGGTGCGGGCCGCGGCATTGGGGTGCGGCATTGGGTCCGCGGGAAGGGTCTGTGGCTGGTCCGCCGGGGACGGGCTAGTTTCCCTGCACGGACTCCGACCCGTCGGCGGGAGACTGCGAGGGGGCGGCGGCACTGTGCTTGCCGTGGCCCGCCAGGTACAGCGCGGCCGCAGCTTGCAGCTTGCGCTCCTTCAGGAGCTTGCGCTGGACCCTGCTGAGCTCAGCAGCCGTGGCCGCCTGCTTGGCTGCAACCTCCCGCTGCGAACGCAGCTGCTCCTGGACATCCAGGACCAGTCCGCCCAGTTCCACCTGCTGGCGGGCAAGGAGCTGTTGGGTGTCCTGCAGTTTCCGGAGCGTGTCAGCGGCGCTGGCCACGGCGTCCGCGGCCTTGTCGACGCTGTCGGCGGACCGCAGGTCCAGCCCCTCGGAGCGGAAACTCCTGGCGAAAACTTCCTCGAAGTCCTCCGTCGCAACCCTTCCGGAGGCTGCCGCCGCAGCGGCAGCACCGCCGTCGTACGTCTTGGCGGGGGCAGCTGCGGCACCGGCATGCGCCGAACTCCGTGCCGCTGTTCCCGGCCCGCCCGGGAGGGTCCCGTTCCCGGCTGCAGCAACCACCGGCAGCTGGCCGGTCATGGCGGTCATTCCCGCTTCACCGGCGGCATTGGCCTGCAAGGTGGCCTCGGGGGTGATGTCCACGGTCCTGCGCAACGGCTTTTCCTTGATGAAGACGACGGCGATGAGGGCCACCACGCTGACAATGGCAGTGATCATGAAGATGCCTGCCGTGGCGTCGCCGTAGGCAGCGCGCATAATGTCCGCAATCGGCGCGGGCAGGTCCTTGAGGTCCAAAGTGGCACCGCTGTTTCCGCCGGCTTGGATGCCGAGTTTCGCGAGCCCGTCGGTGGCCAGCTCCTTGACGTGGTTGGCCATGACGGCGCCCAGGACGGACACGCCGATGGCGCCGCCCACCGAGCGGAAGAACGCGACGGAGGCGCTGGCGGAACCGATGTCCTTGGCCTGGACGGTGTTCTGCACGGCAAGGACGAGGTTCTGCATGAGCATGCCCAGTCCGACGCCGAAGATGCCGGTGTAGAGGCCGGTCAGCCAGAGTTCGGTGGTGTGGTCCATGGTCCCGGCAAGGGCCAGGCCGCCGATCAACATGATGGTGCCGCCGATCAGGAAGCGCTTCCACTTGCCGTAGCGGCTGATCAGCTGGCCGGACACGACGGAACCGATCAGGTTGCCGGCGATCATGGGCAGGGTCAGCAGGCCGGCCTCGGTGGGCGTGGCGCCGCGGGCCACCTGGTAGTACTGGCCCAGGAAGGTGGAGGAACCGAACATGGCCACGCCAACGGCCACGGACGCAACGATGGCCAGGGCGGTGGTGCGCTCGGAGATGATCTTGAGCGGGATGATCGGCTGGGACACCTTGGATTCCACCAGGACCAGCAGCGCGAGCAGGAGGACGCCGCCGCCCACCATGACCGCCGTCTGCCAGGACCACCAGTCGTAGTAGTCGGGGTTGCCGGCGAAGGAAACCCAGACCAGGAGCAGGCTGACGCCGGACGTGAGCAGGATGGCGCCGAGCCAGTCGATCTTGGCGGGGCGCTTAATGTGCGGAACCTTGAGCGTGACCTGGAGCAGGATCAGGGCGACGACGGCGAGCGGCACGCAGACAAAGAAGGTCCAGCGCCAGCCCAGCGGGCTGTCCACGATGAAGCCGCCGAGCAGCGGCCCGCCGGCCGTGCCGACAGCCATGACGGCGCCCATGTAGCCGGAGTACTTGCCGCGCTCGCGCGGCGGGATGATGGAGCCGATGATGGCCTGTGCCAGGGCTGTCAGGCCGCCCATGGCGATGCCCTGGATCACGCGGGCGGTGAGCAGGAACGGGATGTTTTCGGAGAAGCCTGCCATGACCGAGCCGGCAACGAAGATCACGATGCTCAGCTGGACCAGGACCTTCTTGTCGAAGAGGTCCGCGAGCTTGCCCCAGATGGGGGTGGTGGCAGCGTTGGCCAGCAGGGCCGCCGTGATGACCCAGGCGAAGTCGGTCTGGGTGCCCTTGAGCTCGGACATGATGGTGGGCAGCGCGTTTGCCACGATGGTGCTGCTGAGGATGGCGGTGAAGAAGGCGGCGAGGAGGCCGGTCAGGGCTTCCATGATCTGCCGGTGGTTCATGGGTGCGCCGGGTTCGTGGCGCTTGGATTGCCGCGATTCCTGTTTAGCGGAGCGTTGGCGCTGGCGCTCCTGCTCCTGGTCCGCGGCGGCGGTGACGTTGGCCATTAGTTGACTCCTGCGTGTTCGTTGGTGGTTCCGGCCGCCCTTGCCCGGATGGAATTCTTCAGGGATGCCGTGAGCTTGTTCAGCATCGCGGCGGTTGCAACGGCGTCGTCCTCGTTCCAGTCGGCGAGGTAGCCCTGCAGGGTTTCTGCCCGGTGGCGCACCAGCTCGGCGAGCTTTTCCTTACCCTTGGGTGAGAGGGCCAACAGCTGGGCCCTCCCATCGTCCGGGTCCGGAGTGCGAAGCACCAGGCCGGCGTCCGCCAGTTCCGCGACATGCCGGCTGAGGACTGGAGCACTGACCCCCAGCCGTTCGGCGAGATGCGCGGCACGGGTTTCCCCTTCGCCAATGAACTTCAGCACGCCTTGGAGTGCGATGCCCGTGTCTTGACCTTTGACGTTGACCATGGTGACGCAGCGCAGCGCGCGCTGGAGGTCATAGATATGGCTGACGAGGTCGGCTGCGGTGGCCGGTGCGACAGACATGATCCTCCCTAAAGAATTAGTTGCTGCAAGCAACTGTACCAGAAAAAGGTTGCTTAGGGAAACGAAGTTATTGCCGTGGATGCCTTTTAAATGGCAACGCTCCCCCACGCAGCCGTTGCCGGCGCGTAAGGGAGCGTATGTGCGGAAGCCTTGGGTTCAGTTGTCCAGATGGGTGGGCGCGAACATCTTCAGGAGTGTTTCAACCACGACGACGTTGGGGCCGTCCGCGGCGAACGCGGCCTTGAGCGCGTCCCCCACATCCTCCGGGGCCACCCGGGTTGCCGGCACGCCGAAGGATTCCGCCAGCTTAACGAAGTCGGGGCGGGCCAGTTCGGTTGCCGTGGCCTTGCCGAAAGCGCCCACCATGTACTCGCGCAGGATGCCGTAGCCGCCGTCGTCCACGATCAGCCAGGTGACCGGGACGTTGTGCTGTTTGGCCGTGGCCAGCTCGGCAATGGAGTACATCGCGGATCCGTCCCCGGACACGGCCAGCACCCGGGCAGCGCTGGCGTCCTTGCCCGTGGTTTCCAGGCCCACCGCACCGCCTATCGCCGCCGGGAAGCCGAAGCCGAGTCCGCCGGCGCCCTGGGCCGAGTGGAACTGGCCCTGGCGGGCATCCCAGCAGGACCATCCCCAGTAGGCGCTGATGGTCATGTCCCAGAACGTCTGCATGTCCGCCGGGACTGCCTCACGAATGTCGGCCATAAAGCGCAGTTCCTTGGCCAGGTCCTGCTCTTCGAGCCGGGCCTTGACCTTGGCGAGAGTGACCTTGACCAGGTCCTCGGGCGGGGTGCCGTGCCAGTCCGCCCGTTCGCCGTGCGGCTCCACCAGGGCCTCATCGAGGGCGGCCAGCGCCTGGCCGGCGTCGGCCCGGATGCCCAGGCCGGGCCGGTTGGACTCCAGGACCCGGGGTTCAGCGTCGATCTGGATGATCCTGCCGCGCGGCTCGAAGGTGAAGTAGTTGGACGTGACTTCGCCGAGTGAGGAGCCGATGACGATCAGCACGTCGGCGTCTTCCAGTAACTCCGTCATGTACTGGTCCTCGATCCAGGACTGGAGCGAGAGTTCATGGTTCCAAGGGAACGCGCCGTTGCCGCCGGGCGTGCAGATGACCGGGGCGCGCAGCTTCTCCGCGAGCGACAACAGCGGTTTCTCCGCCTTGCCGCGCCTGGTTCCGCCGCCGGCAATGATCGCCGGCCGCTTCGCTTCCGAAAGCCAGGTCACGGCCTCGCGGACCAGTTCAACGCGCGGCGGGTTGTCCGCGGCTTCGGCGAGCGCGTCCTCCACCGGCGGCACCATGATGGGATCCAGCAGGACGTTCTGCGGGATTTCGAGCCACACGGGGCCCTGCGGCGAGGAGATGGCTTCGGTCCAGGCGTCCTGGATGGCCGAGGGGATGCCGGAGGCGTGCTGGATCAGCCGCTGGCTCTTGGTGACGTTGGCGGCGGAGGCCTTCTGGTCATCGAGCTGGTGCAGCATGCCCTTGCGGCGGGCGCCGAGGCCTTCGAGCGGAATCTGGCTTGCCACCACCACCATCGGGACGCCGGTGGCGTAGGCCTCCTGCAGCCCGGCCAGGGACGTCAGCGCGCCGGGGCCGGTGGAGAGGAAGAGGACGCCGACCTCGCCGGTGGCGCGGGAGTAGCCGTCGGCGGCGAAGGCTGAGTTATTCTCCACCCTGGAGGAGACGAAGTGCAGGTTGCCCCGGCCCATCGCGTCAAAGAGGCCGAGCGCGTGCTGGCCCGGGATGCCGAACACCGTCTTGGCGCCCAGCGCTTCAAGCGTTTCGACGACGAGGTCCCCGCCGTTGCGGGCCCCTCCCCCGGAAGCGCCGGCAGGAGTGGGGTGTACAGGTTCGGTCACGGCGCTACTCCTTGGCGGCGGCAGCGAAGCCGGCGGGCCTGTGGGTTGCCCGGCCCAGCGCCTGGGCCTCGTAGCCGTTTGCCGCACCGAAGCGGTCCCCGGGAACGGCGTTGTCCGCCATGAGGGTCACCAGCTCGTACGCGACGTGGCTGGCCGCGACGCCGGTGATCTCGGCATGGTCGTAGGCCGGGGACACTTCGACGACGTCGGCGCCCACGAGGTTCATGCCGCGGAAGCCGCGGATGATTTCCAGAAGTTCGCGGCTGGTGATGCCGCCGGCTTCCGGGGTTCCGGTGCCGGGCGCGTGGGCAGGGTCGAGGACGTCGATGTCCACGGAGATGTAGAGCGGGCGGTTGCCGATCCGGTCACGGACCTTGGCCACGGTTTCCAGGACACCTTGGTAGTAGACGTCGGCGGAGGTGACGATGCCGAAGCCGAAGCGGTGGTCGTCGTCGAGATCCTTCTTGCCGTAGAGCGGGCCGCGGGTGCCGATGTGGCTGATGGCTTCGGTGTCCAGGATGCCCTCCTCGACGGCCCGGCGGAACGGGGTGCCGTGGGTGTATTCGGCGCCGAAGTAGGTGTCCCAGGTGTCCAGGTGGGCATCGAAGTGCAGCATGGCGATGGGCCCGCCGGCGCGCTCGGCGGCCGCCCGAAGCAGTGGCAACGCGATGGTGTGGTCCCCGCCCAGGGTCAGCAGCTTGCTCCCGGCCGCGGTCAGGTCCAGCGCGTTCTGCTGGATGGTCTCGATGGCTTCGTTGATGTTGAACGGGTTGACCGCCATATCCCCGGCGTCGGCCACCTGTATGTTTTCGAACGGGCTGACGTCCCAGGCCGGGTTGTAGGGGCGCAGCAGCCTGCTGGCCTCGCGGACATGGTTGGCGCCGAAGCGGGCGCCGGGCCGGTAGGACACTCCGGAATCGAAGGGGACACCCACCACCGTGACGTCAGCCTTGGCCACCTGGTCCAGTCGTGGCAGCCGGGCGTAGGTGGCGGCACCCGCGTAGCGCGGAATCCGGGATGAATCGATGGGGCCAAGGTTGCCGTTGGCTTCGATGCGCAGCTCTTCCAATGGAGGCCTCTCCTTCGAGGAGTTGAGGGGAATGTGTGACTGCCATCATACACCCCTGTTTCCCTTGGAGCATCAAGTGTTTACCAAACCCGCCCCGGAACCCTGCAGATAAGTCAGCGACTGGCGGCGGGCACCAGGACCCAGAGCACCTCGACAGGCTTGTCCGATGGATTGATCCAGGTGTGCGGCTCGCGCCCCGGGAACGTCACCGTGTCGCCGGTACTGAGGTCGTACTCCTCATTGGTGAGGATCAGCTTGATGGATCCCTTAATCACATGCAGCACGTCCACGTCACAGTCCACGGCATAGAGTTCGGACTCGCCCCGTCCGTGCGGCTCAATGACGGCCTGGATGATCTGGACCCGACGTTCCGAGCGGGCGGTCAGCAGCCGCTCCACGATGCCTTGGCCGCCGAGCGAGATCCGCGGCCCGTCGTTGCGCTTGGTGAGGTGGGTTTCCGGCGCGGCGAACAGGTCGCCAATAGAGATCGAGAGTACTTGGCAGAGCGTCACCAGTGAGGCCACGGACGGTGAGGTCAGGTCGCGCTCCACCCGGCTGAGGAACCCTTTGGTCAGCCCGGTGGCGTCCGCAACCTGCTCGATGGTGAGCCGCTGGGACTGCCGGGCGGCCCGGATCCTGGAACCGATGGCGACCGGGACGTTACTGGGCTCAACTGGCAGTGCCTTCATCTACGAACCTTTCATGGCCGGCAGCCCGGCTCCACTCTCGAGCCATCCTAATCCGCGGCGCTTTTGTGACGCGTGCATGCCACACGCCGGCCGCGCGGCGCGATTGTTCTTGACTGTTGCGACCGTCACATCCTAGGCTTTGAAAACTCCTGTTGCCTATAAGGCAATACTGGAATCCCCAAAACTGGAATCCCCTCCGTTCGTCCGCGGCGGGACCGGTGCGGCCCCGCCCCGGTCCCACACCCGGCGGCCAACAGCTCCAAAGGAGCCCTTCACATGGATGCAAGTGCCATCAACATCGCCATCGTGGTGGTGTACCTGCTCGCAATGCTGGCTTTCGGCTGGTGGGGCAAGTCCCGCACCAAGAACAACAGCGACTTCCTGGTTGCCGGCCGCCGGCTGGGCCCCTTCCTGTACACCGGCACCATGGCCGCGGTGGTCCTGGGCGGAGCGTCCACCGTGGGCGGCGTGGGACTTGGCTACAAGTTCGGCATCTCCGGGATGTGGCTCGTGGTGGCCATCGGCGCCGGCGTCCTGCTGCTGAGCCTGCTCTTCGCCGGCACCATCCAAAAGCTGAAAATCTACACCGTGTCCCAGATGCTCACCCTCCGCTACGGGAGCCGGGCAACCGAGGCCTCGGGCATCGTCATGCTCGCCTACACCCTGATGCTCTGCGCCACCTCCACGGGCGCCTACGCCACCATCTTCGTGGTCCTCTTCGGGCTTGACCGGGCCCTCGCCATCGCGATCGGCGGAGCCATTGTGCTGGTGTACTCCACCATTGGCGGCATGTGGTCCATCACCCTGGCGGACCAGGTCCAGTTCGTGATCAAGACCGTGGGCATCTTCTTCCTGATGCTCCCCTTTACCCTCAACGCCGCCGGCGGCCTCGACGGCATCCGCAGCCGCGTGGATGCCAGCTTCTTCCAGATGGACGGCATCGGCGTCCAGACGATCATCACCTACTTCGTGGTGTACACCCTGGGCCTGCTGATTGGGCAGGACATCTGGCAGCGCGTGTTCACCGCAAAGACGCCCACGGTGGCCCGCTGGGGCGGCGCCACGGCCGGCATCTACTGCATCCTCTACGGCGTGGCCGGCGCCCTGATCGGCATGGCCGCCAACGTTGCCTTGTCCGGCATCAAGATCGCGGCCAAGGACGACGTCTACGCCGAGGTGGCCCAGAACATCCTGCCCATCGGCATCGGCGGGCTGGTCCTCGCAGCGGCCGTGGCCGCCATGATGTCCACCGCGTCCGGCGCACTGATCGCCGCCGCCACCGTGGCAAGGGCGGATGTCCTGCCGTTCGTTGCCGGCTGGTTCGGCAAGACGGTCAACACCGATGACTCCGAGAACCCGGAGCATGACGTCAAGGCCAACCGCGTCTGGGTCCTGGCACTGGGCATGGTGGCGATCGTCATCGCCATCATCACCAAGGACGTTGTCGCGGCACTGACCATCGCCTACGACATCCTGGTGGGCGGCCTCCTGGTGGCCATCCTGGGCGGCCTCGTCTGGAAGCGCGGCACCGGACTGGGAGCAGCGGCATCCATGGCAGTCGGCTCCGTGGTGACCCTGGGCACCATGATCATCCTGGAGGTCAATGCCAAGGCGCCGCTGGACGGCATCTACGCGAACGAGCCCATCTACTACGGCCTGATCGCCTCGGCCATTGTCTACGTCGCCGCCTCGCTGCTCACCCGCCCCACCGATCCCCTGGTCATGCAGGCCTGGCAGCGCCGCGTGGCCGGGCAGGAGCCGGAGGAGGCTCCCGAGGAAATCCTCGCCGGCCACTGACCGGCCACAGGATTCAACGCACGACGACGGCGCCTCCTTTCGCTTCCAGGCGAAAGGGAGGCGCCGTCGCCGTTGGTCCTACTCCCCTTCGCCGCGGAGCTCGTCGTCATCCAACGGGACCTCGCGGTCCTCGGCGTCGATGACGACCGGAGGGGCCTGGACCACGGGCTCTTCCTGGTCCAGGAATTCATCCTCCGCGTCCCAGCCGGCGTCGTCCACCGGGGCATCCTCGGCGTAGTCGTAGGCGGGGTCCGCTTCTACGGCGTCCAAGTGCGGCATGTCCGGGTGCTGTCCGGTGGTGCCCATGATCCAACCTCCGTGTTTCGCCTGGCGTGCTCTTTCGGGACCGGCGAAGGCCGCGCCACCCCTTCATCACAGCACCGGCCGGGCTGGGGGTCAAGGGCCGCGGCGGCACCACTGAAGGCCGCCAAATTGAGGAAAAGCAGGGTCCGCTTTTACGGTAAACCGAAACTCCCCAACGAGGTTTGCCAGCCAAAAAACCGCGGAAATTCGCAGTACGCTGGCAGGGCAAAGGCGCCGCAACCATGCCCTTTCCAAACCCAGGAGTACCAGTGTCGCAGCACGCCCAGTCCGAATCCCATGCCGTCCCGGAGGCCGCCACGACCGCCCGGAGCCAGCCCTCGCCGTCGAACATCAAACGGTGGCGCCAGTACCTGGCCGACGAGCGCGCCGAAGCCGCCGTCTACCGCGATCTGGCGCAGAACCGCGAAGGGGAAGAGCGGGCCATCCTGCTGGCCCTGGCCGAGGCCGAAGGCCGGCACGAGGCGCACTGGCTGGCCCTTCTGGGCGAGCATGCGGGCAAGCCGAAACGGGCATCCGCCCGAAGCCGGTTCCTGGGGTTCCTGGCCAGGCACTTCGGCTCTGTCTTTGTGCTGGCCCTGGCCCAGCGGGCGGAGGGCCGTTCCCCTTACGCCAAGGACCCCAATGCCACCGAGGCCATGGCTGCCGACGAACAGATCCATGAGGAGGTGGTCCGGGGACTGGCAACCCGCGGCCGCAACCGGCTGGCGGGCACGTTCCGCGCCGCCGTCTTCGGTGCCAACGACGGCCTGGTCAGCAACCTCTCCCTGGTGATGGGCATGGCGGCGTCCGGAGTGGCCAGCAGCGTGGTGCTGCTCAGCGGCATCGCCGGGCTCCTGGCCGGTGCCATGTCCATGGGGGCCGGCGAATTCATTTCCGTCCGTTCCCAGCGGGAACTGCTGGCAGCCACGCGCCCCACTCAGGTCACCTTGGCGGCTGCGCCCAAGCTTGACCTCGAACACAACGAACTCCTGCTGGTGTACCTGGCCCGCGGGATGTCGCGGGAGGCAGCCGAACACCGGGTGGCCGAGCGTACGGGCCTGCTGTCCTGCGACTGCGACCCGAGCCTGTCGCTGCAGCCGGAGCTGCCGGAGGAAGAGGACCAGCATGAGGCAGTGGGCACCGCATGGGGTGCCGCGCTCTCCAGTTTCTGCTTCTTCGCTTCCGGCGCCATCATCCCCATCCTGCCTTTCCTGTTCGGCCTCACCGGCGTTGCCGCCCTCGTGGTGGCGGGGTCCCTTGTGGGCATCTCCCTCCTGGCCACCGGCGCCGCCGTTGGCCTGCTGTCCGGCACTTCCCCACTGACCCGCGGCCTGCGCCAGCTGGCCATCGGCCTCGGCGCTGCCGTCATCACGTACCTGCTGGGCCTGCTGTTCGGCACGGCGGTGGGCTAGCCGCCACCTGCCCACTCCGTGGAGGTCCTCGGGCGCCGTTCAGCGGCGCCGGAGGACCTCCACTGCTTCGTCCACCGTGTCCACCAGGAAGATGTAGTCGGCCATGGTGCGCCCGGCGGCCAGGCTGGCCAGCATGGGCCATGCCGGGTAGTCCTGTTCCCAGTGCCGGCGCCCCACCAGCACCATGGGAGCCACCTTTTCCCGGGCACCGTAGTAGTTTTCGCAGGCGTCCTGGAAGATCTCCTGGACTGTGCCCGCGGCTCCGGGCAGGAACACGATGCCGCCGTGGCACAGTTCCAGAAGGATGGCCTCGCGGATGGCATTGGCGAAATATTTGGCGATGTGCGTGGCGAAGTAGTTGGGCGGTTCGTGTCCGTAGAACCAGGTGGGGATCCCGAGGGACGGCGTCCCGTCCGGATGGCGTTCGACGACGGCAGCCGCCGCACGTGCCCACGCCGAGACCGAGGGACGGAAGCCGGGAACAGCGGCGAGCGTGGCAAGCGCTGCCTGCACGTCACCGTCGGACGCCCGGCTCAGGTACGCGCCGAGGTTCGCTGCCTCCATGGCCCCTGGGCCGCCGCCCGTTGCCACCGAATGGCCGTCAAGGGCCAGGAGCCTGCCCAGCCGGGCCGCGTCCGCAAACTCCCGGCTGCCGCGGGGCGCTGCGTGGCCCCCCATCACGCCGACGATAGAGCGGCGGTGCCACGCCACGGACCGGGTCAGCTCATCCAGCGCATCGCCGATCGCATGGTCATGCAGGGCCGAGGCCAGCGTCGAGTCCACGCGGTGGCGCTGGCCGGGCTGGATGCTCCAGTGGTAGATGCGCGCATCCGGCAATTCCTCATACGGTGCGGTTGCCAGTCCGGCGTACAGTTCGGCCGGGGAATACAGGACGGCCCGGTATGGGTCGAAGGGGACTCCTTCAAGCCTGGGGAAGATCAAGGCGCCGCGGCTGCGGAGGTTGGCTTCCATACCGTCGTCGAAAATGCAGCCCAGGAACATCGCGCCCTCGACGCGGACGTTTTTGAGTGCCGCGGACCGGCCCCGCAGGTCCAGCGACTGTGCATGCCAGCCGTGCAGGTTGACCGCACCGCCGGCCACCAGGCTGTCGAAGCTGGCCAGGTCCTGGACTTCGAGGTTGCGGGGGCGGGGACCAAGGCTTCCGGCGAAATTCATGGTTGCTGCCCCGCGCTCCACATCATGCAGCCAGCCTAGGCCACCAACCGCAACGGCGGCGGCTACGCCGAAAGCTTCGCCGGCACCTCACCATCGCGGAAGTGCGCTTCGAGGTCCTCAAGGGAGTGGCCCTTGGTCTCCGGCACGAACTTGATGACGAACGCCAGGGAAGCCACGTTGACCAGGACGAAGAGGCCGAAGGTACCCGTGGATCCCAGGGCATTGACCACGATCGGGAACAGGAAGGAGATGGCCGCGTTCACGGTCCACAGCGCGAAGACCGCAATTCCCATGGCGAAACCGCGGATGGCCAGCGGGAACATTTCGGAGAGCAGGAGCCAGACGCAGGTGCCGATGAAGCACTGGACGAAGGCAACGAACAGCATCATCGCGGCCAGGATGGTGTAGCTGGCAAGGTCCGACTGCGGGAGGAGGAAGACGACGGCCAGCAGGGCCTGGGCACCGACAACTCCGGAGAATCCAATCACCAGCATCCGGCGGCGGCCAACAAAGCCGAGCAACCAGATACCCAGGACGGTCATGAGCACTGACGTAACGCCGACGCCGATGGTGGCCACCAGCGATGCGCTGACGCCAAGCCCGCTCTTTTCCAGGATGGTGGGGGCGTAGTAGTTCACGGTATTGATGCCTGTTGCCTGCTGGACGGTGGCCAGGCCAATACCGATCCAGAGCAGCCGGCGCATCCATGGGTTGTTCTTCAGGTCGCGGAGGGCGTGACCGCGTTCTTCCTTGGCCGTGCGCGCTGCGTGGGCGATTTCCTCGAACTCGGCGGTTGCCTCTTCCGGGCTGCGGCTCAGGTTCAGGACCCGGCGGCTGTCTTCCAGGCGGCCGCGGATGGCGTACCAGCGCGGCGATTCCGGCAGCATCAGCATGCCGGCGAGCAGTGCGAGGGCAGGGATGGCAGCGATGCCCAGCATGCTCCGCCAGACCTCGTTGTCGTGGATCAGGGCATCCAGGAGCGCATTGATGGCGAATGCCAGCATCTGGCCGGTCACGATCATGAGTTCGTTGATGGTGACCATCCGGCCACGAAGATGGGCAGGAGCCATCTCCGCCAGGTACAGCGGGCAGGTCACGGCGGCGGCGCCCACCCCCAGGCCCAGCACGATGCGGGCGGCAATCATGAAGGTCACGCTGGGCGCAAGGGCGCAGCCCATGGCACCCAGCAGGAATAGCAGTGCGCAGACCAGCAGTGAGCCACGACGGCCCAGCTTGTCAGCCATCCGCCCGCCGGTAAGGGCGCCGACGGCGGCACCGGGGAACAGCAGAGCGCTCACCACGGTTGCTTCCTCCACGGCGTTCATGTTGAGGGAGTCGTTCATGTACAGCAGGGCGCCGGAGATCACGCCGGTGTCGTACCCGAAGAGCAGGCCGCCCAGGGTGGAGATCACGGTGAGCCGGGCGAGGTAGCCGCGGCGCCTGCTGCCGGTGGCAGCCATGGTTTGTTTTTGCAACAGCATTGTTGCCTCTCAAATTCTCTCGGGGACCGGATGACCGGTCGGGAATGTGATGCGTGCCACCTACGTTAGAGCGCTCTAATCCGAGTCGTCAATAAAAAGTCTTAATGTCAGCACAATATTTTTCCCTTCCTTTGGCTGAAGCGCGGCACAGCCATCCTTGACCACCCGGGCGCGCCTGCTACGATCAAGGAAGGAACTATGTCCTATCAAGCGAACATATAGCGTCAAACTGCCCGCAGGCCGGCTGTCCAGACCGGGCGGAGGCGCCCGCACCAAAGACGAGGGGAACGCACCGTGGCGAACAACCTGGGACTCACCATCGACCGTTCCTCCCCCGTGCCCCTGTACCACCAGGTGGTCCAGGGCATTGAAGCGGCAATCTACAGCGGGGTGCTGGAGCCCGGCAGCCGGCTGGACAACGAGATCGATCTCGCCGCACAGCTGAACCTGTCGCGGCCCACCATGCGCAAGGCCATGGATGAGCTGGTCCGTTCCGGGCTGCTGGTGCGGAAGCGGGGCGTGGGAACGCAGGTGGTGTCGAGCCAGGTGCGCCGGCCGCTGGAGCTTTCCAGCCTCTATGACGACCTGACCAACAATGGCAAGAAGCCCACCACCGAGGTGCTGAGCTTCTCGCACCTCGAGGCGGATGACGCCACGATCACTACCCTGCAGCTTCCCGCAGGCTCGAAGGTGTACCACTTCACCCGGCTGCGGAAGGTGGGCGGCAAGCCCCTGGCCCTCATGGAGAACTGGGTGCGCGACGACATTGCCGAGATGGATGAAGCCATGCTCAAGGCAGAAGGCCTCTACTCGATCCTCCGCCGCGGAGGCGTGAACTTCCGGCTCGCCACCCAGCGCATCGGTGCGATGACCGCCAACGAGTACCAGGCTTCCATGCTGGACACCCCGGCAGGCTCGGCGCTGGTGACCATGGAACGCACCGCGGTGGACGATACCGGCCGACGGGTTGAAACCGGCCACCACGTGTACCGCGCCGATTCCTACAGTTTTGAAATGACACTCGTACAGCGATAATCCAAGGAGCCAACTCCATGACCAACTGGGTCTACCCCCTGGGCACCGCCGCCGACGGCACCTGGGACGTGTCCATCGGAACCTCAGATTCCCCCCTGGCCGTGGACGGCTGGGCGCACACCGGACTGAAGGTGGCCACCCTGCCGGCGGGGGCCGCCGTCGAACTCCCCGCCGCGGACGAGGAACGCATCGTGGTGCCGCTCAACGGGTCCTTCACCGTCACCGTTGACGGCACGGACTACCCGCTGCAGGGCCGCCGCTCGGTGTTCGCAGGTCCGACCGATGTGCTGTATTCCGGCACCGGCCGCGCAGTTGGCATCAGCTCGGCCGACGGTGGCAGGGTGGCGGTCGCCACCGCACCGGCCCAGGCTTCCTACCCCACCAGGCTGGTGTCCGCCGCAGAAACTCCGGTGGAGCTGCGCGGCGCGGGCAACTGCTCGCGCCAGGTCCACAACTTCGGCACCCCTGCCGCGCTCGAGGCTGACCGCTTCATCGTGTGTGAGGTGCTCACTCCCGCCGGCAACTGGTCCTCCTACCCTCCCCACAAGCATGACGAGGAAAAAGACGGCGAAACATCCCTTGAGGAGATCTACTACTTCGAGACGCAGGTGGGCGCCGGACCGGGAGCACCTGCAGACGCCGACGCCATCGGCTACCAGCGTGTCTACGCCTCCGATGAGCGGCCCATCGATGTTTCCGCCGAAGTACGGACCGGGGACGTGGTCCTGGTCCCTTACGGCTGGCATGGCCCGGCCATGGCGGCTCCCGGCTACGACCTCTACTACCTCAACGTCATGGCCGGACCCGGGCCCGTGCGGGAGTGGCTGATCAGCGACGACCCGCACCACGGCTGGGTCCGGCAGACGTGGGAGAGCCAGAACATCGATCCCCGGCTGCCGTTCGGCGCGTAGGGAACCTTGCCCGGCGGGTGGCGGCAGGCTGGCATAGTGAGTCTTGTGAAACAGACGTCTCCTGCGCCGCGGTCCGTGACCATGGAGGATGTGGCACGGGACGCCGGGGTGAGCCGCGCCCTGGTGTCCCTGGTCATGCGGGATTCCCCCAAGGTCTCCCCCGCCAAGCGGACGGCCGTGCTGGAAGCAGCCGCCGCCCTGGGCTACTCGCCCAACAGGCTGGCCAGCCGGCTGGCCAGCCACCGGACCAACACCATCGGAGTCCTCTTCCTCGACCTGCACAACCCGGTCTTCGCAGACATCTATGACGGCATCACCGAAGGCCTGGCGGGAAGCGGCAACCAGGTGATGGTCGCCGTCGGCTCCGCTGATCCGGGAACGGAACTGGAAGCCGTCCGGTCCTTCGTGGACCTGCGCGTGGACGGCGTCCTGCTGGCGGGCTATACCGGCACCTCGGCGGATTTGGCCGGGGCACTGCGGGGAACGCCCGCCGTCGTCATCACCCGGGAGCTGGAGGTCGACGGCGTGGATTCCGTTTTGACCGACGACTTCCGTTCCGGAGCGCTTGCCGTGGAGCACCTGTACGGACTGGGGCACCGGCGGATCGCCCACGTGGACATCTCGGACTGGCTCCCCTATACCGCGCGGCGGGAGGGCTACCTGCACGCCATGGAACAGTTCGGGCTGGAGCCACAGCTGGTCCACAGCGACATGACCGAACGCGGCGGCCGGGCCGTGATGGAGCAGTTCCTGGACTCCGGCGCCACGCTCCCCACCGCCGTCTTTGCGCACAATGACCTCACCGCCATCGGCATCATGGAGGCCCTGGCGTCGCGCGGACTGTCCGTTCCGGGCGACGTGGCAATCGTCGGCTGCGACAACATCGAAGTAGCGACCTCCCCCCTGATTGGCCTGACGTCCATTGACCAGCACGCGGGGCAGCTGGGCCGGCTGGCGGCGCAAGCCATGCTGGAGCGGGTCGCCGGGACGGCCGGACAGGCCGTGACCCGGAAGCTTGAACCCGCCCTGATGGTGCGCCGCTCCTCGGATCCCGCCGCTTAGCGGACGGCCAGCTCGTCCACGGCCCGCACCTCTTTGCCCGGCCGCTGTTCGCCCCGCTTGGCGCCCGCCGCGGCAAGGGCCATCACCACCGCTCCGGCCAGCGTAATGGCTGCGCCTGCCCAGATGGGTGAGGTGTAGCCGAATCCCGCGGTGATGGTGACGCCACCCAGCCAGGCGCCCAGGGCATTGCCCACGTTGAACGCCCCGATATTCGCCCCGGAGGCAAGCGTGGGAGCTCCGGGGGCATACTTCATGACCCTCATCTGCAGCCCGGGAACGGTAGCGAAGCCGAAGCCGCCCATCAGGACCAATGAGATGACGGTGAGCACCGGGTTGGCGGCGGTGACGGCAAAGGCCACCAGGACCACGGAGAGGATGGCAAGCACCACCAGCAGCGTCCGGTCGACGTTGCGGTCTGCCGCTTTTCCGCCCAGCGTATTGCCGGCGAAGAGTCCCACGCCAAAGACAATCAGCAGCCATGGCACTGTGGAGGCGGCGAAGCCGGACACCTCGGTCAGCGTGTAGGCGATGTAGGTAAAAGCGCCGAACATTCCGCCGAAGCCAAGGATGGTCACCACGATGGACAGCCATACCTGCCCGGAGCGGAAGGCACGCAGTTCGGAGCGGAGGCTGGCCGCCTCTTCCGTTCCACCGGCAGATGCGGGGACGAGTGCAAGGATCCCGGCGAGCGCGGCTACGCCAATGACGGTGATGGCCCAGAACGTGGCGCGCCAGCCGGCCGCCTGGCCCAGCAGGGTTCCGAACGGGACACCCAGGACATTGGCGGCCGTCAGCCCGGTGAACATCAGGGCAATGGCCCCTGCCTTCTTGCTGGGCGGAACCATGCCGGCCGCCACCACGGCTCCGATTCCGAAAAAGGCGCCGTGCGAAAGGGCTGCGATGACGCGGCCCAGCATCATGGCCCAGTAACCGTCCGCCGTAGCGGAGAGCAGGTTGCCGGCAATGAACAGGACCAGCAGGGCAGCCAGCACGGGTTTGCGCTGGAAGCGGGTTACGGCTGCGGTCAGGCCGAGCGCTCCCACCACCACGGAGAGTGCGTAGCCGGAGATGAACCAGCCGGCGGAGGCCTCGCTGACCTCAAAATCGGTTGCCACCTGCGGAAGGAGGCCGGCGATCACGAATTCCGTGAGGCCAATGCCAAACCCGCCCAGGGCGAGTGCTATCAGGCCAACAGGCATGAGGATGCTCCTTTGAGCTGTTCGTGGTTGTTCCCGAGGCGGGAAGGCGCCTAAGATAGTTGCAGGCGCGGTATTTATTGTTGCACATGCAAATATACCGCGCAAGCAACTATCTATGACCGCAGCAATGGATGGCGCCTTCCGCCGTCTTCGAAGGAGCAACCATGGGCATCAAGGACGACGCCGTTGAGGTCCGTGCCCAGGGCTGGCGCACCCTGGCAGCCCTGCACGGGCTGATCGAAAACGAACTGGAACGCAGCCTCCAGGCCGAGTCGAAGCTGTCTGTGGTGGAATACACGGTGCTTGATGCCCTGAGCCGGCAGGACGGCTGGCACATGCGGATGCAGCAGCTGGCGCGCGCCACGGCACTGAGCCCCAGCGCAACCACCCGGCTGGTGAACCGGCTGGAGGACCGGGGCCTGCTGACCCGGATCCTGTGCGACGACGACCGCCGCGGCATCTACACCGAGTTAACGCCCAGCGGCCTCAGCCTCCTTGAGGAAGCGAGGCCGGTGCACGACGCCACCCTGGAACGTGCCCTGGGAGCGGCGCGGGACATCCCCGAGCTGGCACCGCTGGTGGATGCGCTGCCGCGGCTGCACGCGCGCGCCTAGGACACCGGCTCCTTAAGACACCAGCAACGCCCCCGGATGGTGCTCGTGGGGGCGTTGCTGGTAAGAAGCGGGTGTGGCTGGTCCGGTCAGGAAATCTTCGCGGCGGACGCCTCAGCTTTGCCGCCGGCGACGTTTTTGAAGTAGTGCTCCAGGTCCTCAAGGCTTTTGTCCTTGGTTTCGGGAACGTATTTCGCGGCGAAGGCGATGGCCCCCACACCAAGGACTGCAAACACGAAGAACGTGTTGGAGATGCCGATGGCGGCCAGCAGCTGCGGGAACCCGAATCCGATCAGGAAGTTCACGATCCACAGCAGGAAGGCCGAGGCCCCCATGCCCAGGCCGCGGATCTTCAGCGGGAAGATTTCCGAGAGCATCAGCCAGGTGACCGGGGAAATTGCGCCCTGTTGGAAGGCCAGGAACGTCACAGTGAGTGCCAGGATGACGAAGCCCCGGGCGGAGCCTTCCGGCAGGATCAGCGAGAAGAAGCCGATCAGCAACAGTGCCGTGGTGGTCCCCACCTGCCCGGTGATCAGCATCCTGCGCCGCCCCACCCTGCCCAGCAGCCAGATCCCCACGAACGTGGCCAGTACCGAAATGACCCCATTGGCGATGTTGGCCGTCAAGGCAGCTTCGCGTCCGAAGCCGGACTGCGAGAGGATCTGGGTGCCGTAGTACATGATCGAATTCACGCCGGTGATCTGCTGGATCACCGCGAGGCCCAGGCCCACCACGAAGATCCTGCGGAGCCACGGGATGCCCAGGTCCTTCCATGAACCCATTTTGGACTTGTAGTCCTCTACGGCCATGGCCTTGACTTCCTCGAATTCCCTGCGGGCTTCCTCCTGCGACCGGATCCGCTGCAGTACGCTGAGCGTCTCGCCGAAGCTGCCGATGGAGGCCAGCCAGCGTGGACTCTCGGGCATGAAGTTCATCCCGATCCACAGCGCGATGGCGGGCAGGGTGGCGATGACCAGCATCCAGCGCCAGATGCCGTGCGATTCACCGAAGGAGTTGCCCAGGTAGGCGTTGAAGATGAACGCAAGCAGCTGCCCGGTGACGATCATGAGTTCGTTCTGGGTGACGATCCGGCCGCGCCGGTTGCTCGGCGATACCTCCGCCAGGTACACCGGCACTGTCACCGATGCCCCGCCCACGGCGAGTCCCAGGATGAACCGGGCGGCGATCATCACCCCGGTGTTGGGCGAGAAGGTGCAGCCGATGGTGCCCGCGAGGAAAATGACCGCCAGCACCATGATCATTTTGCGTCGGCCGTTGCGGTCCGCCAGGCGTCCGCCGAACAGGGCGCCGAAGGCTGCACCGAACAGCAGGGACGATGTGACCAGGCCTTCGGTGAGCGGCGTAAGGCCCAGGTCCTCCTGCATATACGGCAGTGCGCCATTGATCACGCCGGTGTCGTAGCCGAACAGCAGGCCGCCGAAGGTGGAGATGATGGTGACGGTCCGCAGGGCCCGGTGATGGTTGCCGGGCTGCATGGACGCTGACCTCCCGGAGGCAGGCGAACTCATAGGCTTACCTTTTGGACGTACTGCTTCATGGTTTCCAGCTGGTAGCGGGAGACCTCTTCGGCATATTCGTTTTCGGCAAAGACGCTGGAGACCATCACAGTATTCTCGCGGTCCAGGAAGCCGATTTCCTTCAGGCCGCCGAAGAACTCGTCCCAGTTGACGTCGCCGTCGCCGATCTTCAGGTGCTGGTGGACGCGGACCGGGTTGCCCGGCGGGTTGGTGATGTAGCGCAGCCCGTGTGAGGCGTGGTGATCCATGGTGTCGGCCACGTGGACCAGGCGGAGCTTGTCCCCCGCCGCCCGCATGATGTCCAGCGGGGAGTTCTCCATGTGGAAGCTGTGCGACGCCACATAGACCATGCCGACGTTCTTCGAGTTCACGCCCCGGATCACGCGGATGGCGGCGAGGCCTTCCTCCACGAAGTCGTCGGGGTGGGGGTCGATCAGCAGGTCGATGCCCTCACGCTCGATGATGGGCAGCAGTTCCTCCATGGAACGGTAGAACGCCCGCTCGGATTCCTCGGCCTTTTCCGGCCTGCCGCTGAACTCGGTGTTCATGGTGCTGACGCCCAGGTCCACGGTGATCTGGATGGCACGTTTCCAGTAGCGGACGGCGGCCTCACGCGCGTCCTCGTCCGGGCCGGACCAGCGAAGCACCGGCAGGACCGAGGCGATCTCGATTCCGGCATCCTTGCAGGCCTTCTTCAGCTGGCCCACCAGCTCATCGTCCGCCTTGGGGTGGTTGAAGAAGGGGATGAAGTCCGCGTGCGGGGTCATCTGCATGTACTTGTAGCCAAGGTCCGCCACCACCTTGGGGAACTCCAGCAGGCTGTGCGAGTGGTGGAACGGGGTGGGGTCAAGTGCGATTTTCACGAAAACACTCCATTGTGGATCAGTCAGGGGGCAGGAGAAGGGGACGGAATGCATTCCGTCCCCTTGTTTGTCCTACTTGTAGAGGTCGGGCTTTGCGGCCAGCTTCACGGCGACCTTTTCACCATTCTTCTGCGCTTCGACGCCTGCTTCGCAGCACGCCGCGGTGGCGTACCCGTCCCAGGCGGAGGGGCCGCCGATTTCGCCCTTAAGTGCCGCATCAACCCATGACTGGATTTCGACGTCGTACGCCGCACCGAAGCGCTCTTCGAAGCCCGGGGAGACGTTGCCGCCCCAGCGGCCGGAGCTGCGGGTGTAGGGCCCCTTGTCGCCGCCGATGCTGACGATGCCGTCCTCGAACGAGGCCTGGGTGGCCACCTCGTAGCCGAACTTGGCGTTGACGTAGATTTCGACGTCGGCCAGCACGCCGGACTCGGTCTCCAGCAGGACGTGCTGGGGGTCGTGCTGGCCGTTCGGGGCGTTCCGGGTGGCCTTGCCCAGGCGGACCTGGACACTGGTGATTTCCTCACCCGTGAAGAACCGGATGGCGTCGAACTCGTGGACCACGGAGTCGTTGATCAGCATCTCGTTGGTGAAGCCCTCGGGGGTGCTCGGGTTGCGGTGCTGGTGGTGCAGCATCAACAGTTCGCCGAGTTCGTGGTTGCGGATGATCGAACCCAGCGTGGCGTACTCGGCGTCGAAGCGGCGCATGAAGCCCACCTGGATCCGCTTGTGGCCCAGAGCCACCTCTGCCTCGACGATCTTCCAGGAGGATGCGGCGTCGGGGGTGAGCGGCTTTTCGCAGAGGATGGGGATATCCCTGGCGAGGGCCTTGAGCAGGATGTCCTCGTGCAGGAAGCCGGGGGTGGCGATCAGGACGGCGTTGACATCACCGTTGTTGAGCGCTTCCTCGGCATCGGCGAGGGCCACGGCGCCCGGAATGCCTTCGATGGCGGCCTGGGCTCGGGCAAGGTCGACGTCGACGACGGCGGCAACTTCGGCTCCGTGGATGCGCTTGTTGAGGCGCTGGATGTGGTCGGCGCCCATGCGGCCTGCGCCGATGACGGCGACGCGGAGGGTTTCAGTCATTGTTTTGTTCCTTCAGTGTCTGTGGCGGGTTAGCTGACGGCGGTGCGGGAGCCGCAGGACAGCAGGTAGTTGCGCGTGCGCTTGGCAATGGGCATGGGGACGTCGAAGGCCACGGGATACATGTCCTGCTCCACGATGCCGAAGATGGGCCGGTTGAGCGTTTCCACGGCGTCGATGACGGCGCGCAGGTCCGGCAGGCCGTTGGGCGGTTCGGTCATGACGCCGGCCAGGTTGGCAGCTGCCCAGGTCATGTTTTCCTCGTTGACCCGCCTGAGGATGTCCGGATTGATCTGCTTCAGGTGCAGGTAGCCGATCCGGTCCGGGTAATTCTTGATCAGTTCCAGGCTGGAGGCGCCGCAGTATTCGGCGTGGCCGGTGTCCAGGCAGAGGTTCAGGTACTGCGGGTCCGTGGCACCGAGCAGCGTCTCGATGTCCGCCTGCGCGCCCACGTGGGAGTCGGCATGGGAGTGGAACTGCTGCTTCAGGCCGAAGTCCTCCAAGAGGGTCTTGCCCAGGCGGTTGTGGCCGTCAAACAGGTCGCTCCAGGCCTTGTCGTCCAGGGTGCCGCTTTCCACGGCTTCGCCTGTGACGTCGTCGCGCCACATGGCCGGGATGACCACGATGTGCTCACCGCCCATGGCGGCCGTCAGTTCAGCCACCTTGCGGGCCGGCTCCCAGGCTGTTTCCCACTGGTCCAGGCCACGGTGGAAGGCGGTGAACACCGTGCCGGCGGAGATCTGCAGGTCGCGCTGCTTGAGTTCCTCCGCCAGGCGGGCGGGGTCTGTGGGCAGGTAGCCGTAGGGGCCCAGTTCGATCCACTTGTAGCCGGATTCGGCCACCTCGTCCAGGAAGCGTTCCCACGGGGTCTGCTTGGGGTCATCTGCGAACCAGACGCCCCAGGAGTCCGGCGCCGTGCCGATGATCAGCTTGTTCTCAGTCATTGTCTGTCTCTTTGATAGGGGCCACGCCGCTAGGGTTCCCTGGCCGGGCTTGCGAGGCGAGGGTGGCGGTGGGGATCAGTTGGAGGGGAAGTTGTAGGAGGCGCCGGAGGCGTGGTGGGTTTCGGGCCAGCGGGAGGTGACCACCTTGCCGCGGGTGTAGAAGGATACGCCTTCGGGTCCGTAGATGTGCTTGTCGCCGAAGAGGGATGCTTTCCAGCCGCCGAAGGAGTGGTAGGCCACCGGGACCGGGAGGGGCACATTGATGCCGATCATGCCCACGGTCACCGACCGCTGGAACTTGCGGGCGGCGGCGCCGGAGGAGGTGAAGATGGCGGTGCCGTTCCCGTAGGGGTTGGCGTTGATCAGCGTGATGCCGTCTTCAAGGGTGTCGACGCGGACCACGACGAGGACGGGCCCGAAGATTTCCTCTTTGTACGCGGTCATTTCGGTCTTCACGTGGTCGATGACGGTGGGGCCCACCCAGAAGCCGTTCTCGTGGCCCGGCACCACGAGGTCGCGGCCGTCCACCACCATGGCGGCGCCGGCAGTTTCCGCCTCTGTGACAATCTTGACGATGCGTTCCTTGGAGGCCGGGGTGATGACCGGCCCCATTTCGGCGCCGGGTTCGGTGCCGTTGTTGACCTGGACGGCTTCGGCGCGTTCCTGGACTTTGGCGACCAGGGCGTCGGCGGCGTCTCCAACGGCAACGGCGACCGAGATGGCCATGCAGCGTTCCCCGGCGGAGCCGAACGCAGCGGCGGCGAGGTGGTCGGCGGCGTTGTCCAGGTCGGCGTCGGGCAGGATGATGGCGTGGTTCTTTGCCCCGCCCAGGGCCTGGACGCGCTTGCCGTGCTTCGTGGCGGTTTCGTGGACGTACTGGGCGATCGGGGTGGACCCGACGAAGGAAATGCCGTCCACGTCCGGGTGGGTCAGCAGGCCGTCGACCGTTTCCTTGTCCCCGTGCAGGACCTGGAACACACCGTCCGGCAGCCCGGCCTCCTTCCACAGCTTAGCGAGCAGCAGCGAGGCGGAGGGGTCACGCTCGGAGGGCTTGAGGATGAACGCGTTGCCAGTGGCGATCGCCATCGGCGCCATCCACAACGGCACCATGACCGGGAAGTTGAACGGCGTGATGCCCGCGACCACGCCGAGCGGCTCGCGGAAGGAGAACACATCGATGTCGGTGGAGACCTGGTCCGAGTAGTCGCCTTTGAGCAGGGTGGGGATGCCGCAGGCGTATTCGACGACTTCCAGGCCGCGCCCGATCTCGCCCTTGGCGTCGGAGAGGACTTTACCGTGCTCGGCGGTGACCAGCTGGGCCAGTTCATCGACGTGGGCGGCGACGAGCTCGCGGAACTTGAACAGCACGGCGGTTCGCTTGGCCAGGGAAATGTCGCCCCAAGTATCTGCGGCTTTGCGGGCGGCGGCGACGGCGGTGTCCAGGTCGGCCCGGTTGGCCAGGCGCAGTTCCCCGGTCACCGCACCGGTGGCCGGGTTGTACACGTTCGTGGTGCGGTCGCCTTCGCCGGCGGTCTCGGCGCCGTTAATGAAGTGGTTGATAACCGTGGTTTCGGTGGTGGTGGCAGTCATGTGACTCTTCCTTGAGTAGTGGAAAGTGTGCTTAGCCGAGCAGTTTGCGCTGGCGGGACTTGTGGTCGACGTAGGTCTGGAAGGCCTGCTTGGTGGAGTCCAGTTCGGAGACCTGCGAAACGGGGACGTCCCACCAGGACTCGGAGGACGGGGCGTCAAGGAGCGGGTCCGATTCGACGTGGATCAGGATCGGGCCGCTGTTCTCGGGGGCGGCCCTGGCGTCGCGGATGGCCTGTTCCAGTTCGGCGATGACTTTCCCGCCGGGCTCGATCCGGATGACCTTCACGCCCAGGGACTCGGCGTTAAGGGCCAGGTCCACCGGCAGGGTCTCGCCGTCGTCGAAGCTGTGCTGCTCCTCGTCCAGCGCCCGGTACTGGGTGCCAAACCGCTGGGACCCGAGGGATTCGGACAGGGAGCCGATGGAGGCGTAGCCGTGGTTCTGGATCAGGACCACGATCAGCTTGATGCGTTCGGCGACGGCGGTGACCAACTCCGTGTGCATCATCAGGTAGGAGCCGTCCCCCACCATCACGACGACGTCCCGCACCTGATCACCCGACCCGCCTGCCGCCGTCGTACGTGCTGCTTCGGCGATGGCGGCGCGCTTGACTCCCAGTCCGCCGGGGATCTCGTAGCCCATGCAGGAGTAGGCGTATTCGACGTGGTAGCCGAACGGGTCCCGCACGCGCCACATCTTGTGCAGGTCACCAGGCAGGGACCCGGCGGCGCAGATGACCACGTCGCGGGCGTCCATGGCCCGGTTGGTGGCGCCGATGATCTCGTTCTGCGCCGGCAACGGGGTGTACCGGGTGTCGAACGCCTCGTCCACGGTGGCGTTCCAGCGCTTCTTCTCGGCGGCGACCTTCTGTTCCAGGTCCGCCCCGACCCGGTAACCGCCCAAGGCTGCGTTGAGCTTGACCAGGGCCTTGCGGGCATCGGCAACGATCGGCAGCGCGGTGCCGTGCTTGTAGGCGTCGATCGGGGCGACGTTGATGTTCACGAACTTCACGTCGGGGTTCTGGAACGCGGTCCGGGACGCAGTGGTGAAGTCCTCGTAGCGGGTGCCGATGCCGATGACCAGGTCCGCCCCGGCGGCGAGGGCGTTGGCCGCCGTCGTGCCCGTGGAACCAATGGCACCGAGGGAGAACTGGTGGTCCCATGGCAGCACGCCGACGCCTGCCTGCGTGTTACCCACCGGAATCCCGGTCAGCTCGGCGAACTTTGCCAGTTCCTCGTTGGCATAGGCGTAGAGGACGCCGCCGCCGGCGATGATCAGCGGACGCTTCGCCGCGCGGATGGCTGCGGCGGCGCGGGCGATGTCCTCGTCGTCGGCCTCGGGGCGGCGGATCCGCCACTCCCGCTCCGCCAGGAACTCGGCGGGGACGTCGAAGGCCTCGGCCTGGACGTCCTGCGGCAGCGAAATCGTGACAGCACCGGTCTCGGCGGGGTCGGTGAGGACGCGCAGGCCGTGGTGGAACGCGGAGAACAGCTGCTCCGGACGGTTCACCCGGTCGAAGAACTTGGACAGCGGCCGGAACGCGTCGTTGACGGTGATGTCATAGGCGTGGGGCTGCTCCAGCTGCTGCAGGACGGGGTCGGCCGCGCGGGTGGCAAACGTATCGGACGGCAGCAGCAGCACCGGGAGCCGGTTGGTGGTGGCCAGGGCGGCGCCGGTGAGCAGGTTGGACGAACCCGGACCGATCGAGGTGCTGATGGCGAACGTTTGGCGGCGGCGGGTGTGCCGGGCATAGCCGACGGCCTGATGGACCTGGGCCTGCTCGTTCCGGCCCTGGTAATACGGCATCAGGGCCGGGTCCTGCTGCTGGTACTGCTTCAGCGCCTGGCCCACGCCGGCCACGTTGCCGTGCCCGAAAATCCCGAACGTGCCCGGAATCAGCCGCTCACGGTAGTCAACGCCGCCCACCGTGTCCACGGTGTACTGCTTGGAAAGGTATGCGACGACGGCCTGGGCCACCGTCATCCTGCGCGTAGTTGTGCCCATGGCTAGTTCTCCGGGAATTCTATGGTGTGGTGCAGGAGCGAGGCTGCCGCGGCAACGGCGCCGGCGACGTCCCCGTCCGCGGGATAGAGAAGGGTACGGCCAACGGTGAGGCCCTGGACGCCGGGCAGTGCCAGCGCAGCCTGCCAGGAGGCGAAGACTTCGTCCTGGGATCCGTCCGGATCCCCGCCCAAGAGGACGGTTGGCATGGTGGTGGCGGCCATGACGCGTTCCATCTCCGCCACCACGGGAAGCTTCATCCAGGTGTAGGCGCTCGTGGAACCCAGGCCCTCGGCGATGGCGATGGACTTGATCACGGAGTTGGTGGAGAGGTCGTTGCGGACCCGGCCATTTTCGCGGACGGACAGGAACGGCTCCACCATGGCGATCAATTTCCGCTCCGCCAGGGAATCGATGGCCTTGGCTGTCGCTTCCAGGGTCGCCACGGTGTCCGGGTCGCCCAGGCAGATACGGGTCAGCATCTTGCCGCCGTCCGCACCGAGCGCTTCGAGGGCGGCGGCGGTGTGGCCGGTGAACCGGTCGTCGAACTCGTTGACCAGGCCGGACAGGCCGCCGCGGTTCATCGATCCGAACACCAGCTTGCCGTCCAGGGCGCCCAGCAGGAGCAGGTCGTCCATGATGTCCGGGGAGGCCAGGACTCCGTCAACGGCCGGGTTGGCCAAGGCGATCTGCAGCCGGTCCAGCAACTGGCGCCGGTCCGCCATGGCCACCGGATCGCTGCCGACGGACAGGGCACCGCGCGCCGGGTGGTCGGCGGCGACGATGAAGTTCTGCCGGCCGGCCTTTACGCCGGGGTGGTGGCGGCGGGACTTCGCGGCGCGGGCCACAGCGTCAGGGTCTTCCAGGCGGATGGTGCTTAGGTGCTCGTAGCGGCGGGGATTGTCATCCACGGCGTTGGTCGAGGCGGCGTGCGTCAGGGTCACAGTGCTGCTCCTTCGGGAATTGAAGCGCCCGAAGCCGCACCCGGCACGGTACGGCCGCGTTCGGCCAGCAGCGAGGTGACCTCATCCGGCGTCGGCATCGCATCGGCGCAGGACAAGCGGGAGGCCACAATCGCTCCCGCGGCGTTCGCGTAGTCCAGGACCTGCTCCAGCGGCCAGCCGGACAGCAGCCCGTGGCAGAACGCGCCGCCGAACGAATCACCGGCACCCAGGCCGTTGAGGGTTTCCACCGGGACGGGGGCGGAGACCACGCGCTCGGTACGCGTCTTGGCCATCACGCCTTCGGCACCGAGCTTGACGACGGCGATCTCGACGCCGGCGGCCAGCAGCCGGTCCGCCTGCTCGTCCGGGGTTCCCTCCCCTACGGCCACGGCGCATTCCTTGTCATTGCCGATGGCGACGGTGACATGCGGGAGGATCCTGGCCACTTCTGCGCGGGCTTCATCCTCGGAGGCCCAGAACATGGGCCGGTAGTCCAGGTCCAGGATGGTGAACTGCCCCTCGGCCAGGCCGGTGCGTGGACGGGCCTCATGGGCAGCGAGGTGCGCGGAGCGGGAAGGCTCCTGGCACAGGCCGGTCACCGTGGACCAGAAGATGCGGGCCCCGCGGATGGCTTCGAGGTCCAGCTCTTCAGCCTTGATCTGCAGGTCCGGAGCGGTGGGAAAACGGCCGTAGAAGTACAGCGGAAACTCGTCTGTGGCCGGTTTAATGGCGCAGAATGTGACCGCCGTGGGCCAGTCCCTTACCGGCGTGACGAACGTGTCGTCGACATTGAACTTGTGCAGTTCCCGGTGCAGGTAGGTGCCGAATGCGTCGTCCCCGGTGCGGGTAATGACCCCCGTCCGGCGGCCGTGGCGGGCTGCGGCAACAGCGACGTTGGACGGTGAACCGCCCAGGTATTTGCCGAAGGAGTTGACGTCCTCCAGGCCAACCCCGATGTCGTTCGGGTAGATATCAACGCTGATGCGCCCGATCGTAAGAAGCTCGTGGGTCACGGTGATCGTGGACCTTTCTGGTGTGGAACTCGGGTCCTTTGCGGAGCAGGAGGTCCGGGACTGGCAGGCCGTGGCGTGGGCCACACGGACTACTTTGCCCTAGATCGAATGTCCTGTCAAAGGTTTGTACTGACATGCTTACAACATAGATTCGAACAAGCCACCCCGGATGGGCACGCCCGCGCTACTTCCGCGGAACGGCCAATTCGCCCGTCACGTACTGGGCGCGGCCAAAGCCGAAAGACCAGTCGCCGGCAGTATTTTCGACATAGCCGATGAAGACGTCCTCGCCGGCAACCCCAACTTCGGCAAGCTTTTCAGCCACTGCAGCAAAGAGCCGTTGCTTGGCCTCCTGGGACCGGCCGCCCTGGGTGAAGATCTGGATCATCACCACTCCTCCGGTGCGCTCGAACCCCAGTCCGGCGTCCTGCGCGAAGATTTGCCCCCGCGGGTGCTCGGTGAGGATGTGGAAGTAGTCCCGCTCCGGAATGCCGTACTCCGCAAGGATCGCGTCGTGGATTCCGCGGCTCAGCTGCTGCAGCTCGCCCGCGGTGCGGCCTTCGTTAACGTCAATGCGAACCAATGGCATGGAGCTTCTCCTTCACGTAGTTTGTACTGACATACTAACAAACAGGATTTTGATATCGCAAGACACCTCTTGCGGATGATGACAGGCAGGCCTAGTATTAATCAACCTAGAGGTTTATAAACATTTAGGTTGATTATGAGAAGGTGGGAATCGTGGCGGATGACGACGCGGCTTTGGATGTGGCGTTCCTTGCCCTGGCCGACCCCGTTCGTCGACGCATCATCGCCCGGTTGAGCCGTGGTCCGGCCACCGTCAATGACCTGGCCGAACCCTTCGAGATTTCCAAACAGGCAGTTTCGAAGCACATCCAGGTACTCGAGCAGGCAAATTTGGTCACCCGCAGCAGGGACGCCCAGCGCCGGCCCGTCCACCTGAACCCTGCACGGCTGGAGGCGCTCACTGCCTGGATCGACCAGTACAGGCTGGTCCGCGAAGGGCAGTTCCGCAGCCTCGATGCGGTGCTTGAATCCAGCGCCGGGCAAACGGCGCCAAAGGCAAAGGACAGGAAATGACCAACGAACTGAAGATCACCGCCCCCGAGGGGCTCCCCTACATCGACTTCGAGCGTGAGTTCGACTTTCCGGTGGCGGACGTGTTCCGGGCCCACAAGGACCCGGAACTGGTGGTCCAATGGCTTGGCCCGCGGGGCATGAAGATGGAAATGGACCACTACGACTTCCGCACCGGCGGAAGCTACCGGTACATCCATACCGGCCCGGAGGGGGTGCCGTACGAGTTTCGTGGCATCTTCCACACGGTGCGCGAGAACGAGTTCGCCCTGCAGACCTTCGAGTTCGGTGGCTATCCGGACTCGGTCAGCCTGGAGTCCATGACGTTCGAGGAGCTCGACGGCGGCCGGTGCCGGCTGCGGGGCCACGCCATGTACCAGAGTATGGAGGCACGCGACGGCATGCTGCACTCAGGCATGGAGGGTGGCATGTCCGAAGGCTACGAGCGGCTGGACGAACTGTTGGCGGGCGCATCGGTCTGACGCAGGAGGAGGGCTTCGTCCAGCACACGGCCAAGGTTGTCGGCATCGTGGGCGAAACGGCCCAGGAAGAGTCCGTCCGCGGCCGGCAGCCGGGGAAGCAGTCCGGGCCCCGCGCTGCCGCCGTAGATAAGGGGGCAGGCAGGGCCAAGCTCTGCACGGATCCGCGCCAGGACGGCGTTGACGTGGCGCGGTGGGGCGGGCTCCTCCGCACCGATGGCCCAGACTGGTTCGTAGGCCAGGACCAGGCGGTTCAGCAGGGCGGGGTCGCCGTCCGTGGCGGCGCGGACCTGTTGCACGCAAAAGGCGGCGGCAGCTCCGTCGTCGAGCCTGTCCGGCTCGCCGATGCAGAGCAGCGGGGTGAGGGACTGTTCGACGGCGGCACGAACCTTGCGTGCCACCACGGCGTCGTCCTCCGCGAAAAGTTTGCGGCGTTCGGCATGGCCGATCTCGACGAGGGAGACGCCAAGTTCGGCCAGCATGCCGGGGCTGACTTCACCGGTCAGTGGCCCGTCGCCCCAGGCGCAGTTCTGCGCGCCGAGGAGTACGGGCGAACCTGCCAGGATCCGCGCGGCGGGCTCCAGGACAGGGAAGGAAGGGATGACGAAGACCCGGACCGGGGACTCCGTGGCAGAATCCATGCCCAGTCCGGGCCTGTTGTCTACGATGGAACGCACCTCCGACAGCCAGCGCAGGCTTGCCTGGTAGCCCAGGTACATCTTGGTGCTGACACCGATGTAAAGGGGGCTGCTGCCGGAGGTGCTCATGGTTTCCTTGCGTGGATGGTGTGGAGCGCTCAGTCGAGCAGGTCGTCGGCCTTGTTCTTGAACCGCCTGGTGGCGAACATCATCGCCGCCGCCACGAACGGCAGGACGCCCAGGGCGTAGACGCCCATGGAACCCGTTGGCGACTGGGTGGCCTCATTAACAGCGGTACGCAGGATGGGTGCCACGAAGCCGCCCAGGTTGCCCAGGGAGTTGATCAGTCCGATACCTGCGGCGGCAGCGGACCCGGCAAGGAACGCGGTGGGATAGGACCACACCACCGGGCCCACGGCCAGGAAGCTGCAGACAGCCAGGGTTATGAAGATCATGCCCAGGACGGGCTGGTGGTTGGTACCTGCCCAGGCCGACCCGAAGATGCACAGGCCGGTGGAGACGAACAGGATGGTGCCGAACTTGCGGCGCTTGGCCACCGTGTCTGCGGCCTTGCCGATGAAGTAGCAGGAGAAGATGCCGAAGAACCACGGGACGGCGATGAGCAGGCCGACGGCGAGGCCCACCTTCTGTCCGGTCAGCGAGGACACCTGCTGCGGCAGGAAGAACGTCACGCCGTACACTGCGACCTGCAGGCAGAAATAGATCACGGTGAAGTACCAGACGCGGCCGTTGCGCATGGCGGCGAGGATGCCGCGGGGCCCGGTCTCGTCCTTGATGGTGTCTTCAAGTGCCATGACCTCCTTCAGCGCATACTTTTCCTCGCGGCTGAGGAACTTGGCCTTTTCCGGGCCATTGATCAGGAAGAAGAAGGCCGCAATGCCGGCCAGGACGGCCAGCAGGCCTTCGACGAAGAACATGACCTGCCAGCCGCGCAGGCCCGGCACCTGGTCGCCAATGTTGATCAGCCAGCCCGAAAGCGGGTTGCCGATCATCTGGGAGAACGGCTGGGCCAGGTAGAAGATGGCGAACATCTGGACCCGGACCTTGTTGGGGAACCACTCGGCGAGGTACATGATGACGCCGGGGAACAGCCCGGCCTCGGTGACGCCCAGGAGGAAACGCAGGATCACGAACGAGGTCTCGCCCTGCACGAACGCGAAACACGCGGAAACAATGCCCCAGGTGATGGCGATGCGCGCCAGCCAAACCTTGGCGCCAACCTTCTTGAGCAGCAGGTTGCTGGGGATTTCGAAGATGGCGTAGCCAATGAAGAAGATGCCGGCACCGAGGGCGAAGGCCGCGGCGGACACCCCCTTGTCTGCTCCCAGGGCCGCCTCGGCAAAGCCGACGTTGGTGCGGTCAAGGAATGACACGACGTACAGGATGACCAGCATCGGCATGAGCCTGCGGGCCGCCTTGGAAATCGCGGACTTCAGGACCGGCCTGGCCAGGAGTTCCTTGGATGTTGCGGTGGTTTCAGACACAGCACTCTCCTTCGAGTGGGTGACGGTAATGGGCCTGCGGGCCGGCGGCCCGCAGGGCTTGGTGGTGGCGGCAAGGTGCCGTCAGTGCATGTACAGGCCGCCGTCCACGTTCAGCGTCTGGCCGGAGATGTACCCGGCGTCCTCACCGATCAGGAAGGCGATGGCTGCCGCAACATCCCGAGTGGTGCCTACCCGGTTCACCACGAGGTCCTTGACCAGTTCATCCTTGCGTTCCTCGCTGAGGGTGCCGCCCATGATGTCGGTGTCGATCGGACCGGGCGAAATCGCGTTGACGGTGATGTCGTACTCCCCCAGTTCCCGGGCGGTGGCGCGGGTCAGTCCGATGACGCCGGCCTTGGCCACCGAGTAAGGGGTCTTGCTGAAGGTTCCGCCGCCGCGCTGGGCGGAGACGGACGAGATGTTGACGATCCGCCCCAGCCGGTTCCTGGCCATCGATTCGGCGGCCCGGCGGGTCGCATAGTGCACGCCGTTCATGTTGATGTTGAGCACCCGGTCCCACTCGGCGCCGTCGAGTTCGAGATAGGGAACCGGGGAGCTGACTCCGGCGATGTTCGTCAGGGCCACCAGCTGGGGCAGTTCGGCCTCGATCTCGTCGATGGCAGCGCGCACTGAGGCTTCGTCGCCAATGTTGGCGCCGGCGCCGTGGGCCTGGACGCCGTGCTTCGCCGCCAGCTCTTTGGCGAGTGCCTTGCTGGCGGCATCGTCAAGGTCGATCACGCCGATGTTCCAGCCGCGCTCGGCCAGGTACTCCGCGGTGGCACGGCCGATGCCGCGCTCCGACACGGCTCCGGTGACGATCACCGTGCGTTCTGTGGGAAATGAAGTCATGGTCGTTCCTTCGTGTGGGGTGGACGGGCGGCTTAGGAAAGCGGTGCCGGGCCCAGTTCCTCGATGAGCTTCTGCATGGCGACATACGCCTTGTTCCGGTAGGCAACCAGGGCGGCGGTCCGGTCTGCGGGGACGTCCAGGAAGCCGGACCCGGTCTTGGTGCCCAACTGCCCGGCGTCGACCTTTTCCTGCAGGATCGCCGGGGTGGCGAACCGCTCCGGGAACCCCGTCTGGAGGGACTTGTAGCAGAATGCGTACACGTCCAGGCCGGCCATGTCGGCGATGGCGAACGGCCCGAAGAACGGCAGCCGGAAGCCGAAGGTGGTGCGTACCAGAGTGTCCACGTCCTCCGCGGTGGCAATGCCTTCCTCCACCACCTGGGCTGCCTCATGGAACAGGGCATACTGGAGCCGGTTCAGCACGAAGCCGGTAACGTCCTTGACGGTGGCTGTTTCCTTGCCGGTCTCCCCCACGATGGCACGGGCTGCCTGGACGGTGGCCTCTGAGGTGCCCTCGTGCGGAATGACTTCCACACCGGGGATGAAGGGAGCCGGATTTGAGAAGTGGACGCCCAGGAAGCGCTCCGGGTTGTCCACTACCTCGGCCAGTTTGGCGATGGAGATGGTGGACGTGTTGGAACCGATGATGGCGTCCGGGCGGGCTGCGGCGCTGATCCGGCCCAGGGTGGCGTGCTTGATCTCCAGGACCTCCGGCACGGCTTCCTCGATGTACTCGGCGCCGGCCACGGCCTCCTCGATGTCTTTGGCGGCCCAGAGGTTTTCCTTGAGCTTTTCGGTGGCGCCGGCGGGGAACAGCCCGGCTGCGACGAATTCGTCGGATTCCTTCAGCAGCCGTTCGTAGTTGCTTTGCGCGATGTCGGCGGAGACGTCGGCCAAGGCAACCCGGGCCCCGGCAAGGGCCAGGACCTGGGCGATCCCGCCGCCCATGTAGCCTGAGCCGACGACGGCGATGTTGCGAGTGCTCATTTGTCCTCTTGTCCTTCCGACGCGTCCTCGTAGGAGGAGATGGCGTCTACTTTGGCCGCGGATGCGGAATTTTCGTCGAAGCGGTGGTCCAGCCACTCGCCCACGAGTTTCTTGGCCAGTTCCAGGCCGATGACGCGCTGGCCCATGGTCAGGACCTGCGCGTTGTTGGAGAGTACGGACCGTTCCACCGAGTAGCTGTCGTGGGCGGTAACGGCCCGGATGCCCGGCACCTTGTTGGCTGAGATGGCGACGCCCAGGCCGGTTCCGCAGATCAGGAGGGCACGGTCCGCCTCACCGGCCGCTACCTTGCGGGCAGCAGCGACGGCCAGGTGCGGGTAGGCGGTGGTGTCATCGGCGCCAACGCCCACGTCCTCCACCGAGGCGACGCGCGGGTCCGCTTCCAACAGTTCGCGCAGGGCATTCTTGTATTCCACGCCGGCCTCGTCATTGCCGACGACAATGCGCCAGCCGGGTTTGGTGTTCTCGGTCATGCGTTTCTCCTTAGTGGCTTTCAACGGTGGCGGCGTAGTCGGCCACCCTGCGGGCAATGAGGCCGAAGGAGACCGCGCCCGGGTCCGGGTGGCCGAGGCTCTTCTCGGCCAGCGGCCGGGCCCTGCCCTTCTTCGGGCTGAGGCCTGCGGTCTCGTCAGCGGCTTTTGCTGCCGCCTCCGCTGCCGCACTGAGGCTTGCGGCCAGGCTGTCGCCGTCGTCTATTGCCTTGGCAAAGGTCTCGGCGAACGGAAGCAGCGCATCCACCATGGTCTTGTCCCCGGGTTCCGCCTTGCCCAGGGTGATGATGGCGTCGCGGAGGGCGTTGACGGCCGCGGTCGCGTCGGCGGCGGTGTAGGCGTCCTTGCTGCCCAGGGTCCTGCCGACGGCGGTGACGGCCGCGCCCCAGAGGGCCCCGGAGGTACCCCCGGCCCGCTCGGCCCACTGCTCCCCTGCCGCCGCAAGGACTTCCTCCAGGCCGGCGCCGCCGGCGTGGGATTGCTCCGCGGCGGCTACGGCAGCGTCCACGCCGCGCCGCATGCCGATGCCGTGGTCGCCGTCCCCGGCGATGGCGTCCAGCTTTCCCAGGGCGTCTTCGTGTTCGACGACGACGGCGCGCGCCTCCTTCAGCGCGTCAACCGCGGTGGCGGCCAGGGCGGTTGACGCCGGAGTGGCTGCCAGCGCCGTGATGGTTGCCGCCTCGGCCAGGGATTCGACGGCGCGGGCGCGGCGGGGTGCCAGGTTGCCTTTGCGGAAGGCCGGCGTGTCGGCGGGGGCGGCCCAGAACTTCTCCAGTTCGGCGTCCAGCCAGAACAGCGTCAGGGACAGGCCGGACATGTCGAGGCTGGTGACCAGCTCACCGCACTCGGGCTCGATGATCTCCAGTCCGGCCGCGGTGAGCAGGGCTTCGATCCGGCCGAACAGCAGGAAGAGTTCGTCGTACTTCACGGTCCCCAGGCCGTTGAGGAGGGGCACTACCCGGCGGCCGGCGGTTGCGGGCTTGTCTTTCAGCAGGCCGTCCACCAGCAGCTTGGCCAATTCACTGGCGGTGGGAAGCGGCTGCTCGGAGATGCCGGGTTCGCCGTGGATGCCCAGTCCCACCGACATCATGCCTTCCGGCACGGTGAAGAGGGGCTCTGCTGCTCCGGGAAGGGTGCATCCCGCGAACGCCACGCCCAAGGAGCGGGTGTGGTGGTTCGCCTTGGTGGCAAGCCGCTCCACCTCGTCGAGGTCCAGTCCCGCTTCTGCCGCAGCGCCGGCAACCTTGAAGACCGTGAGGTCGCCGGCGATGCCGCGGCGCTTGCCGATCTCTTCGGCCGGTGCGCTGGCGATGTCGTCGGTGACCAGCACGGTCCGGGTCTGGATGCCTTCGGCGTTCAGCTTGTCCTGGGCCTGGCCGAAGTGGAGGACGTCGCCGGCGTAGTTGCCGTAGCTGAGGAGGACGCCGCCGCCGGTCTGGGCTGCCTTGGCAACGCGGTAGACCTGCCCCGCGGAGGGAGAGGCAAACATGTTGCCGCAGGCGCTTCCGGCGGCGAGCCCGGCCCCCACCAGGCCGGCGAAGGCGGGGTAGTGGCCGGAGCCGCCACCGATGACCACCGCCACCTGGCCCTCGGGAGTTTCGGTGGAACGGACAACACCGCCGTCAACACGCGCCACATACTGGCGGTTGGCGGCCACGAAACCGTCAAGGGCGTCGTCTGCGAACTGCGCTGGATCGTCAAATATTCTTGTCATGATTCCTCGTTGAACCCGTTGGATCGGTTGGGAAGCCTGCCGGCTAGCGTGCAGGGACTGCCGCGGGGGTTTGCCGGCCCTGCGCCACCAGGCTGGTGCCCAGGGCGTAGCCGTCGCGCTTGGGCAGGACCTGGCGCCGGAGGTACTCCTGGTTGGCGGCGGTGACGCTCAGGCCGTCGCCGCCGTAGTGCTCCGTGCAGATGATGCCCTGGAAGCCGACGGAGATGGCGAACTGGAACGCCTCGCGGTAGCTGATGAGGCCTGATTCCATGGGAGCCGGCATGGCGACGTACTGGTTGCGGGCCTGGTTTTCATCGCGGATGTAGTTCTTGACGTGCCAGTAGTTGGAGTACGGCAGGGTCTTGTGCACCAGCTCCCGCCAGTCTTCGATGGGGCGGTGCAGGCGGATCAGGTTACCCAGGTCCGGGTTCAGCCCTACGTTGGGCAGGTCGATGTCCTGGACCAGCTGCACGGAGGAATCGCCGGTGCCCAGGTACGTGTCCTCGTACATCTCCAGCGACACCAGGAGGCCAAGGTCGGCGGCGTGCTTGCCCACTTCGCGGATGCGGGTGACGGCGTTGTTCCAGCATTCCTTGTCACCCACCGGGTCCTTGTGGCCCTCGACGGTCCAGAACCACAGTTGCTTCCGCTGCTCGGGGGTGATGGCCTGGTGCAGCCCGATCGAGACCACCTCGCAGCCAAGCTGTGCTGCGGCGTCGAGCGTGCGGTGGGTGTAGGCAAGGTTTTCTTCCCAGTTGCCTTCCTCGATCACGCTGCGGCGGATGGCCGAGATGGAGGGAAGTCCGAGGCCGGCGGCCGTGGCAGCGGCTTTCAGCTCGTCCAGCCGGGCGCTGGAAAGGTCGCCGGGGCGGACCCAGCTGTCGGTGAGGTCGGCATTGGTGAAACCGGCGTCGGCGACTTCTTCGAAGACCTGCTGCCAGTCTCCGGCAGGGGCGTCCTGGACGGCGGTTCCGTCCGGCCGGGTTCCGGGGAACTGCAGCAGGGCAGCGGCGATGGGCCAGTTTTCAGCGGTGTACGGCATTGTCACTCCAGATCATGAATCGCATTTCCTATAGGATCTATGCTGTTCGACGACATTGTCAAGGGGTCTTGTGGAGGCCAATGGGCCATGAGGTGGCGACCGGGGGCCGCGGGGCCGCCAGGACAGCGCCGGGCGGTGCTGCTAGTTCCGCACTTCGCTGTCGTGTTGCGAGCGCTGCTTGACGCCTTCGATGTGGTCGATCATCTTCTGCCGGGCAAGCTCGGCGTCGCCGGCTTCAAAGGCTTTCAGGATCTCCGTGTGCTCGGCAATGGCGTAGTCGGCGTCCGTGACGCCCAGGCCCCCGAAGAAACGGAAACGCTGCACCTGGCCACCAAGGGCGTTGTACGCGGACAGCAGGAACTGGTTGTTCGCCGATTCGGCGATCATGCGGTGGAAGCGTTCGTCCGCTTCCCAATAAGCGCGGAACTCGGCGAACGATGGGCCGCGGGGCGCCGCTTTGAGGTCCTCGATGGCCTGCTGGAGCCGCCCGGTGAGTTCCTGGTCCGCGTGCTTGCAGGCCATGAAGGCATTGGCCGGTTCGATCACCAGCCGCGCGTCCATCAGGTCTGCAAGCTCTTCCGGAGAGAACAGGGGCGCCACCCGGTATCCGCGCAGGGCCATCCGCCGGACCATACCGGTGGCTTCCAGCCGCGCGAGCGCCTCACGGACCGGGGTCGGGGAAACGTCCAGTTCCCGGGCCATGCCATCAATGCTGACGGGGGTACCGGCTTCCAGCCGGCCGTCCATCAAGGCACCCAGGAGCGCCTCGTAAACGTGGTCGGCGAGGACCTGCCTGCTGACGCCGCCCGAGGCCTGGTTTTTGGTTGCCATGTAGAAATCCTATAGCCGGTGAACTGGCGGGAACGCTGCGGAGCCGGGTGTCCCCGGGCACACCCACGCCGGTACCGTGCGGCCGCCACGCCGCACGGCACCAGTCCCGGCTGCGCGGTCAGGAGACCTGCAGGCCGCCGTTGATGTCGTAGGTGGCCGCAGTGATGTAACCGGCGTCCTCGCCCAGGAGGAAGGCGATCAGGGCACCCACTTCTTCCCTGGTTCCCACCCGGCCCATCATGATGCCCTCCGACATTTGGGCTTTCCGCTCGTCGGTCAGCGTGCCGCCCATGATGTCCGTGTCGATCGGGCCCGGCGCGATCGCGTTCACGGTGATGTTGTGCTCGCCCACTTCCCGGGCCAGGGCACGGGTGAAGCCCAGGATTCCTGCTTTGGAGGCACTGTATGCCACTTTGGAGTAGGTGCCGCCGCCGCGCTGGGCGGAGATGGAGGAGATGCTGACGATCCTGCCCAGTCCGCGTTCGATCATGCCTTTGAGGACGCGCTGGGACACGATGAACGTGCCGCGCATGTTGATGGCGAAGACCTTGTCCCATTCCGCCACGGTGGTCTCCATGAAGGGGGTGGGCGAACTGATTCCGGCCAGGTTGACCAGTCCCACGATAGGCGGAAGGGCCTGCTCGATCTCCGTGATGGCCTGGTCCACGGATGCTTCGTCCGACACGTCGGCTCCCACGCCGATCGCTTTGACCGCCTGGCTGGAACCGATTTCGGCGGCTGCCGCCTGGGCGTCCTCGGCATTGATATCCAGGATCGCGATGGACCAGCCCTCGCTGGCCAGCCGGTCAGCCGTGGCTCGGCCGATGCCGCGCGCCGACGCCGCACCGGTCAGGACGGCGGTGCGCTCCGCGGGGAAGATGTGCTGTGTGGTCATGGGGGTCTCCTAGTGGGTTTCGGGGGCAGGCACGGTGGCTCCGGGGGCGGAGGCACCTTCGGGCCGCTTGCGTGCGTAGAGGTAGGTGGCGGCGGCGGTCACGGCCAGGCAGGCGGCCAGGAACACCAGGCCGGTCTGGCTGTTCCCCGTGGCGTCCTTGAGGATGCCCACGATGTAGGGGGCCACGAAGCCGCCCAGGTTGCCAAGGGAGTTGACCATGGCAAGGCCCGCTGCGGCCGCAGCGCCGGTGAGGGCGGCCGACGGCATGGCCAGGAAGGGTGCGATCGCCGAGTAGATCCCCATGGCCGCGAGCGTCAGGAAGACCATGGCCAGCACGGCATTGACCGGGAGCAGGTACCCGGCGCCCAGGAGGCCGACGGCGGCGAGCACCATGCTCATGCTGGCGTGCCACACACGGTTGCCGGTGCGGTCGGACCGCTTGCTCCAGAAGTAGACGAACACCGCTGCGATGGCGTACGGGATGAAGACGATGAATCCCACCTGGGTGGAGTCGAACGTACCAAGCGCCTTGACGATGGTGGGCAGCCAGAGCCCCAGGCCATAGATGCCGCAGACCAGGCCAAAGTACAGCGCCGAGTAGGCGATGGTGCGCGGGTCCTTCAAGCCGGCCAGGAAGTTGTGGTTGCCGGACTTCTGCTTGTCCGCCAGTTCCGCGGCCATGGTCGTAGAGAGCCATTCGCGCTCCTCCGGCTTGAGCCACTTGGCGTGTTCCGGGCGGTCCGTCATGACGAAGGGCGTGATGATGCCCAGGATGATGGCGGGGATGCCTTCAAGGATGTAGATCCACTGCCAGCCGTGCAGGCCCGCGACGCCTTCCAGGTTCAGGAGCATGCCGGAGACGGGAGCACCGAGGGCGTTGGAGATGGGCTGGGCCAGGATGAAGATGCCAAGCACAGTCACGCGCTGCGCCGCGGGGAACCACAGGGTCAGGTAGAAGAGGATGGCCGGGAAGAAGCCGGCCTCGGCCGCTCCAAGCAGGAAGCGGATCACGTAGAAAGTGGCTTCGCCGTTGACCAGGAACATGGCCGTGGCGAAGATGCCCCAGCTGATCAGGATGCGGGCAATCCACTTGCGGGCACCGTAGCGGTACATGCCGCCGTTGCTGGGGATTTCCAGCAGGGCGTAGCCCAGGAAGAAGATGCCGGCACCCAGGCCATAGGCAGCCTCGGTGAGGCCGATGTCGCCCTGCATGCCAAGCTTGGCGAAGCCGACGTTGTTCCGGTCGAGGTAGGCGATGAAGTACAGAAGGACGATCAGGGGCATCAGCCGCCGACGGACCTTGCGGAGGGTGGTTTCGCCCAGTTCGCTGAGTGCGGGGGCGGCGGTACGGGAGCTCATCGCTGGCCTCCCGCAGTGGCGTGGGGACCTTCAAGAGGGGAATGCGCGCACATAACGACTCCTTTGGCTGGCGGCATTTCGGGGGATTTTGATATCAGATGTCTGATGTCTGACTGAGATTCTAGCCACAGGCGGATGTGGGCGTCAACACATGCAGGAGGCTGCCCGCGGGCGGCAGGAAGAATCGCGTCCGGACGCGCAAAACCGGGTTTGCACCCGGCAGTGGCTAGCCGGCCGCGGCGTCGTTTCGGCTTGAGACGGCGAGGAAGTTCTCGTAGTCCTCGAAGGTCTGGGTGATGTGGGCGTCCATCGTGGAGCGCGCCGTGGCAGGATCGCCCGCAGCGATGGCTGCAAGGACCATCTTGTGGTGGTGGATGGCGTGGCGCTGCACGTCGGGGAAGGCTGAAGTTTCGCGGCGCATGGCATACAACAGGGTGGAAAGCTGGCCCAGCAGGGCAGGGACAAACGGGTTGCCGGACGCCCGCAGCACTGTGTCATGGAACGCGATGTCGGCAACGGTCAGGGCATCGACGTCTCCGGCATTGTGCGCCGCTTCCATCTGCTCCACGCTCTCCCGCAGGGCAGCAAGGTCAGCCGGGCGATGGCGGGAGGCAGCGAGTTCGGCCGCCCCGGTCTCCACCATCCGGCGGACCTCGAGCAGGCGAAGGGCCACCTGGTCGGAGGCTACTCCCCTGGAGGCCGCCTGCATGATCGCGTCCATGCCGGTCCAGCGTTCGGGCGGGTTGACGAATGTGCCGAGGCCGCGCTTGACGTACACCACGTTCTGGGCCTTCAGCACTTTCATGGCCTCCCGGGCCGTCAGCCTGCTGACCCCGGATTCCTTGGCGATGTCCGCCTCCGGCGGCAGGGCGTCGTCGGCCTTGATCTCTCCGCTAAGAATGTGCTCAAGGACCTTGTCCACGACGACGTCAACCAGCGTGCGCCGCGTCTCTGCCATCCTGCTCCCCTGCCTGGGCACCGTGACCCCTCTTGCCCTTCAACCCTACTCGACGCAGGCAGCGCAGCGACGTCGGTTACACGACCCGCTTAAACGCCGAACGCGGGGCCACTGCCAGTCCGCCCCATCTGATGGGGCGGGCCGGGAGTGGCCCCGCGCTGAGTGCAGGGCCCCCTAGAGGGCTGCGAAAACCTCGCGCAGCAGCTTGGCGGTCTCGGACGGCGTCTTGCCGACCTTCACGCCTGCGGCCTCGAGGGCTTCCTTCTTGGCCTGGGCGGTACCGGCGGAACCGGAGACGATGGCGCCTGCGTGGCCCATGGTCTTGCCTTCGGGAGCCGTGAATCCGGCCACGTAGCCAACAACCGGCTTGGTGACGTTGGCCTTGATGAAGTCGGCAGCACGCTCTTCGGCGTCGCCGCCGATTTCACCGATCATCACGATGGCCTTGGTCTCCGGGTCAGCCTCGAAGGCTGCCAGGGCGTCAATGTGGGTGGTGCCGATGATGGGGTCGCCGCCGATGCCGATGGCGGTGGAGAAGCCCAGGTCGCGCAGTTCGTACATCATCTGGTAGGTCAGGGTGCCGGACTTGGAGACCAGGCCGATCGGGCCCTTGCCGGTGATGTTGGCGGGGGTGATGCCCACCAGTGCTTCGCCGGGAGTGATGATGCCGGGGCAGTTCGGGCCGATGATGCGGGTGACCTGGTTGCCGTCGGCGTCCACCTTCGACTGTGCCAGCGCCCAGAATTCGGCGGAGTCCTGGACCGGAACGCCTTCGGTGATGACCACGACCAGGCCGATGCCTGCCTCGATGGCTTCGACGACCGCGTTCTTGGTGAAGGCCGGCGGCACGAAGACGATGGAGACGTCGGCGCCGGTTTCAGCCATGGCTTCCTTGACGGTGCCGTAGACGTTGATTTCCTTGTCGCCGTGCAGGACCGTGGTGCCGGCCTTGCGGGCGTTGACGCCGCCAACAATGTTGGTGCCTGCCTTGAGCATCAGGGCGGTGTGCTTGGTGCCTTCGCCGCCGGTGATGCCCTGGACGATGACCTTGGAATCCTTGTTGAGGTAGATAGACATGGTGCGTCCCTTACTTAGCTGCGTTGGCGAGCTCGGCGGCCTTGTCGGCGCCCTCGTCCATGGTGGCGGCCAGGGTTACCAGCGGGTGGTTGGCCTCGGTGAGGATGCGGCGGCCTTCCTCGACGTTGTTGCCGTCAAGGCGGACTACCAGCGGCTTGTTGGCGGAGTGGCCCAGCTCGGCCAGCGCGCCAACGATGCCCTTGGCGACGGCGTCGCAGGCGGTGATGCCGCCGAAGACGTTGACGAACACGGACTTGACCTGCTCGTCGCCCAGGATGACGTCCAGGCCGGCGGCCATGACCTCGGCGGAGGCTCCGCCGCCGATGTCCAGGAAGTTGGCGGGCTTGACGTTGCCGTGGTTTTCGCCGGCATAGGCAACGACATCCAGGGTGGACATGACCAGGCCTGCACCGTTGCCGATGATGCCAACTTCGCCGTCGAGCTTGACGTAGTTGAGGTCCTGCGCCTTTGCCTTGGCCTCAAGGGGGTCTGCAGCATCCTTGTCTTCGAGCTGCGCGTGCTTGGCGTGCCGGAAGTCGGCGTTCTCGTCGAGGGAGACTTTGCCGTCCAGGGCGACGATGTCGCCGGCGCCGGTCTTGACGAGCGGGTTGACTTCCACCAGGGTGGCGTCTTCCTTCTTGAAGACATCCCAGAGCTTGAGGATCACGGCGGCGACCTTGCCGCGCAGTTCCTCGGCGAAGCCTGCGGCTGCGACGATTTCGTCGGCCTTGGCCTGGTCGATGCCCACGGCGGGGTCGATGGCGATCTTGGCCAGCGCTTCGGGGCGTTCGACGGCGAGCTGCTCGATTTCCATGCCGCCTTCAACCGAGCACATGGCCAGGTAGTTGCGGTTGGCCCGGTCCAGCAGGACGGAGAAGTAGTATTCCTCGGCGATGTCTGCACCCTGGGCGATCATCACCTTGTTAACGGTGTGGCCCTTGATGTCCATGCCCAGGATGTTGGTGGCGTGCTCAAGCGCCTCGTCGGCAGACTTCGCGACCTTGACGCCGCCGGCCTTGCCGCGACCGCCAACCTTGACCTGTGCCTTGACAACAGTCACGCCGCCGATCTTCTCGGCAGCTGCCTTTGCTTCTTCTGGGGTGTACGCCACGATGCCGGCAAGCACGGGTACACCGTGCGCCTCGAACATATCGCGCGCCTGGTATTCAAACAGGTCCACGGTTTAGTGTCCTTCTACGTCGAAGTAGTTTCTGTACAGTCGGACACCATCGGAAGGACGATGACCGGGCTGCGGATTGCACGCACCGGCGGCCTGTCTGGAAACGAGCCACGCGGCGTAATGCTCCATGGGGAACTCTAGTCCTTTGGAGCGGCCGGGCCGTCCCAGACTACCTCTTATGTGAGTAAGCACACTATTCTATGGGGCGTAGAAAAACCGCGGATTTACGGGGTTTTTGAGGCCCCTGCCTGCGGCGGTGCGGTGCTTTTGTCCGGTCCGGGAATCAGCTCGTAACGTTCAGTTGAAACGAAGAATCCGACGCCGGCGGAGACGTTTCCGCACGCCACACCGCCGTTGTAGGCCGAACAGCGCAGTCCGTTGCGCTCCAGGTTCTGCCCGTCGGCAAGCACAGGCAGCTGGGCCAGCGGCCCTGCCTTGTTTCCCTTGGGCCCGTAGGTTGCCTCCATGGTCGTGACGCCGGAACGGCACTCGCCGTAGCGTGCACTGTCCGGCGCAAGCAGGGCTGTGCCGCCGAGGTAGCCCAGGTGGGTTCCTGCGCAGTCGTCCTTGATATCGGCGGCTTTCGGCGCCGGATAGGCGGCCAATTCACAGTGGGCCACGGGGACGATGGGCAGCTTGTTGTTGGCCGCATCGCTGTAGCTGTTCTGCTCGTACGGCAGGTTCAGGTGATCTCCGCGTGCGGAGGTCAACGAGCAGGCGACGGTCCGGTCCGCGGTAATGAAGGAGAGGACATCGCCGCCGCTGGAGAACTGCTTCGCGTCGGCCAGCGGCGCGTTCGCCAGCTGCTCCATCGGCGGCCGCGGTGGCGGCGGGACATAGGAAGGGTCGCTGGTCGTCACCGAGCATCCGGTGCCGGCCATCAGGAAAAGGGCGGCGAGCATCCCCCATACAGTCCGTCGCATGGCCTCCATTATGCCCCGCCGCCGGCAGACGGGGCGCGCTCAGCTGCCTGATGTTGCAGGCACCGCGGAGAGCAGGTCCCGGTATCGCCGGGAATGCGCCGCCAGTTCTTCCGGCGTCGCCCCATGCGCCCCGTGCAGGACCAGGGGCTCGGCCATGTCCAGCCCGCAGAGGTGTGCGGTGGCTTCCAGGGGCCGCAGCAGCTCGGCCATGGTGAAGCGGTTGTGGCCGGCTGGCGAGTACGAGGATTCCGGTCCGCCGGTTGAGGTGACAAGCTGCAGGCGCTTCCCGTGCAGCGCGTCCCCACCGGCGCCGTAGGCAAAACCGCGGGTGAGCACCTGGTCCATCCATTCCTTCAGCAGCCCGGGAACGGAATACCAGTGCCAGGGAAACTGCAGCACGATGGTGTCGTGTTCCCGCAGGTACCGCTGTTCCAGTTCGGCGTCCACGCGACGGTCAGGGTAGAGGGCCGCCAGGTCCCGGACCGTGACACCATCAAGGTCCCCGATGGAGGCGGTGAGGTGTGCGGCGACCCGGGATCCTGACAAATCGGGGTGGGCCACGATGACAAGTGTGCGTTGGTTGGTCATGGAGTGTTCGTATGTCCTTCCAGTGCAGCTTCGGGTTCCGGCGCCAGGGGCCTAGTCATTGGTCAGGACCACGCGGAAGCGCGCCCGGCCGGACATCATCCGGTTGAAACCCTCGGCTGCCTGCACGAGCGGGTAGGTTTCGATCAGGGGGCGCACCCCGGTCATCGCCGCAAAGCGAAGCGCGTCCTCGGAGTCTTTTGCCGTCCCGGAGGCATGTCCGCCGATCGAGCGGCTGCCGCCCACGAGGAGGCCGGCGTTAACCGGGACTGGTTCGTGCGGGACGCCAAGGACCACGAGCCGGCCACGGGCCGCGAGTCCCGGAACGGCGGCAGACATCGCATGGGAGTCGGTGACGGTGGCGAGGACGACGGCGGCACCGCCGAGGCCCCTCAGTTCCGCGGCGACGTCGGAACTGAGGCTGTCAATGTAGTGGTGGGCGCCGAGGTCACGGGCAAACGGTTCCTTTTCGGCGCCGCGCGCAATGGCGACGGTTTCGAATCCCATCTTGGCCGCGAACTGGACACCGAGGTGGCCGAGGCCCCCCACCCCAAGGACGGCAACCAGGTCTCCCGGCCGGGCACCGCTGTGGCGCAAGCCGTTGAAGGTGGTGACGCCTGCGCACATCAACGGTGCGGCTTCCGCAAGCGTTAGTGCGTCGGGAACGGCAGCGAGGGCATCAGCCGGGGCGACGACGTACTCTGCATAGCCGCCGTCAGCGGTCAGCCCGGTGATCTTTCCGGCCTCGCAGGAGATGAAATCCCCGCGCCGGCATGGGTCGCACTGAAAGCACGCCCCGCCAAACCATCCGACGCCCACGCGCTGGCCGGGCGCCCACCGGGTCACGCCGTCGCCCAGCAGCTCAACGGTTCCGTCCTTTCAGCGGACGATCTTGAAGTTGAAGGCAGGCGTTCCGAGGGCGCCCCACAGGCGGAGCCAGACGGGCAGCAGCATTTCGGTTCCGCGTGCCGTGGTGATGTCTCCGAGGTCGATGATGTCCTGGTGGCCGAAGTCCTTCAGGAGTCCGGTGACCACGGCCTTGGCTTCGGCATCGTTGCCGGAGACGAAGACAGAGCCGGGGTCGGACAGCTGACCGGGGTAGGCCATCAGGTCCGCATTCATGGTGTTGAGGGCCTTGACGACGCGGGCTGCGGGGAAGGCCCGTTGGATTTGCTCCGCCAGGGAGTCGGTGTCCTTGACAAAAAGGGTGGGGGGCATGCCGTTGCTGAAGTCGAGCGGGTTGGCGATGTCCAGGACTACCGCACCGTCGAGGTTTGCGGCACCGACCTGCTCCAGCACCTCGAGCGATGCACCGCCGTTGGTTGCGTTGACAATCAGCCCGGCACCTTCCGCCGCGTCGGAGAAACGTGCCACCTTGATGGCCGGGTTCTCCGCAGCCCAGGTCCCAAAGGCAGGGTTGCCCATGGCGTCAGCTGCGGTCCGGGACATCGCGGCAGCGGGGTCGCGGGTGCCGACGGTGACGGAATGGCCGAGCTCCGCGAGGCGTGCGGCGATGGTCCGGCCAACCATTCCGGTTCCAAGTACTGCTGTCTTCATGGTGTTCTCCTGGTGATGGCGGCGCCGCCATTCAATGTGACGGATCGTTCACAAGTTTGTGACGGATCGTTCCGTCTGTCAAACTGGGTCGGTCGGTATTGGAGCACACTGGAGGAGAATTGTGGCGCGCAGGACGGCTGAGGAAAACCGGCGCAACGTACTTGGGGTGGCCACGCGGCTGTTCTACGCGCACGGCATACGGGCGGTGGGCATGGACACCGTGGTCAAGGAGTGCGGGGTGGGCAACGCGACCGTCTACCGCCAGTTCCCCACCAAGGACGCCCTGGCCACGGCTTATGTCCAGGGCCGGGCAGACGCCTGGTTCGAGCGCATGCGTGAGGCTGCCGGCGGGCAAGGATCGCCGCAGGACAAGCTCATTGCCGTGTTCGAAATACTGGCCTCCGACTGCGCCGGAAGCAGCTACCGGGGGTGCCCCATGCTGAACACCAACACGGAGTTCCCCGACGGCGTGCACCCGGCCCACCTCGCCGCGGTCGCGCACAAGCAGCAGGTCCGCGACTGGTTCCACACCCTGGCGGCCGAGGCAGGGGCCGAGGACCCGGACCGGCTCGCCGAAGAACTCCTCATTGTCCTCAACGGCGCCTACGCCACGGCCGCGGTCCTGGACGGCGCCGTGTATGGATCGCGTGCGGTGGAGATGGCCCGCCGCCTGGTGGCCACGTCCTGCCCCGCACGCAGTTAACGCCGCAACGGCGGATGCTCAGGGCGGCAGCCCGGGCGTCCGCCTGCTCGTCCGCCCCTAGGCGTCGAGCTTGGTCAACGGCGCGTAGCGCAGCAGCAGGCGCTTCTCGCCGACGTCGAACTTGACCTTGGCGACCGTCTTGTCCCCCGCCCCCTCGAGCGCCAGGACCGTACCGTTTCCGAAGCTGGTGTGGTTGACTTTGTCCCCCACGCTGACGGCGATGATTTCCTTCTGCGGTTGCACCCGGGTCTTGGCAAGGAACGCCGGAACGTCGGCATTGAACCCGGCAGAAGAATCTGCCGCCGCTCCGCGGGACGTGCCGGCGCCCCAGAAGGACCCGCTGTAACGGCCGGATCCGATGGAACCTCCGCCGGCCCACGACTGCCGGCTGGTGCCCTCACGCTTCCACTCCAGCAGCTCTGCGGGAATCTCCTCGAGGAACTGGCTGGCAGGGTTGTACTGGCTCTGCCCCCACATGCTGCGGACCTCGGAGCGGGTCACGTACAGCCGCTTGCGGGCACGGGTGAGTCCCACGTAGGCCAGCCGGCGTTCCTCTGCCAGCTCCTTGGGATCGGTGGCGGATCGCTGGTGCGGGAATAGTCCATGTTCCATGCCGGTGAGGAACACCACCGGGAATTCCAGGCCCTTGGCCGTGTGCAGGGTCATCAGCGTGACCACGCCGAGACGCTTTGCCTCGGCCACCGCGGCATCAATGTCCGCGCCGGGGGCATCCGGGATTTGATCGGCGTCGGCCACCAGGGACACCTGCTCCAGGAACGCGGCCAGGCTGCCTTCCGGGTTTTCCTGTTCATATTCACGGACCACGGCAACCAGTTCCGCCAGGTTTTCCACCCGGGATTCGTCCTGGGGATCGGTGCTGGAGCGCAGCGCGGCCAGGTATCCGGTCTGCTCCAGGACAGCTTCGAGTGCGGCGGCGGCGCCGGACCCCACCGCCACCTCGGCGAGGTCGTCCAGCATCTTCACGAAGCCCAGGACGGCATTGACGGACCGGGTGGCCATCCCGGGTGCCTGGTCGGCGCGCCGGGCAGCTGCCATGAAGGAGGTCCGCTCACGCTCGGCCAGCGCTGCCACCGCACCCTCGGCGCGGTCGCCGATGCCGCGTTTCGGCTCGTTCAGCACCCGGCGGAGATTGACGTCGTCGTCCGGGTTGACCAGGACCCGAAGGTACGCCAGGGCGTCCTTGATTTCCTTGCGTTCGTAGAAGCGCGTGCCGCCCACCACCTTGTAGGGCAGGCCCACGCGCACCAGCACATCCTCGATGGAGCGGGACTGGGCATTGGTCCGGTAGAAGATGGCGACATCACCGGGCCGCAGGTTGTCTTCGTCTTGGAGCCGGTCGATCTCTTTGGCGATGAACTGCGCTTCGTCGTGCTCGTTCTCGCCCACGTATCCGATGATTTTGTGGCCTTCGCCCTCGGCCGTCCAGAGCCGCTTTTCGGGCCGGTTGGGGTTGCGCGAGATGACCGAGTTGGCGGCGCTCAGGATGTTCTGGGTGGAGCGGTAGTTTTGCTCCAGCTTGATGGTCCGGGCTTCGGGGTAGTCCTTTTCGAATTCCACGATGTTGCGGATGTCAGCGCCGCGGAAGGCGTAGATGGACTGGTCGGAATCGCCCACCACGGTCAGTTCCGAGGCGCCCGGCCCTTCGCCCACAATTTCGCGCACCAGCGCGTACTGGGCGTGGTTGGTGTCCTGGTATTCGTCCACCAGGACGTGGCGGAACCGGCGGCGGTAGGACTCTGCCAAGGCCGGGAAGGCACGGAACATGTAGACGGTTTCGGCGATGAGGTCGTCAAAGTCCATCGCGTTGGCCTGCCGGAGGCGCTGGGTGTAACCCTTGTAGACGTCCGCAACGGCGTGCTCGAACGGATCGTTGTAGTTGGCCTCGGAGGCAAAGGAGTCGGCGTCGATCAATTCGTTCTTCAACGCGGAGATCTTGTGCTGGATGGCCTTGGGCGCAAACTTCTTGGGGTCCAGGTCAAGGGACTTGGAGACCTGGGTAACCAGCCGCAGGGAGTCGGCGGAGTCGTAAATGGAGAAGTTCGATTTCAGCCCGACGTTGGCCGCCTCCTGCCGCAGGATGCGCACGCAGGACGAGTGGAACGTGGAGATCCACATGATCTTGGCGCGTCCGCCCACCAGCGCTTCGATGCGCTCCCGCATTTCAGCGGCCGCTTTGTTGGTGAAGGTAATGGCCAGGATTTCGCCGTGGTGGGCACGGCCGGTGGCGATCAGGTAGGCGATCCGGTTACTGAGCACGCGGGTCTTGCCGGATCCTGCACCGGCGACGATCAGCAGCGCCGGGCCTGAGTGCTTGACCGCCTCTTCCTGCTGCGGGTTCAACCCCTCCAGCAAGGCTCCGGCATCCGGGCGGTGGCCCCGGGAATGCCCTTCCGGTGCCTGTCCGGCGCGCACGCCTCCCCCGCCCGCGGGGACCGCAACGGCGCCCTCGGAGGGCGACTTGGTGCGGGCGGTGGTGGCAGGAGCGGCCTTGAACGGCCCGTCAGAGTATGGGTCAAACAACATATCCATGGTGCCTACAAGTCTAGGCGGTGGGACCGACACCGCCTTCCAGGCTGTGGATTACGGGCTGTGGGCCCGCGGTGGTGCTACGCCACCGAGCCTGACAGGAGGGCCGCACGCAACTCCCGGACCGCCGTCGTTCCTCCGGCCAGGAACCACTCCAGGCCGTTGACCCGGACGGTGTCCACGGCGCCCCCGGCTGCCCGGACGATTGCCTTGCCCGGCAGCCAGTCCCACTCCGGGCAGCTGTGCTGGAACCAGCACCCCAACTGGCCGTCCGCCACCCGGCCCAGGTCGCAGGAACCCGAGCCCAGCATGCGGAGGGACGCTGCGGACGTCGCCGCGGCGTGCCACGGCATGGCGCACAGGGGATCCATCAGCCACGTGGGGTGGATGTAGGTGGCGGCGCCGAGTTCGGCCACGGGAGTGGTGTTCCGCTTGCCGCTGTCGCCGGAGAAGACGGTGAGCGCTTCGCCGTTACGGGTGGCAGGCCGGTCCCGTCCGCCGAGCCAGAGTTTGTCCTCCTCCGGCTGGAAGACGGCGCCAAGCAGCACGTCGGCGGAATCCTTGAGCGCTATGGCTGAACACCAGTAAGTGGAGCCATGCAGGAAGTTGTAGGTGCCGTCCACGGGGTCGATCACCCAGGTCCGCCCGCTGGTTCCCTGGACGGACGCGCTCTCCTCGCCCAGGATGCCGTCTTCCGGCCTGCAGCGCCGCAGCTGCTCCAGCACATAGGCCTCCGCGGCGTGGTCGGCCGCAGTCACCACGTCCGAGACGGAGGTCTTCTGTTCGGATTCCAGGCCGGCCATGCGCATGAGGAGCGCCAGCTGTCCGGCTTCACGGACCAGCGCCGCCGCCAGTTCGTAGTCGTCCAATGAGGGGTCAAGAACAGCTGCGCTGTGTCGGCCAGTGGTCATGGGTTCAGTTTATGGGGCGGGATAATGGTGCCATGGCCAAAACCCCCGCCCAGCGGATCAAGAAGCACGGCGCCAACGCGGTTGTGCCGCAGCATCACCTGCCACCGGTGGTCAACCCCACCACCGCGCGCACGCCCGAAAAGGCGCAAGGCAACAGCAACCTCATTGTCATTGCCGGCGTGGTGGCCAGCCTGTTCCTGTTCTGGTACCTGCACCTGCTGACCCTGTCCCAGCTCACCCAGCTCTCCCAGGAGATGGCCATGCCGGATTCGCTGGTGGGCGGCTTCGATGCCGGCTACATCGGCCGGCTGCAGGCGGTCATGAACGGCGACGCCCTGGGCCAGCTGAGCTACGTCCACAAGACCGCCGGGACGCTCTTCCCGCTGATTTTTGGCTTTACCTGGCTTCTCCTCATCGGGACCAACGTGGCGCGGAAGGCGCTCCGCTGGGCGCTCTGGGCCTTGCCCATGCTGTTCGTGGTGGTGCGGCTGTGGGGCAACGTGGCCATCGACACCATGATGGGCACGGAAGGTCCCGACGCCGGCCAGGTCGCCCTGGCGTCCGGCCTCACCGTCGCCGGCTGGGTCCTTCTGGTGCTGAGCCTCGTGGCCGGGGCCGCCTCGGTGTTCCTCAACAGGCGGGAACGGAAAGAGCGTTAGGCAGCTGTGGCCGCGGCGCGCGCCGCGGCCCGCCGTTCCTTCCGGTGCCGCCGCACCCGCTGGGCAATGACCAAACCTGCGGCGGCCATCCCCACCGTCACCGGATAGCCCATCAGCCGTTCCAGCGTGCCGGGCTCGGGCACGTCCATGCGGGTCAGGCCGCCGGTCGCCACGGCCGCCAGCGACACGCCTCCGCAGACCAGCAGGAACCACGCCATCCCCGTCTGCCGCCGCCACAGGATGCCCAGGACCAGCAGGGCAGACCCGCCGGCCAGGAAGTAGGTTATGGCCCCCACGTAATGCAAGGGTGAGCCGGCGTCCTCCGGGACCAGGCCCACCACCACGGTTCCGGCCCCAGCGGCCCCGGTCAGCACCCGCACCCATACCGCGGCCAGCAGGGGTTTCCGGTGTGTACGGTCAACCCGGGCACCATGCCGTGCCGCCACGCACAGCAACCCCGAGCTCAGCAGCACCGCACCCAGCAGGAGTCCAAGGCCCTGGAGGACGAACGAGCCGTTCATCACCCAGTTCAGCGGCGAGCACACCTGCCGCCCGGCATGGACGCCGCAGTGCAGCGCACCAAGGTCGCTGATGTAGCCGGTCCTGAGGTCATACGGACGCGGGCCGGCCCAGGCGATGGCCACCACCGCCTCGGCGAGGAAGTACTGCAGCACGCTTAGCACGGACCAGGCACCGATGTAGTGCCGGGTGGACGCGGTGTCCGGCAGGTAGGCGGCAGCGGGAGCGGCAGTCGGAGCTGGACTCATGCTTTGAGCGTAGTACGGCCCGGCACCTTGTATGCTTGTAACCGTGTTCGGACCAGCCGGCCCCGCCGGTTGCCGAATGCCCGCCCTCGTAGCTCAGTGGATAGAGCACGGCTCTCCTAAAGCCGGTGTCGTTGGTTCGATTCCAATCGAGGGCACTTGAACTCCAGTTCCCCGCAGTCCCTCCTTCGCGCCTACCTCCTGGGCAGCCCGGCGGACGGTCCCGCCGCACCGGAGCGGCCGGGACGCTGGCGGGTGGAGCGCGATCTGCTGGACAGGTCGGACGGCACCCGCGGAACCTTTGCCGGCGTCGTGCTCTACACCGCAATGGACGGCGACGGCCTGGCCCTTCGTGAGGAAGGCACCATGCGCTGGCCTGCTTTCACAGGTCCCGCCTCGCGGGAGTACGTGCTGAAGGCGTCCCCGCGGCCGGACGCCCTGGACGTGTTCTTCCCGGACGGCCGCCCGTTCCACCGGATGAGCTTTACCCCGGATGCCAGCCAGGACGCGCACTGGTGTGACCCTGATACCTACCGCGTGACCTACACCTGCCAGTCACCTGACCGGTTCAGCTACAGCTGGGACGTCATCGGTCCCCGTAAGGACCTGCTGCTGGTCTCGCACTTGGAAAGGATTCCCGCATGAAGGACAGGATCGTGGTCTCCGCCGTCTGTGTATTCGACGACGCCGGACGGCTCTTGACGGTCCGCAAACGCGGTACGGACATGTTCATGCACCCCGGCGGCAAACCGGAGCCGGGCGAAACTGCGGTGGAGGCCGCCGCCCGCGAGCTGGCCGAAGAAGTGGGCATCGTGGTGCGTCCGGAGGATCTGGAACTGATGGGGGTCTGGGTGGCCGATGCCGCCAACGAGGCCGCCACCGACATCGAGGCAACCGTCTTCCTCGCCCCGGGAACCTGGCAGGCCAACCCGGCCGCGGAGATCGCCGAGATCCGCTGGCTGGACTATGCCGGGACGGACTGCGCATCCCTCCCGGCGGACCTCGCACCACTGCTCACGGACCATATCCTGCCCGTGCTGGCCGCGCGGCCGCAGGTCCGCTAGAACTCAGGGACGGCTTCCTCCGCGACGGCGGTGGCTTCGGCGAACTGGGTCCGGTACAGCTCCGAGTAGCGGCCGCCCGCGGCCAGCAGTTCGGTGTGGGTTCCGCGTTCGACAATCCGGCCGTCTTCCACCACCAGGATGGCGTCGGCGGCTCGCACGGTGGAGAGCCGGTGGGCAATCACGACGGCGGTCCGGCCCTCGAGCGCCGCGCCCAAGGCTGCCTGGACGGCGGCTTCGTTCGTCGAGTCCAGTGCTGCGGTGGCCTCGTCCAGGATGACCACCCGCGGCTGGGCGATGAGGAGCCGCGCGATGGTCAATCGCTGGCGTTCACCACCGGAGAGCCGGTAGCCCCGCTCCCCCACCACGGTGTCGAGCCCGTCCGGCAGGGACCGGATCATGCCTTCCAGCCGTGCCTGCCGGAGCACGTACCACATGTCGTCTTCGGTGGCATTCGGCCGGGCCAGGCGCAGGTTGGAGGCGATGGACTCGTGGAACAGGTGCCCGTCCTGGGTCACCATGCCCAGGGTGTCGCGCAGCGAGTCGAAGGTGGTGTCCCGCACGTCGAGGCCGGACCCCGGCCTGGTGCCGCCCAGCCGCACCGCGCCCGAATCGACGTCGTACAGCCGTGACAGCAGCTGGGCGATTGTGGACTTGCCCGCCCCGGAGGAGCCCACCAGCGCCACCGTCTGGCCAGGCTCCACGCGGAAACTGATGCCGTGCAGCACTTCCTCGCCGCCGCGGGTGTCCAGCGTGGAGACGTCCTCCAGCGACGCCAGGGAGACCTTGTCCGCCGAGGGGTAGGCGAAGCGGACGTTGTCGAATTCCACCGACACCGGCCCGGCGGGCACGGGCACGGCGTCCGGTTTCTGCTGGATCAGTGGCTTCAGGTCGAGGATTTCAAACACGCGTTCAAAGCTCACCAGCGCGCTCATGACCTCCACCCGGGCGTTTGACAGCGCGGTGAGCGGGGCGTAAAGCCGGGTCAGGAGCAGCGCCAGGACCACCACGTCCCCGGGCGCGAGCTGTCCGCCAAGGGCAAGCCAGCCGCCCAGGCCGTACACCAGTGCCAGCGCGAGCGCGGACACCAGGGTCAAGGCAGTGACGAACGTGAACTGCAGCATGGCCATCCGGACGCCGATGTCGCGCACCCGGCCGGCCCGGGCGGCAAACTCCCGGGACTCTTCATCCGGGCGGCCGAACAGCTTGACCAAGGTGGCACCCGGCGCGGAGAACCGCTCCGTCATCTGCGTGCCCATCGCGGCGTTGTGCGCTGCGGCTTCGCGGCGCAAGTCCGCCAGTTTGGAGCCCATGCGCCGGGCCGGGATCAGGAAGATCGGCAGCAGCACCATTGCCAGGACGGTCACCAACCAGGACCTGTTGAGCATTACGGCCAGCGTCAGGATCAGCGCCACCGAGTTGCTCACGACGCCGGAGAGGGTTCCGGCGAAAGCGGACTGTGCCCCGATGACGTCGTTGTTGAGGCGGCTGACCAGGGCTCCCGTCCGGGTGCGGGTGAAGAAGGCGATGGGCATCCGCTGCACGTGGTCGAACACCCGCGTGCGCAGGTCCACGATGACGCCTTCGCCGATGGTCGAGGAGAGCCAGCGGGTCAACAGGCCCACCCCGGCCTCCGCGACGGCGACGATGGCAATCAGGACCGCCAGCCAGATCACCGTGCCGGCGCCGGCCTTGGCGATGATGGCGTCAACCACCTGGCCGGCCAGCACCGGGGTGGCCACGGCAAGGAAAGCCGCGACGATGGAGGACAGCACAAAGGCGATGAGCTTGCCCTTGTGCGGGGCGGCGAAGGCCAGCACCCGTTTCAAAGTTTCCTTGGAGAACGGCTTCGAGCCGCTCTTGGCGGTGCTGATGTTGTAGAGCGAGCTCCAGGCCACGCGGTCCATGCTCATGGTTATTTCTCCTGGCTTGCAGTGTGGTGGAGTTCCTGGACCATGCCGTCTTCCAGGTGCCACCGTGAATCGAGCCGAACATTTTCGAGCAGCCTGCGGTCGTGGGTGACCAGCAACAGGGCGCCGTCGTAGCTTTCCAGGGCCTCTTCCAGTTGCTCGATGGCGGGCAGGTCCAGGTGGTTGGTGGGTTCGTCCAGTACCAGCAGGTTCACGCCGCGGGCCTGGAGCAGCGCCAAAGCTGCCCGGGTCCGTTCACCGGGCGACAAGGAATCCACGGTCCGGGACGTGTGGTCCGCCTTGAGGCCGAACTTGGCCAGGAGGGTGCGGACGTCGGCGCTGTTCCAATCGGCCAGCACGGCCTCCACGGCGTCACCCAGGGGCCGGGCACCGTCAAGCAGCCCGCGGGCCTGGTCAATTTCGCCGACGGCGACTGAGGCACCCATGGAGGCTTCGCCGTCGTCCGGCGCCTGGGTGCCCAGCAGCAGCCGCAGCAAGGTCGACTTTCCGGCGCCGTTGGGCCCGGTAATCCCGATGCGTTCCCCCCCGTTGAGCTGGAGGTTCACCGGTCCCAGCGTGAAGTCCCCCTGGCGGGCCACCACCCCGCGCAGGGTGGCGACGACGGCGCTGGAGCGGGGTGCCTGGCCGATGCTGAACTGGAGCTGCCATTCCTTGCGGGGCTCCTCCACCACGTCCAGCCGGGCGATGCGGGACTCCATTTGCCGGACCTTCTGGGCCTGTTTCTCCGAGGACTCCGTGCTGGCGGCGCGGCGGATCTTGTCGTTGTCCGGGTTCTTCTTCATGGCATTCCGGACGCCTTGGGAGCTCCACTCGCGCTGGGTCCGTGCACGGGACACCAGGTCTGCCTTGGTGGCCGCAAAGTCCTCGTACTTCTCGCGGGCGTGCCGGCGGGCCACCGCGCGTTCCTCAAGGAAGGCGTCGTAGCCGCCGTCGTAAACGGCCACGCTGTTCTGGGCAAGGTCCAGCTCCACCACGCGCGTCACACAGCGGGCCAGGAACTCACGGTCGTGGCTGACCAGCACCACGCCGCCGCGAAGCCCCTGGACAAAGTTTTCAAGGGTGGCCAAACCGGCGAGGTCCAGATCGTTCGTGGGCTCATCGAGCAGCACCACGTCGAAACGGCTCAGCAACAGCGCAGCGAGGGCGACCCGGGCGGCCTGGCCGCCGGACAGTCCAGTCATCAGCGCATCCGGGCCTGCGTCCAGTCCGAGGTCGGCGAGCGCAGCCGGAATGCGGTCATCGAGGTCGGCAGCGCCGGAGGCCATCCAGCGGTCGAACGCCCGTGAGTAGGCATCGTCTGCCCCGGATTCGCCGGAGCCCAGGGCCTCTGCGGTGGTTTCCATCTGGAGGGTTGCTTCCGCGCAGCCGGTCCGGCGGGCAATGTAGCCAGCCACGGTCTCACCGGAGAGGCGTTCGTGCTCCTGCGGCAGCCAGCCAACGAAGGCGTCCGCCGGGGCCAGGCTGATGGAACCGTCCTGGGGCTGGTCCACGCCGGCGAGGAGGCGCAACAGGGTGGACTTCCCGGCGCCGTTTGCGCCGACCACCCCGACGACGTCGCCCGGGGCGACCGTCAGCGAAAGCCCGGAGAAGAGCACACGGTGGCCGTGGCCGCCGGAGACGTCCTTGGCAACGAGGGTTGCAGTCATTGATTCGTCCTTTCGCCACTGCCCGGGCAGCCAATATGCGGCCGGCGCAGCAGCGGTTACGGGGCCGCGGCGCCGCTGGGGCTGCGGGACATAGAAGAACCCGCTGGTCCGGACTTGGGGGGTGTACGGACCAACGGGCTCGACCATCAACTATAGACGAATGTGGGGCGCAGGCAAAATCCGCGGCACGGTTCCGGGCCGGCCGGCACGGTAAAGTTATCCACACCATCACACGTTCTGCAGAGGGCTTTTCATGACCATTCCCGCCAAGGCGTTTCAACGCTGGCTGCAAAGCATCGCCCCCGATGCCAGCACTGCGGACGTCTGCCGGGTTTCCGGAATCAAGCGCACCACACTCGCCCAGCAGCTGGTCCGGGGAAAGGTGGCCGTCAACACCGTGGTCAGCATCAGCCGCGCCTACCACGCGAATCCGGTCGCTTCGCTGGCCGGCTTCGACGATTACCGCGTCCTGGCCGGCCCGCCCCAGCCGCCCACCAAGTGTGAGCTGGTGAGCCAGATTTCCACGCCCGATCTCCTGCGGGCCCTCTTGTCCCGGTCCGCCATGGACCCTGTCCCGGGAACTGCCGCACCCGCCCTGGGCCCTGCCCCGCACGCCACTTCGGTGAAGAACTGGGTTGATGCGATCGACGACGGCGAGGTCCGGCAGCGGGTGTCGGCAAGTACCGGGGTGGCCCCGCAAAACTATTCAGCACAGCTGACGGCCAACCGGCTCTCCCCCGAACTCGCCATGGCCACCGCCGTGGCCGCGGGGGTGGGCCCCGTGGGCGGCCTGGTGGCGACGGGACTGGTGACCGAGGAGGAGGCCGGCTGGCCCGCGGGGGCCCGGCAGGCCGCACTGGACAGCCTCTCCGACGGTGAACTCACCGTCCTCGCGGGAGACCGGCTGCAGGCACTGGGCAAGGTGCTGCGCCGGCATGAACATGACCAGGCACAAACGGAAAAAATATGGGAGAACCTGGGATGATCGAGACCCTCCAGTGGAGCACACTGGCCATTTGCGGCCTCGTCGCCGCAGCACGCATCCCCAGCGCCCTCCGAGGTGAAAACCGTTCCCTGTTCGGCATCTTCGCCTTGATGACGCTTGCCATCCTGTTGAGCATCCAAGGCCCCTACCTCGTCATCGACCAGGCGATGGGCGGAATCAACCTGGCCAACCTGCTGCTGCGCTTCGTCGTCTTCGGCGCCATCTTCTTCCTCGGCATCCGGGTCTCCAGGGGCTTCGGCGCGGACGGCGCCTACCGGCTGATTACGGGAAAGACCGGGCTCATGGTCCTGCTTACCATCTCCGCGGTGATGGTTGCGCTTTTCCTGCTCATGGACACGTCCGGCTCCTCCGCCGGCCTGATGGCCATCTCCGCCAAGGACGGATACCACTACGCCCTCGTCGAGTATTACGGCGCCGCCGGCCGGGCCTACCCCGCGTTCGTTGCACTCGCCCTCGTGCCGCCCATGGTGCGTGCAGTGCGGGAACGCCTGCCACTCCTGGTGCGGATTGCCGCCGGGTTGCTGGCAGTGGGCGGGGCAGCCGTTGCGCTGACCCTGCTCTTTCCCTTGATCCCGCCGTCGATGAACGCGGCGGAATTCATCATCAATTACTCGGCAGTCCTCTGCTATGTCGTCGCGCTGGCCCTGATCTGGACAGCCCGGATCGTCAACCGCCATTCGGTGTCCCGAAAGACATCTACCGAAACGTAACCTTTTCCGCTTTCACAAAATCATTAGTGTGTGACACAATCATGAATGTGTGAAGGCGGGCTGGCCAGGCGCTTTTGAACGGGGATAAATTCTGAATCGCCGGGCCGTCCAAAACGCCTTTGCACACATTGGGGGGATGAGTGGTGGCGGATCGTTGGGGACCGCCCCCACTCAGCCTGTTTAAAGGCTCTTTACCCTTCCGCGCACCAGCTACTGCCGGGTGAAACGCAGGGTGACCAGCTGGAACGGCCGCAGGCTGAGCCCGGCCCCGCTCCCGTCCGGAACTACTCCCGGCGCTTCATCTGCCCGCTCCAGCAGGTCCGTGGCCACCACGCCTCGGACCGGGAAGTTGGCGGTGATGCGCCCGGCTGAACGCTGTCCCAGGGACTCGTAGAGCCGCACCACCACATCGCCGGAACCATCCTGCGCACACTTGACCGCCTCGACCACCAGCGCAGGATTGCTGACCGTGAACAGAGGCTCCACCGGCGCCGCACCGCGAACCAGCCGGGGTGCCAGGTTGGTCCGGTACCCTTCCTCGACAGCGTCGCCAATGCCGGCGCCCGGGCGAATGGACACCGTCAATTCGTGGCGGCCGCGATCCGCGTCCGGGTCGGGGAACTTGGGCGCCCGCAGCAGGGACAAACGCACCGTCGTGGTTGTTCCGCCGTCGGCTTCCCTGACGCTCCTGCCCACGTCGTGGCCGTACGTGGAAGAGTTGGAAACGGCCACTCCATAGCCGGGTTCGCCAACGTGGATCCACCGGTGGGCGCAGATTTCGAACTTCGCGGCCTCCCAGGAGGTGTTGGTGTGGGTGGGCCGGAAAACGTGGCCGAACTGGGTTTCAGCTGCGGACCGATCTGCCCTCACGTCCAGGGCGAAGCCCAGCTTGAGCAGCTTTTCCCGCTCCTGCCAGTCGACCGTGGTGGTGATTTCCAGGGATGGGCTGCCGGGCGCCAGGGTGATGCGCTGCGTGAGCGGCGAGGTGCCTGCCAGCCGGTCCACGACGACAACGGCCGCCGCCCCGTCGGTGGACAGCCGGACCGATTCCGCGTGGCGCAGCGGCGTGACGTTGCGCCGGTAGAACTCGTCGATGTCCCAGGCATCCCATTCGTTGGGCGTGTCCCGGTGCAGCTCCAGCAGGTTGCCGCGCTGGCCGGGGGCGATGGCCTCGCGGCCGGTGGCGTGGTCGCGGAGGGAGAGCAGCAGCCCGTCGGCGTCCACCACGGCGCGGATGATGCCGTTGTCCAGGATGCAGCAGTCGCCGTCCCGGGTGGCCTCTACGGCGTCCGTCGCGGCAACGGGCGGGGCTGCGGCGAGCGCCGGAACACCCTGCCGCGCGTGCGGAGCCGCATTGAGCAGGAACTCCTGTCCGCCCGGACCCAGCATGGCTGATGCCGCCTGGCCAATGATTGCTTCGAGCGCGGTATCGATGGCCTGGTAGTTCCGCTCGGCATCCTGATGCACCCAGGCAATGGAGCTGCCCGGCAGGATGTCGTGGAACTGCTGCAGCAACACCAAGTGCCAGAGCCGCCGGAGTTCAGCAGCCGGGTACTCGTAGTCGCCGCCGGTACGGACCGAAGCCGTGGCGCACCACAGCTCCGCCTCGCGCAGCAGGTGCTCACTGCGCCTGTTGCCTTTCTTGGTGCGCGCCTGGCTGGTGTAGGTGCCGCGGTGCAGTTCCAGGTACATCTCGCCCACCCAGACGGGCAGCCCTTGGTAGTCGTCCTCGGCCTGCCGGAAGAAGCTCTCCGCCGACCCGATCCGCACCGTGGGCGACCCTTCAAGGTCCCGGGTGCGGGCTGCGGCAGCCAGCATCTCCCGCGTGGGGCCGCCGCCGCCGTCGCCGTAGCCAAACGGCACCAGGGACACGGTTCCGCGTCCGTGGTCCCGGTAGTTGCGTTCTGCGTGGGCCAGGTCGCGGCCGCTGAGGTCTGAGTTATAGGTGTCCACCGGCGGGAAATGGGTGAAGAGCCGGGTTCCGTCGATCCCCTCCCAGTTGAAGGTGTGGTGGGGCATCCTGTTGGTCTGGTTCCACGAGATCTTCTGCGTGAGGAACCAGCGGCTGCCGGCCGCTTTGACGATCTGGGGAAGCGCCGCGCTGTACCCGAACGAGTCCGGCAGCCAGGCTTCCCTGCACTCGATACCGAACTCGGAAAGGAAGAAGCCCTTGCCCTCCACGAACTGCCGGGCCATCGCCTCACCGCCGGGCATGTTGGTATCCGATTCCACCCACATGCCGCCGACCGGGACGAACTGGCCGGCGCGCACCTTCTCGCGGATCCGCCCGAACAATTCCGGGTAGTACTCCTTGATCCAGGCCAGCTGCTGCGCCGAGGAACAGGAGAAGACAAAGTCCGGGTTTTCGTCCATCAGGGCCACTACGTTGGAGAACGTCCTGGCGCACTTGCGGATGGTTTCGCGGACGGGCCAGAGCCACGCCGAGTCGATGTGCGCGTGCCCGGTGGCAACCAAATGGTGGGCGGAGGCATACGCCGGCCGCCGCATGACCTCGGCGAGGGCCTCACGCCCTGCCGCTGCTGTCCCGGCGACGTTGTCCGGGTCCATCACGTCCATCATGCGTTCCAGCGCCCTGAGGATCTCGTGGCGGCGCGGCAGCTCCAAAGGCAGCTGTTCCATCAGGCCGGACAGGGTCCAGATGTCCTGCTGGAGTTCCCACACGCACTGGTTCAGCTCAGCGATGGCGATGGTACCGAGCCGGTACTGCGGCGCTCTGCCGGCCGTTGCCTTGTCGCCCAGCGGAGTGGCCGCGAAGGTCCAGCCCTGCGCCATGTCCGGGTTCGCGGCGGCCTCCACGTAGAAGTCTACGGCCATGCCGCTGCCCAGGAGCTTCAGCGGGATGTGCTGGTTGCGGGGCGAGATCGCCTTGATGATGGACCCGTCTGGACGCCAGGCAATCCCCTCGCACTGGAATCCGGGTGCCTCCGTGGTGAACCCGAGGTCAACCACCACCTCCAGGGTGGTGTCGGGGCCGCCGCCCCACGATTCCGGCACCTCCCCCTGAAGCCGCAGCCAGGTGGTGCCCCACGGCCTGCCCCAGGGTGCGCCGTGTTCCTGCGGCTGGAACTGTTGGCGCATCGCTTCCAGCGCCGGGACCGGTTCGCCGGGAGCTTCCCAGCTGCTCAGGGCAAGCGGGACCGTCCTGCTGTAGATGGCCGGAGTGACGCGCTCGCGCACAAACCTTGCCAGGCGGACTTCCGTGATCCTGCGGTCGTCATGCAATATGGGTCCTCTTTAAGCTTGGAACTGGATCATGGTGTCCATTCGATGGATAAATCTACCCGTTGGCTTCCCGGCATCCAACCCCCTCGGGCCGGGAGTTCACCCCTGGGCACGCGGGACGGCGGCTTCCGGTCGCAGGATTCGGGCATCACCGGAGTAGACGTTGAAGCTCGTGCCCCGGCTGAAGCCCGCCACGGTCAGCCCATTGGCCTCTGCGAGCTCCACGGCCAGGCTCGACGGTGCGCTGACGGCGGCCAGTACAGGAATTCCGGCGAGGGATGCCTTCTGCACCAGTTCGAAGGACGCCCGTCCGGACACCTGCAGGACGGTGCCGGTGAGCGGCAGGAGGCCTTCGCGCAACGCCCACCCCACCACCTTGTCCACGGCGTTGTGCCGTCCCACGTCCTCGCGCAGGCACAGCAGGTGCGGCTCGCCGTCGTCGCCAATCCTGAAAAGGCCAGCGGCGTGGACTCCACCGGTATCGTCAAAGAGGCGCTGGGACTTCCGAAGCAGCCCGGGCAGCGAAGCCAGGACCTCCGCATCGACAGTCAGCGGATCAGACTGCGGGCTGAAGTGCGAGGACTTTTGGACCGCATCAATGGAGTCCGTTCCGCAGATGCCGCAGGAGCTGGAGGTGTAGACCTTCCGCCCCGTGTCCGGAACCTCGACGTCGGGCCGCAGCTGGGCCTCCACCACGTTGAACGTCTGGACGCCGTCCTCGTCCTCGCCGGCACAGAATCGCAGCGATACCAGTTGCTCCGGGGCCCAGATGACGCCCTCGGACACCAGGAATCCGGCCACCAGGTCAAAGTCGTCCCCGGGGGTCCGCATGGTCACCGAGTAGGAGAGCCTGCCGAGCCGGATTTCCAGCGGCTCCTCCACCGCAAGGACGTCTTCGCGGTGGCGGACCGGGTACTCCAGGGCGCCCGGCGATCCATCCAATACGAACTTGTGCACCTTTCGGCGCTGGGTTACGCGTCCCATGTTCCAGCCTGCCTCGTCATGACTCCATCATGGCACTTTCGGCGCCCGGCTCAGTCCAGCAGCGCGCTCCAGTCCACGGGGCCGCTGGGGGTGGGCTTGCCCTTGGGCTGCCCGGTCCGTCCACCGGCCCGGGGCTTGGCCTTCGCCGCCGCGTCCGCGGGCGGCGGGATGGGCGGCCCCCAGGGCAGCGCGAAGGCCGGCACCGGCTCCCCCAATTGCACGCCGTGCGGCGGTACCACCAACACGCCGTCGGCGGCAGCCAGTCCGCGCATCATTCCGGGTGCTGTGTGCTGGGCCGGCGACGCCATGCCGTACAGCAGCCGGAACGGCATCAGCCTGGTGCGCCCCGGGTCCGGTTCGATCATGGTGCCGCACGGCACCTCCTGCACGGCGGGCATGGCGGCGTGGCCCAGCGCGGCGAGGAGCGGTGCGCCCACCGTGGACAATGCCATCATGGCCGCGAGCGGGTTGCCCGGGAGGCCCAGGACAAAGCGGCCGTCGGGAAGTTCGGCAAGGACGGCCGGGTGCCCCGGACGCATGGCCACGCCGTCGATGACCAGCCGGCCGCCAAGTTCAGCCACGGCCCGCCGGAAGTGGTCGGTCCCGGAGCGCCCGGTTCCTCCGGTGGTGATGACGACGTCGGCCGGCAGGTCCGGCGCGTCCGGCACCTCCGGCACAACGTCTTCGAGCGCTGCAAGCCACTCCCCGTAGGAGTCGCCGATCCGCTGCTGACCGCCGGGTATGCCACCCAGCATCGCTACGACGTCCTGCAACTGGGGTCCGAAGGTATCGCGTACCTTGCCCGGATCGGGGGTGCCTGAGTCCACCACCTCGGAGCCTGTCAGGACCAGGCGCACCACGGGCTTGCCCCTGACCTGGAGTTCATCGTGTCCGGCCAGTGCGGCCAGGGCCAGGTGTGCGGGGTTGAGGTCCACGCCGGCTTTGACCAGGACGTCCCCTTCCAGGGCTTCTTCGCCTGCTTTCCTGATGTGCTCACCGGCGCGTGGTTCCCCCGGGCGCGCCTTTCCGCCGGTCATCAGCAGCGGGAGTCCCTCGTCGTCCGTGGCTAAAACTGCATTCTCGGTCCGCAGGACCGCTTTGCCTCCAGCCGGGATCAGGCCTCCCGTGACGATGATGCTTGCCTGGTGCGGGGCCAGGCGGTTTCCGGGGTCCACCGGAATCCAGGGGCCGCTGCCGTTGACCGCCCAGCCGTCCATGGCTGAGGACGCATAGTGCGGCATGTCCTGGAGTGCCAGGATGTCCTGGTCGAGCCTGCGGCCGACGGCCATCCGCAGCGGCACCGGCCCTGGCGGGATGGGGGTGGCGGCATCGAACGCAGCCTGCCGGGCTTCTTCCCAGGTGTGCGCCAGGTGATGCCCGTGGCCGGGTTCGGCATCCGGTCCAGGTGTTTCGGGCCCGGCGGTCCCCTGTGGTCCTTCAGGGTCGTCGGCGGGTGGGACCTCCGGCCAGGCGCGGGGTTCTGCCGTCATTCGCCGGGGGTCCCGGCGGCAGTTTCATTCTCGTAGTCGGCAGCCAGGGACCGTGCCACGGACATTGCCGCTTCCATGGACGCACTGTCCATGTCCCTGCCCGGTGCGGCGGCCAACCCCGCGGCGAAGCCTGCAATGAACGTGGTGAGGGGAGCAGCCGGCCGGACAACGGCGTGGGCCGCGACGCCGGCAAGGGACAGCACTGCGTTCACGTCCACCTGGACGTCCTCCAGCTTGTATGCCTGGAGCAGGGCCCTGCACCATTCCTCCAGCGTTTCGTCCTGGCTTTTCACGACTTGCCTCCCACGTTGGCTCCGCACGTTTTGGTCAAGGTCTTCGCGCTGGCTCCCGGCGGCGATCCCCAGCGTGGCAGCATCACCCCACGTATCCACGTCGGCAGTGGACCCGGCTGGGACTCTGACAAGCTGCACGTCCAGATTAGCAAGGAGCGACCTCACCGAACCGTTGACCAAAGCGTTCCGAAGGGACAACTCGCCGCACGATCTTTTTAACTCATCCGTGTTATAAATGGCTGCCAACGGCTGTTCCCTGCCGTCGGCCGAGCGGGCCACGGCGCCCCGGCCATCGCCCGCAGCGGCCACCGCGGCCCGGAGCGTCGCCACCGCCCGGGCTGCCAGCGGCATGTCGCACGCAAGAACCAAAGTGAAGGGCGCCCCTCCCCCATGTTCGGCAAGGGCCGCCAGGCCGGCTGAAATCCCGGCGGCAGGACCGGCGAACGCAGGCTCCTCCCGGCAGGACAGGACGCCTGGCGGCAGGGACTGGGCGGGCCCGGCATCATCGGAAACCCCCCGGGACGGCGGGCTGCTGCAAGAAACATCACCCACAACCACCGTATGGCGGGCACCGGCAGCGGCCTCAATGGTCCAGTCCAGGAGGGTTCTTCCCCGAAGAACCAACGATTGCTTGGGCACGCCACCCAGCCGTGATGACCGGCCGCCCGCCAGGATCAGGGCGTCAAAGATCAACGGGTCCGTTTGCACCCACCCAGCCTAGCGAACAGCAACCGGCCTGGAAGCCGCTTGTCAGGCAGCGCGCTCCGGAAGCAGGAACGGATCCCAGGCGGGGGTCGGCTTCTCCAGTTCCTTGATCTGCCAGATGGTTCCGTGCGGCGGCTCCGGCACGAAGCGCAGGGTCCAACCCATCTCGCTGGGAGTGTGGTCACCCTTAACGTTGTTGCATCGCAGGCAGGCAGCCACGAGATTCTCCCAGGAATCGGCCCCGCCCCGCGATTTTGGGTGGACATGGTCGATTGTGTGCGCCGCCTTTCCGCAATATGCACACTTATGCCCGTCACGCCGAAGCACACCACGGCGGCTGACGGCCGTTGAGTGGTTATACCGCGGGCGGATGTAGCGGTTGAGGAGGATCACGGACGGGCGGCCCAGGACGTCGGTGGGGCCCACCACGGGATCATCCCCCTCGGCAACCACGCTCGCCTTGCCTGTGAGCACAAGCACCAGCGCCCGGCGGAAGGTGATAACCGCCAGCGGTTCATATCCAGCATTCAGAACGAGAGTGCGCATGCACGTACCTCTTCACGGCCGCACCCGTCAGGGGCACGAGGGCCGGCTGCCCTCGGCATGTCCGGGCTATGGATCGACATCACAAGAGTAAACAGAGAAATGCAATATCAGGTAATCGGTACACGCGGAGGCCGGTTCCCCCTCCCGGGTGCACGCAAAATAGCGCGGCTTAAACGGGAAAGACCCCCGCCTCAATGGCAGGGGTCTTTCCAGGCAAATCCCACGCGGCGCCGCGTGCGGCGGGCCGTAGTGGTTACCGGACGTGGATGAAGACCGGTCCGGAGCCAACGTTGGCGCTGAACACAACGGTGTCATTGCCGTTGAAGCCACCGTGGACGGCCATCCCGTTTCCGGCGTACACGGCGATGTGGGCCATTCCTCCACCACCATCGGCGTAGTAGATCAGGTCGCCGGGCTGGGCCTGCGAAGCAGGCACCCTGTCACCGAGGGACAGGTAACCGGCGGGCCAGTCGTGGAAGTGGATGCCGACAGCGGCCAGTGCGTTGGTCACCAGCATGGTGCAGTCCTGGTGCACGCCGAGCTGCGCGTAGGCAGCGGAGAGGATGGCAGCACCCTTTCCGCTGGCTGAAACCTGGGCGGCGGGGGCAGCCGTGGCGTCCGCAGTTGCAACCTTGGCGGTGACCTTGGGAGCGGCAACGGTCTGGGCGACGGGAGCCGGAGCGGCTTCCTGTACCGCAACCGCGGGCTCGGGAGCAGGCGCCGGGGTGGTGGTGACGGCGGGCTTCTCGAAGCTGATGGCAATGGTGGAAGCCGCTGAGATTGGAGCGTCGACGGCGGATTCAACTTCCATGGCGGATGCCGGAGCGGAGTCGCGCTTGACGTTGGTGTCGGCAGCGTTGGCTGCGATGCCGCTGGTCAGGACCAGGCCGGACGCTGCAGCAATTACTGCAGCCTGGCGGCCCATGCCGCCGGCGTTGTCACTGACAGCCTTGGCAATGATTGCGATCGAGTTGGTTTTGGTGACCTCGGCGCGGTGCCGTGCGGTAGCACGAGTCGTCATCAGTTCTCTCTTTCGTTTTCCTCTGGACCGCGGTGGCCTGTCCGAGGGGGTTGGATGCGCCGGCATCTTGGGGGTACGCCGGCGCGTCCCGAACGGGGATGTGGTTTCTAGCGAAAAAGCTTGGGGCAAAGAAATAGCCCTTGGAGCGTGGAGCCCAAGAACTACTTGTTCAGGTGGTAGTACGTGGAAGTACCGGTGGCTGCCGGCGAGTGGAGCATGGTTCCCTGCGACGGGTTGAGCGCGCTGATCATCATGCCGTTGCCGACGTAGATGCCGACGTGTGCGCCACCGTTCTGGACCACGAGGTCACCCGGCTGGGGGGTGGAGGTGGGGGTCATGATGCTCCACGCGTTCGTGCGGGGAATGCTGATGCCAGCCTGGGCATAGACCCACTGGACGAACCCGGAGCAGTCCCAACCGTTGGGGGTGGTGCCGCCCCAGACGTAGGGGTGGCCGATGCCGGTGTAGGCGATCGCGGCAATGCCGGAGGTGGCTGCGGACGAAACGGCCTCCACTGCCTGTCCGGCCTTGGACGCCTCCTGGCCGGCAGCGGTGGCGGTGCGGTCCGCGGACGCGGTGGACTGGGTGCGCACGGGCTCCACCTTCGGGGCGGCGGTGGTCTTGACCGCCGGACGCTCGAAGGAAACGGTGGCCGTGGGGGCCGCGGTGACAGCAAGGGCGGTCTGCGCGGAACCGGACTCCGTGGAGGCCGAGATGCCGGCGGTGGTGTCCGCGGCGTTGGCCGGCAGGCCCATGCTCAGGATGAGGCCTGAAGCCGCTGCCACAACGGCAGCCTGGCGGCCCACGGTCCCGGCATTGGCGCTCACGGCCTTGGACATGGCGTCCAAGGGATTGGCGCGAACCGTTTGCGCACGGTGGCGCGCAGAATTATGGCGTGAAGACACGAAGGTAGCCTCTCCCAATGCCTGCGAGGTGAGCTGTCGGATTCGGATGGGAGTCACCCGGCCACTTCGCTTCCTGGGAAGCTCATGACTTAACCCCAAGGCCTTCCGGAATGCAGAAGGCCAAAATTGGTTCCCCCGCCCCTGCCAGACGATGAAATGCGAACGGACCTTGAGCGGTGGCAGAGTTAGGCAATCCACTCAAGAGCGTCAACTTCGGAAAAGTTGACGCAAGTTAGACGGTACAGCAGTTTTGCTTCAATGTCACATTCAGGTCACGGCGGGTCACCGCGATCTGAGAGTGCGCAATCATACGGTTACAGCCAGCCCATCGGATCGACCACTTCGCCGTTGACCTGGACTTCGAAGTGCAGGTGGCAGCCAGTGGACGCGCCGGTGGTCCCGCTCAGCGCCACGACTTCGCCGCGGGAGACCGTTTGGCCCACCTTGACGTTGAAAGACGAGAGGTGGTTGTACGTGGTCTCCAGGCCGTTGCCGTGGTCGATCACCACCCGGTTTCCACCGCCGAACTGGTGCCAGCCGGCGAAGGTAACGGTTCCTGTTGCGGCCGCCAGGACGGACGTCCCGCACTGGGCCACGAAGTCCTGTCCACGGTGGAAGTCTCCGGTGCCGCCGGTGATTGGGCTGACCCGGTAGCCGAAGGGGGACGCGGTCACGAGGGATGCCAGCGGGGCGGCCAGGGTCCCGGCGGAAGCCGCGCGGGTGACCGATCCGGCCGACTGGGCGCTCAGCAGCTGCTTCAGCTTTCCGTCGGGGTCCGCCTGCGTCACGACGGCTGAGCGGCTGAAGTCGATCTGGGCGCCTACATCCGCGGAAATCTGGGGCTGGGGGCTGATTGCGGAGGCGGCCTGGGGTGCGATCCCGGCCGCATCCGTCGCCATGACGGGGCTGGTGGCGGGCATGGTCACCGTGAGCACCAGGCCGGTGGCGGCGAGGGCGATGCCGGCCTTTTGGCCGATGCCGCTGGCCGCGGCAAAGTCGGTGATTTGCCGGAAGGGACCCCGGCGGCGGCGCGCATCCCGCTGCGGGTCGCGGGGGCGCTCCGCGGCGGCTACTTCGACAACCCGGGGTGCCTCAGGGGGGCGCGCCGCGCGACGGCGGCCCCGGGAGGTCTGCATGGTCAAGAAGGGTTCCTCTCTGGAATAGCCTGCGGAGTTAGCTGTCGGATTCGGGTCAGAGAGTTCAAAGACCCGGCCCGTCATGGGCAAACTTCTACGCAGGGGTATTCCCGGAAGAATCCTTCACTGGAGAGGCTTGCTGCTGACGGACTTCACCCCAAGGCAGTCCCCCGGCTGCCGGTTGTGGTTCCCCCGCCTCTGCCAGTAACGACTCGTACACCTGGCCCGCTGGCAGAGCTCGGCTCCGGATCAGGTAACGCTTAAGTATCAACGCTGGGTTCCACTATAGGGGCTTCAGGCCCTAGGTAACAATTCCGTTATCTTTGCGTGGAATCCCTTGGGTGGGGTATGGAAAGGCGGCGTCAGGCCTGCTTCACGGCGACGAAAACGTGCGCCGCCACCTCGGGAGGCAGCTCCAGCGCGCCCTCGATTCCTGCCACGCGTACCGAAATGTAGTCACCGACGCGTTCCAGTGAGACCGACGCGCCTGGCCGGATACCGCCCTCGTCGAGCTGGGTCAGCAGTTCCGGCTCCACCTGGATCGGTTCCGCCAGCCGGCTGATGGTTACTGCCGATTCAGGCCCATAGGCCTTCATTGCCTCCACCAGGCTGATGGCGCCATCTCCGAACCCGGGCCCGGGCTGGCCGCCCAGGGCGGCAAGGCCGGGGATGGGATTTCCGTAGGGCGACTCCGTGGGGTGATCCAGCAGCTCGTAGATGCGCCGCTCCACCCGTTCGCTCATGACGTGTTCCCAGCGGCAGGCTTCGTCATGGACATAGGCCCAGTCCAGTCCAATCACGTCCGCCAGCAGGCGCTCGGCCAGCCGGTGCTTCCGCATGACCTCAGTGGCACGCTTGCGGCCGGTGTCGGTCAGTTCCAGGTGCCTGTCACCGGAGACGACAACCAGGCCATCGCGCTCCATCCGGCCGATGGTCTGGGAAACGGTGGGTCCCGAGTGGCGCAGGCGTTCGGCGATACGGGCCCGGAGGGCAACGATGTTCTCTTCCTCAAGCTCCAGGATGGTCCTGAGGTACATCTCCGTAGTGTCGATCAGATCCGTCATCCAGCTCAGCTCCTCGAGCGCAGTACCTTGCGTTGTCCCACCGTATCGCCTCTTCCCGCGACGTAGTCCGGGGAAGAGTTTAGCCTATTTTGATTTAGTCCGAATAGAGGCCGTCGCCTGCGGCGTCTCATTGGCTGGACATTGGCGCCGCCCGCTCCCGCCACACTGCGCGCTTCAGGCAGAATTGGGAGAGGTCTGCACTGCAGCCATGGCCGGCTCCCGGCCACCCACCACCCGGACCACAGCTTTCGTCCCCGCCGAATGGAGCACCTGTGAGCGACACCAGCATCACGATTCCCGCCAACCTCCTGCCCCAGGACGGGCGGTTCGGGGCCGGCCCCTCAAAGGTCCGGCCGGAACAGATCGATGCCCTGTCTGCCGCGTCGAAGACCATCCTCGGCACGTCCCACCGACAGGCCCCCGTCAAGAACCTGGTGGGCTCCGTCCGCGAGGGGCTCAGCCAGTTCTTCCGTGCTCCCGAGGGTTACGAGGTGGTCCTGGGCGTGGGCGGCTCCACCGCGTTCTGGGACATCGCCAGCTTCGGCCTCGTGTCCAAGAAGGCTCAGCACCTGTCCTTCGGGGAGTTTGGCTCCAAGTTTGCTTCCGCCACCAACAATGCGCCGTTCCTGGAAGCATCCTCGATCATCAAGTCCGAGCCGGGTACCCGTCCTGCTGCGCAGGCGGAGGCCGGCGTGGACATCTATGCCTGGCCGCAGAATGAGACCTCCACGGGCGTCGCCGCCCCGGTAAAGCGGGTGCAGGGCGCCGACAAGGACGCTTTGGTCCTGGTGGACGCAACCTCCGCTGCCGGCGGCCTGGACGTGGACGTTGCCGAAAGCGACGTCTACTACTTCGCCCCGCAAAAGAATTTCGCTTCCGACGGCGGCCTCTGGCTCGGCCTGTTCTCCCCCGCCGCCCTGGAGCGCGCTGCCGCCATCAAGGCAAGCGGCCGCTGGATCCCGGACTTCCTGGACCTCCAGACCGCCATCGACAATTCACGGCTGAACCAGACGTACAACACCCCGTCGCTGTCCACCCTGGTAACCCTTGACGCCCAGGTCCAGTGGCTGAACGCCAACGGCGGCCTGGACTTCGCCTCTGCCCGCACCGCCGATTCCGCCGGCCGCATTTACAGCTGGGCTGACGCCTCGGAGTTCGCCACCCCGTTCGTGGCCAACCCGGAGGAGCGCTCCAACGTCATCGCCACCATCGACTTTGACGAGTCGGTGGACGCCGCAACGGTGGCGAAGGTACTGCGCGCCAACGGCATCGTGGACACCGAGCCCTACCGAAAGCTGGGCCGCAACCAGCTGCGCATCGCCACCTTCGTGGCCATCGAGCCCAGCGACGTTTCGGCACTGCTGTCCAGCATCGACTATGTCGTGGGCGAGCTCCGCAAGTAGTCCAGGCACACACGAAGGCGCCGCCCGGGGAATACCCGGACGGCGCCTTTTCGTGTGTGGCAGGAAATCCTTGCCTAGTCTTCAGGCTCCGCGTCGCCGGCGGCAGGCTCCGCGTCGTCGTCGGCAGCCTCTTCATCCCCGGACCCCTGCTCCGCTGCCGGCGCCTCGTCCTGGCGGGCTTGTTCGGGTTCCTGCTGCTGCTCGTCCTCGGGGCGCACGCGTTCGGCCCACGGCACCCATTCCGGGGCGAGGATCGAATCTTCCGACGGCAGCAGGCCCAGCTCATCGACAGTTACCACCTTGGAACGGGAGTTGCGGGTCAACACCGCGTACCACTGCCAGCCGCCGTAGCCGGCCAAGCGGGACTCGAACAAGTGCGTGACCAGCCGGTCGCCCTCGCTCTTGGCACCAAGGTGCGGCCCGATGGTGGCGGGGGGCGTGATGCCCTCAACCGCGGCCAGTGCAACATCCACAGCGGCCGCCAGGAACGCGTCAGGCTTGCCCGTCCGCCATACCGGAACCCCGGCCTTGCGCTTTGGCGCAGCCTTGGCAGCCTGCTCCTGTGGAGCCATGCCCGGTTGTTCAGCTTGGGGGTTCATCGGCGCCTAGACGTCCAGCTCGTCGGCAACCTTGCGCAGGGCGGCCGCGATTGCCTTGCCCTTGTTGCCGTCCGGGTACTTGCCCTTGGACAGCGTCCCGGACAGGTTGTCCAGGACAGTCACCAGATCCTGCACGAGCGGTGCGAGGTCCTTGGCGCTGGGACGCTTTGCTTTGGCAATGGACGGGGTCTTGTCCAGCACGCGCAGGCCCAGTGCCTGGGCACCCTTGCGGCCGTCCGCGACGCCAAACTCCACGCGGGTGCCGGCTTTGAGCTCCGTTACACCCTCGGGCAGCGACGACTTGGGCAGGAAGACCTCCTGGCCGTCCTCGCCCGCGAGGAACCCAAATCCCTTGTCCTTGTCATACCACTTGACCTTGCCGGTAGGCACGTAATCAACCTTCTTCGTTCTGCTGTCATGAGACACGGCCAGGTGCCACCGCGTCCGCATTGTTGTGCGGGTTCAAGGTATGGCCCCTGCAAACCGTGTTGGTCTGTATGCTTCAAGGTTATCCTGCCGCATGCCCTAATCATGCTTCCGGCCTCACTGTTCCGCCCCTGGCGCAAGCCCCGGGCTTTAGCGGCACGCCGGCGCCGCTGTAGCGTTACCTCCATGACACCCTTGCGTTTCCGCCGGCCCCTGATGGTGCTCGCAGCTGTTATTGCCTTGCTCTCCCTGGTAGCGGTGGGAACGGTCATGGCGCTCGCCTTCGCGGGGTCCGTCGCTCCCACATGGGTCACCTACTCAGCGCTGTACGGCCTCCCGGTGGCCTTCATCCTGATGCTCCTGCTGGTCCTCGATGGCGTGGCCGCCCGGCGGCGGGCGGGAAGGCGGGAGCCGCGGTAACGTTGGACTGATGTCCCTCATTCGTGCGCTCGGCAAGGACCTGGAGGCACGCAGCGACGACTCGTTGCGGGCACTGTTCGCCGCGCGGCCGGACCTGATCTCCCCCTCGGTGCCGGATTTCGCGGCACTCGCAGCGCGGGCGAGCTCCCGGGTCAGCGTCCAGCGGGCATTGGAACGGCTCAACCGGCCCCAGATGCAGGTGCTCGAGACCCTGCATCTGTGCACCAACACCGACACCGGCCACAGCGCGTCCGCTGAAGGCCTGCAAAAACTGATCCAGGGTTCGTCCCTGGCCACCGTCCAACAGATCCTTGGCACCCTGCAGGACCTTGCCTTGGTCCACCCGGCCGCTCCACCGCACGGCTCCCCGCCCGCAGCGTCCGGACACGCCTTCTACCTCCCGGCTGGCGCCCTCAAGGACGTGGTGGGAATCTACCCGGCCGGACTGGGCCGCAGCTACACGGAACTGGTGCGCCTCCAGCCGGCGTTCGCCCAACGGGCAGTACCGCTGGTTGCGGAGTTGCACCGCAGCGGCTTCGCCGTCCAGGATGCCACGACACCCATGGAAGCGGCACTGGCCCTCCAGCACTGGACATCATCTCCGGAGGCGCTGCGGGACATCCTCGCCGCAGCCCCGGAGCGGACGACGGCGCTCCTCGCCAGGTTCCGGAACTGGGCCATGGGTGCCGTCCCCCAGGCGCAACGGAAGGCCTCGGTCCTGACGGAACCGGCCGATGTCGGCCCGGTGGACTGGCTCCTTGCCCGCGGCCTGCTGGTCCCGCTCGACGCCGCGCACGTCGAATTGCCGCACAGCGTGGGGCTGGCTCTCCGCGGCGGTGCCATCATCGACGACTTCACCCTTGCGCCCCCTGTCCCCGAACTCGGCCGCACCACCGCAGCACTGCGAAGGAACGCGGCCCTGAGCGCGATTTCGGAGACCCTGCGGCTTGTCTCCGAACTGCTGCATGCCGTCCGGGACCAGCCGCTGGCCACCCTGCGCAGCGGCGGGGTGGGGGTACGCGAAATGCGCCGCCTCTCCGAACAGCTGCGGATCGACCAGGGCGCGGTGGGGCGGCTTCTGGAACTGTGTGGCCTGGCCGGCCTGATCCGCCTCGACGTCGACTCTTCGTGCTGGGTGCAGCCGCCCCAGCTCGAGTGGCTCCTCCTGCCGAGGCAGGAACAATGGCTGTGGCTGGTCAACGCCTGGCTGGCCAGCGAGCGCGTCCCCTCAATGGTGGGCCAACCAGTGAGTACATCGCCCGGCACACCTGCTGCCCGGTCCGCGTCGGGCACCACCATCGCCGCATTGTCCGCCGGAGCACAGCGGCCCGATGCCCCGGTGGTCCGTAAACGCATCCTGGAAATCCTGCATGAACTCACGTGCGAGGCATCAGCCCCGGACGGCGCTGCCCCGGTACTCGATGCCGCCGCGGTCCTCCAGCGGGCGGAATGGTCACAGCCGCGGATGGCCAGGCGGTTCAGTTCCCTGATCCGCGGCGTCCTGGCAGAGGCCGAACTGCTGGGCCTCGTGGGATCGGGGGCGCTGAGCCAGCTGGGAAGCGCTTTCGCCGAAGACAATCCCGACGCCGCCCTGGCCATCCTTGGCGAGCACCTCCCGGCAGCGCTGAACCATGTGCTGCTTCAGGCGGACCTTACCGCCGTCGCGCCGGGCTACCTGGCCCCCGCACTCACGGAAAAACTGCTGGCCATGGCCGATGCCGAAGGGCAGGGGCCGGCCACCATCTACCGGTTCTCCGCCGAGTCCATCAAACGGGCGCTCGACGACGGCTACGACGCCCCCGCCCTGCTGCGCTTCCTGCGTGAGCACTCGGCCACCGCAGTGCCGCAACCGTTGGAGTACCTGGTGGAGGACACCGCCTCCCGGCACGGCAGGCTGCGGGTGGGGCAGGCCGCGAGCTTCATCCAGAGCGACGATGAGGCGATGCTCGCCGGGCTGCTGGCCGGCCCGAAAGCGGCGCAGCTTGGGCTGGTCCGGCTTGCCCCCACCGTCGTGGCGTCCTCGGCCCCGCAACGCGACGTTGCCGCCGCGCTCCGCAGCCTGGGCCTCTCCCCCTCGGTGGACGGCGCCGAACCCGCCGGCCACCTTCGCCGCGCTGCCTCCCCGCAGGAAAGCCTCCGCCCTGTCTATACCGCTCCGCGGCTGGCACCTGCGGCGGAGGACGTGGATGCCCAGCTGCACCTGCTGCGGCAGGCGCGTGACGCCGTCGGACACTCCCCGGGACCTGCCGCGGGCAGCGAAGCCGCCACGCAGCTGGGGCTGGAGGCGCTGCAGCGGGCCATCCGGCTGAAGCAGCGAATCCACATGAACGTGGTGGACAGCTTGGGGAATGCCAGCGTGGAAGTGGTTGTTCCGCTGTCTGTCAGCGGAGGACGGGTCCGGGTGTTCGATCCCGCCAAGGAAACTGAACGGGTGTTGTCCGTCCACCGCATTATCGATATCGAAGCCGCCGAGGAACTGCGGCAGTAAAGGACTTCCCCGCGTGACCGACGGACCCCTGATCGTCCAAAGCGACAAAACCATCCTCCTCGAAGTGGACCACGAGCTGGCCACCGAAGCGCGGCACGCCATCGCGCCTTTCGCCGAACTGGAACGGGCTCCGGAACACATGCACAGCTACCGGCTGACCCCGTTGGGACTGTGGAACGCACGCGCCGCCGGGCTGGATGCGGAAAAGGTACTGGACGCCCTGCTGAAATACTCGCGTTTCCCGGTCCCGCATTCGCTGCTGGTCGACGTCGCAGAAACCATGTCGCGGTACGGCCGGCTGCGCCTGGAGAAGGACCCGCGCCACGGGCTGGTGATGCGGACCGACGACTACCCCGTGCTCGAGGAAGTCATCAGGGCGAAGAAAATAGCGCCGCTGCTGGGGCCCCGGATCGACGGCGAAACCGTGGTGGTGCACGCATCCCAGCGCGGCCAGCTCAAGCAACTGCTGTTGAAGATCGGCTGGCCGGCCGAGGACCTGGCCGGCTACGTGGACGGCACGCCGCACCTGATTTCGCTCACCGAGGACGGCTGGCAGCTGCGCCCCTACCAGCGCCTGGCCAGCGAAAACTTCTGGGCGGGCGGCAGCGGGGTGGTGGTGTTGCCCTGCGGCGCCGGCAAGACGCTGGTGGGCGCCGCGGCCATGGCCACCGGTTCCACCACCACGCTCATCCTGGTCACCAACACCGTTGCCGCGCGGCAATGGAAGGACGAACTCATCAGGCGCACCTCCCTCACGGAAGAGGAGGTGGGCGAATACTCGGGCGCCATGAAAGAGGTCCGTCCCGTAACCATTGCCACCTACCAGGTGCTCACCACCAAGCGTGGCGGCATCTACCCGCACCTGGAACTGGTGGACGGCCACGACTGGGGGCTGATCATCTACGACGAGGTCCACCTCCTGCCGGCTCCGATCTTCAGGATGACGGCCGACCTCCAGGCCCGCCGCCGCCTTGGGCTGACAGCCACCCTGGTCCGGGAGGACGGGCGCGAAGGCGAGGTATTCAGCCTGATCGGGCCCAAACGCTATGACGCGCCGTGGAAGGACATCGAGGCGCAGGGCTACATCGCGCCGGCGGACTGCGTCGAGGTTCGCGTTGACCTGCCGCAGGACGAGCGGGTTGCCTACGCCATGGCCGATGACGCCGACAAGTACCGGCTGTGCGCCACCTCAGAGTCCAAGACGCAGGTGGTGGAGCAGCTGGTGGCACGCCACACCGGTGAGCAGCTGCTGGTGATTGGCCAGTACATTGACCAGCTGGACGAACTCGGCGAGCGCCTGCAGGCACCGGTGATCAAGGGCGACACCTCCGTGAAGTTGCGCCAGAAGCTCTTTGACGCGTTCCGCGCCGGTGAGCTGCAGACCCTGGTGGTGTCCAAGGTGGCCAACTTCTCGATCGACCTGCCCGAAGCCTCGGTGGCAATCCAGGTATCGGGCTCATTCGGGTCCCGGCAAGAGGAAGCCCAGCGGCTCGGGCGCCTGCTGCGGCCCAAAAAGGACGGCCGGGCTGCCAGGTTCTACTCGCTGGTGGCCCGCGACACCCTCGACCAGGAGTTCGCCGCAAAGCGCCAGCGGTTCCTGGCCGAACAGGGGTATGCCTACCGGATCATGGACGCCAAGGACGTCGAGGCTGCCGGATAGGGCCCGGCAGCCTCCACTCTGTCAGCTCACGCCGTACGAGCTGTCGCGTTCCATGGTTCCCGTGCGCGGATCGAACTGCGGACGCTCGTAGGCCAGTTCGCCGCCGCTGCGGCCGCCGTAAGGGCGGCCGTGGTCCGCGAATTCTTCCCGGAAGAACGCAAGGCACCATTGGCCCATCTGCATCCGGGCGCCGGTCCTGAGCACGGAAGGACCGGAGGTGGCTACACTTCCGCTGACAGGGCCGCGCGGCACCAGGACATACTCGTCCTGCTCGTCGTGCCTGATCTCCGCATGCAGCCCTTCCAGGCCCTCGAGCCTGATATCGGACTCCGGACCGCTGCCGATCGTGGTGACCTCCCCCGACAAAGCCACTTCACGCGGGACCTGGCCGGTCCAGGTGGTTGCGTCCTGGACAAAGATGAGCCGTGGCCGGCCGCTCCCCCTGGTGTAGTGCGTGGTGGTGATGCGGCGGGGAATACGCCGCCGCACCGTGGGGAGCAGCGGCAACGGCGTGGCCGGCGGAAGCAGCGGAATGCCCTTTGGCCGGCGCCGTCCCTGCCGAAGGAGCGGCAGGAGGGTTCCGAGCTTCCCCAGCTTGATATGGGGGGACCTGGTGACGAGCCGCTGCGATGCAGGACTCTCCACGGCTCCCAGGCTGATGAGGTTTCCGTCCGGACCGGAGACGTGGACACTGATGCCTTTCCTGGCCAGTACCTCGGCCAGCGGCTTCACTTCGTCCAGGGACGGGAGTCCGCCTCCCGACAACGGGGAAAGGTCCGCGAGGGATACCGTCAGCTCCGTGCCGGCGGCCTTGGCGCTGCCCCGGGTGACTGCCCCTGACTCGTCCGAGAAGGAGAAGTCAAGGTCCACGTCCAACCGGTACTCAGCCATGATTTTCAGCCGCGGTTCAGATCGGATCCGGCGGCATCCTTGTCGCTGGTGGTAACCCGCAGGCTGCCGTTGAGCTTCCAGGTGGCCCGCGGCGCGTCAGGACCGATGTCGCGGGGCACCTCGATGGTCATGTCCACGAACTGGTAGTTGATGGCAGCACCCTTGCCGGTGAGATATGACCACATTTCCTCCGCCAGGTCCGCCCAGTCGCGGATGCTGCGGTCCGTGGATGTGGTGTTTTCAGATGCGCTCAGATCAGTCATGATGGTCAATCCCTTCACATGGGTCAGGAGCGATGGAATCCGGGAATCAACACTGTATTCCCGAGCCCGTGACGGCGGAAGAGATGGGGCGCTGAACGTTCTCACCCTGATTTCGGTTCCCGCCGGCGTGTGCCTCAAGCCGCGGATCGGGGGGACACTGGATGCATGAGCATGCGCATCATTCCCGCTGTCCCCGGGCCCGGCCAGGAATCGGTCTGGGACTACCCCCGGCCGCCACGGATCGAACCCAGCACCGAACACATAAGGATCGTCCTGGGCGGTGAGCTGATCGCCGACACCACCGACTCGCTGCGTGTCCTGGAGACCAGCCATCCGCCGGTCTACTACCTGCCGCGGTCGGCGTTCGTGCCTGGCGCACTGGAACCGGCGGCAGGCAGCAGTTTTTGTGAGTTCAAGGGGTCCGCCGAGTACTTGACCGTCCGCGGCGGCGGGGAGGAAGCCGACGGGGCCGCCTGGTCCTATCCGGAGCCGTCGTCCGGATTCGAGGCCCTGGCAGGCTGGGTGGCCGTCTACGCGGGCAGGATGGATTACTGCGAGGTGGAGGGTGAACGCGTGCAGCCGCAGCCGGGCCGCTTCTACGGCGGCTGGATTACCCAGCGGATCCTCGGTCCCTTCAAAGGGGAGCCGGGAACGATGGGCTGGTAAACACAAGAACACCACCATCATGCTCACAACGAATATCCAGACAACTCCCAGACACTGGGAGCATTATGGGAACATGAACAAGAACGGTCCCGAAGCCAGGCTGCTCGTCGTTGATGATGAACCCAACATCCGCGAGCTTCTCTCCACGTCCCTCCGGTTCGCAGGCTTTGAAGTTGTCTCCGCAGCCAACGGGCGCGACGCCCTCGCTGCCGCGGACACCCAGGCGCCTGACCTGGCCGTACTGGACGTCATGCTCCCGGATATGGACGGGTTCACCGTTACCCGCCGCCTGCGCGCCGCCGGAAAGCACTTCCCTGTCCTTTTCCTGACAGCGAAGGACGACACGGAAGACAAGGTGACCGGCCTGACCGTTGGCGGCGACGACTACGTCACCAAGCCGTTCAGCCTCGATGAGGTGGTGGCCAGGATCCGCGCAGTGCTGCGCCGGACCCAGCCCCTGCTGGATGACGACGCGATCATCCGTGTCGACGACCTTGAGCTCGACGACGACGCCCACGAGGTCCGCCGCGGCGGCACCGTCATCGAGCTCTCCCCCACCGAGTTCAAGCTGTTGCGCTACCTCATGCTCAACCCCAACCGGGTCCTGTCCAAGTCCCAGATCCTGGACCACGTGTGGGAGTACAACTTCAACGGCGATGCCTCCATCGTGGAGTCCTACATTTCCTACCTCCGGCGGAAGGTGGACATCGATCCCGAAGCCCCGGCCCTGATCCAGACCAAGCGCGGCGTGGGCTACGTGCTGCGGACGGCTGAAAAGCGCTGACCTTGTTGAAGCGGTGGAAGTCGGCCTCGCTCAGGTCGCAGCTGGTGGCCATGATCATGGCCTTGCTTATCGTGGCCCTGACGGTGACCGGCGCCGTCACCCTCACGTTGCTGCACAGCTACCTCCAGGGCCAGGTGGACGACAAACTTAACGCCGCCGTCGACTCGGCCCGGCAACAGCGCTCGTTCACGCAGTTGCAGGCGCCCAGCCCCATTCCCACCGACTATTCGCTGATGCTCTTCGCCCCCGGCGAGCAGCCCTACACGTTCGGCGGCGACCCCGACGACCACCCGGACATCACGTCGCTCACCGTCGACCAGGCCCAGGCCCGGGGACTTGCCCCGTTCCAGGTCCGCGGGACGGACGGGCAAAGCTGGCGGGTGGTGGCGGTGACCGTCCAAAACGGCCAAACGACTGCCGTGGTGGTCATCGGGCTGCCCCTGGCGAGCGTTGACGACGTCCTCAAGCACGCTACTTTGGTGGTGACCGGGGTGGGCCTGCTGACCCTGCTGCTGGCCTCCCTCATCGCGAGCTGGACGGTATCGCGCTCGTTCCGGCCGCTGGCAAGGGTGGAGAAGACCGCGGCCGCCATCGCCGCCGGTGACCTCTCCCGGCGCGTTGAGGTGGAGAATCCCGCCACCGAACTGGGCCGGCTAAGCAGCTCATTGAACGCCATGCTGGCGCATATTGAGACGGCGTTTGCGGCCCGGACCGCGTCCGAGGCGAGGATGCGCCGCTTCGCCGCGGACGCCTCCCATGAACTTCGCACACCACTGGTGACCATTCGCGGCTTCTCCGAGCTGTACCGCCATGGCGCCTTGTCCACGGACGAGGACGTGGCCACCGCGATGGGCCGGATCGAAAGCGAGGCCAAGCGCATGGGTTCCATGGTCGAGGACTTGCTCCTGCTGGCCCGCCTGGACGAGCAGCGGCCGTTGCAGCAAAGGCCCGTGGACCTGCAGCTGATCGCCCACGACGCCATGGTGGACACCCAGGCCAGCGACCGTTCCAGGACCATCTCGCTGGCGGGCCTCAACGGCGGCCCGGCCACGCCTGCCCCGGTCCTCGGGGATGAGGCCAAGCTGCGCCAGGTGGTGGGCAACCTCGTGGGCAACGCGCTGCGGTACACCCCGGAAGGCAGCCCCATCGAACTGGCCGTCGGAGTCCGCAGCACGGATGGTGAGGCCCGTTCCGTCATCGAGGTCCGGGACCACGGGCCCGGTATTTCGGAAGAGGACGCAGCCAAGGTCTTCGAACGGTTCTACCGTGCCGACACGTCCCGCACCCGGGAGACGGGCGGCAGCGGCCTGGGCCTGGCCATCGTGGCCGCCATCGTTGGTTCGCACGGAGGTTCAGTGCGGGTGGAGCAGACCGACGGCGGCGGGGCCACGCTGGTGGTCAGCCTGCCGCACCATGACGAAGCACCAGCGGCTGACGCGGCAGACGGGGAGGAAGCGGCGGACGGCGCCACCGCCCATCGTGGCGTAGACAGCGGCAACCCGGTTATCCACATATAGAGCTCCGGCCATGACTCCGCCCCGCGCGGCTGCCTAGGCTCGTTTCAGCAGCCCGGAACCGCCGGGCCGGAGGCGTCCCCCGCCGTACCGAAAGGCATAGCCATGAGCATCATTTCCGTCGACACCGAGCTCCTGCAGTTGAAGTCCGCCAACGTACAGGCAACCGTGGACAGGATCAGCGCTGACGTGCAGGCCATGAAGCGTGGCCTCGACGAGCTGCAAGGCTCGTGGCGCGGCTCGGCGGCCAGCAACTTCCAGGCGCTGGTCACCGAGTGGACCATCACCCAGGGCCGGGTGGAGGCGTCGCTGGCCTCCATCAACGCGGCCCTGGCCTCCGCCGCGGCCACGTATGCGCAGGCCGAGCAGGGAAACGCGCAGCGCTTCAGCTGACAGTTCAGGCTTCCGGGGTTCCTTGATGGAACCGCAGCCGCCACCGTTCGCCGTCAAGGACCCACAGCGAGCTTCGCAGCGTGGTGCCGGCACGGGCAAAACTCCGATACGTCAGCAGGACGGCGCCGGTGCCGATACGCTCAGCGCCCAGAACCTCGATGTCGGTCCGTTCACCGGGGTCCTCTTCGAGGGCCATCATCATGGCGTCCCGGGTCCACACCCTTCCCGAACTGCCGATTTCCATGAAGTCCGGGTGGAGGAGGACTGCTGTCCGGCCAATGTCGCCGCGCACCAGCGGGCCCAGCAGCTCACGTTCGAATTGCTCCACCAGGGCCTCCGGCGCGACCGCACCGGCCTGCTGCGCTGCCTCCGCATCCTCCTGGGCTTCCGTGTCCAATTCGCTGAACAGGTCAAGCTCGTCATAAGCCGAAGCCGGCTGGGGCATGGCCCGCTGTTTGCCGTTTCCCGCTGCAGGACCTTTTTGGCCGGCCGCTGCCGGGCGGGTGTCCGCACGGGTAGGGCCTGCCTCCGGGCGGCCGGGGGCGGCCGAGCGGGCGGGTGCAGGGGCGGGGATGTCGAGGGTGGCCGGCTGGAGGCCACTGCCGGCCTGAGGCTGCGCCTCAAAGCTGTGCCCGGAGGCGCCCGGATGGTGCGCCCCCGGAAATCCCGGACCAGACCGGGCGGCCACGCCCTGCTGGTAGGCGGTTGCCGCGGCCCGGGCGCGTTCATCGGCGGCCTCGTTCAGGCTGTGGCCGGCATGGCCCTTGACCCATTCGAAGGTATACGTCCGGCCTGCCAGTTCGCGGTCAAGTTCCTTCAGCAGTTCAACGTTCAGGACGGGCTTCCCGTCGGCTTTACGCCATCCCTTGCGCTTCCACCCGGGCATCCATTTGGTAATGGAGTTGATGACGTACTGGCTGTCGCAGAGGATGCGAAGGTCCTCCCCCGGAAGATGCGCGGTGGCCCGCAGGAGATCCAGGACAGCCATCAGCTCCCCCTGGTTATTGGTCCCGTGGGGCCAGCCGCCCGCCCGCCAACAGTTGTCATCCACGTACCAGGCCCAGCCGGCCGGGCCCGGGTTTCCCAAGGCCGAACCGTCAGCCGCTGCAGTAATCGTCACCGGTCCATCCTGCCAGAAGCCAACGACAATGGGCCGCCACCGCAGCGGCACAGGCCCTCTCGGCAGTCCGCCGCACGATGTACAGCTCCCGCACGTGCCGTGGCCGCCAGCCTGGATACCATCCAGGAAAACGTTTACCGAAACTCTTGACTCATCCCTTCCACTCGCGAAACAATCGCAGAATCACAGTGAGAAAACGCTTTCCCGTGAGGTCGAGGGTCCCGCAACGACGTGGGATCGACCCAGCGGTTACAACATCCGGAAGGAACATCAATGACGAGTCCAGTCTTCAGCCGGCGCAGTTTCCAGCTCGGCGCCGCCGCCATGGCGCTCACCCTGCTGGCAACAGGCTGCGGAGCCCCCGGCGGCTCGGGGGACAACGGGCAGGTGACCCTGCGGTTCGCGTGGTGGGGCAACGAGTACCTGAACGCACAGACCCAAAAGGTCATCGCCGCATTTGAAGCGTCGCACCCGAACATCAAGATCAAGGCGGAGCCGGGCGAATGGGCCAGCTACTGGGACAAGCTCGCAACGAAGACAGCTGCCAATGATGCCCCGGACGTTATCCAGATGGATCAGAAGTACATTGCCGAATACGGCGGCCGCGGGGCGCTCATGGACTTGTCCAAGCAAAGCGGCATCGACACCTCCAAGCTGGACAAGGAGGCCCTGGCGTCCGGCCAGTATGGCGGTGCCCAGTATGGTCTCAGCACCGGCCAGAATGCCTACGTCATCATGGCCAACACCAAGGTGTTCGACGCAGCAGGCATTCCGCTCCCGGACGACAAGACGTGGACGTGGAAAGACTTCACGGACACCGCAGCCAATATCAGTGCCGCTGGTGACGGGAAGAGCTACGGCGCCGCCTACGGCAGCAACGAAGCAGACCTGATCATCTGGCTGCGCCAGCACGGACAGGACCTGTACACGGGTGACGGCGGGCTCGGTTTCGAGACGGCCACCGCCGCGTCCTTTTGGGAACGGCTCAAGGACCAGCGGAACTCAAAGGCCAGTCCTCCTGCCACCGTCGCCACCGAGGACGCCGGCGCGGGGCTGGAGGAGAGCCTCTTCGGCACCAACCGGGTGGCCATGGCCTGGTGGTGGACCAACCAGCTGGGCTCGCTGGAATCCACCACGGGCAGCAGCATCAAGATGCTGCGGGCCCCGAGCATCAGCGGCGCATCGGCAAGCAACGGGATGTACTACAAGCCAACCATGTTCTGGTCGGCTTCGTCCCGGTCCAAGCACCCGCAGCAGGCGGCTGAATTCATCGACTACCTCACGAACAGTCCGGAGGCCGGCGGCATCCTGATGACGGACCGCGGTGTGCCCACCAACAGCGCCATCGTGGCTGGTATTACTCCCTCGCTCAAGCCGGCCGACACCACGGTGGTGGGCTTCCTCAAGGACATAGCGCCGGACATCAAGGGCGCGCCGCCGGTTCCGCCAGTGGGTGCGGGAAGCGTCCAGAACGTCATCAAGCGCTACACGGATGAAGTACTGTACGACCGCCTGACGCCGCAGGCAGCCGCGGACGCCTTCAAGAAGGAAGTCGAAGGGATGCTGGCTTCCGCCAGGAAGTAGCCCTCGGAACAAAGAAATGCGGCCCCCTCCCAAGGAGGGGGCCGCATTTCGTGTCAGCGGGACAGGTCCCGGCAAGTGGGCTTAGAAGCCGCCCATGCCGCCCATGCCACCCATGTCGTCTCCACCGGCGGGGGCAGAAGCCTTCTCGGGCTTGTCTGCCACCACGGCTTCGGTGGTGAGGAACAGGCCGGCGATGGACGCCGCGTTCTGCAGGGCAGAGCGGGTGACCTTGACCGGATCATTCACGCCGGCTGCCAGCAGGTCGACGTACTCGCCGGTGGCTGCGTTCAGGCCGTGGCCTGCGGGCAGTCCGCGGACCTTGTCGACAACCACGCCGGGCTCGAGGCCGGCGTTGAAGGCGATCTGCTTCAGCGGGGCGTCGATGGCAACGCGGACGATGTTGGCGCCCGTTGCTTCGTCGCCGGAGAGCTGCAGGTTGGCAAATGCCTTGGCACCGGCCTGGATGAGGGCAACACCGCCACCGGCGACGATGCCTTCTTCAACCGCAGCCTTGGCGTTGCGGACGGCGTCCTCGATGCGGTGCTTGCGTTCCTTGAGCTCAACCTCGGTGGCGGCACCGGCCTTGATGACTGCAACGCCGCCGGCCAGCTTGGCCAGGCGTTCCTGCAGCTTCTCGCGGTCGTAGTCGGAGTCCGAGTTCTCGATCTCGGCGCGGATCTGGGATACGCGGCCGGCGATCTGGTCTGCGTCGCCTGCACCCTCGACGATGGTGGTCTCGTCCTTGGTGACAACGACCTTGCGGGCCTGGCCCAGCAGTTCGAGGCCTGCGGTCTCAAGCTTGAGGCCGACTTCCTCGGAGATGACCTGGCCGCCGGTGAGGACGGCGATGTCTGCCAGCTGAGCCTTGCGGCGGTCACCGAAGCCCGGGGCCTTGACGGCGACGGACTTGAAGGTGCCACGGATCTTGTTGACGATCAGGGTGGCCAGGGCCTCGCCCTCGATGTCTTCGGCGATGATCAGCAGCGGCTTGTTGGACTGCATGACCTTTTCGAGGACAGCAACCAGTTCCTTGACGTTGGAGATCTTGGAGTTGACGATCAGGATGTACGGATCCTCGAGGACCGTTTCCTGGCGCTCTGCGTCGGTGACGAAGTAGGCGGAGATGTAGCCCTTGTCGAAGCGCATGCCTTCGGTGAGTTCAAGCTCCAGGCCGAAGGTGTTGGACTCCTCGACCGTGATGACGCCTTCCTTGCCGACCTTGTCCAGGGCTTCGGCGATGAGGGCACCAATTTCGTCGTCACCGGCGGAGATGGAGGCGGTGGCCGCGATCTCTTCCTTGGTTTCGATTTCCTTGGCGGAGGCCAGGAGTTCGCGGGTGACAGCTTCAACGGCCTTTTCGATGCCGCGCTTGAGGGACAGCGGGTCGGCGCCGGCGGCAACGTTGCGCAGGCCTTCCTTGACCAGCGCCTGGGCCAGCACGGTCGCCGTGGTGGTACCGTCGCCGGCGACGTCGTCCGTCTTCTTGGCAACTTCCTTGACCAGCTCTGCGCCGATCTTCTCGTACGGGTCGTCCAGCTCGATCTCCTTGGCGATGGATACACCATCGTTGGTGATCGTGGGGGCGCCCCACTTCTTTTCGAGGACGACGTTGCGTCCACGCGGGCCGAGGGTGACCTTAACGGCGTCGGCGAGGGTGTTCAGGCCACGCTCAAGGCCGCGGCGTGCCTCTTCATCAAATGCAATGATCTTGGCCATAACGGCAGTAGTCCTTTCGGGACAGTCGTTAAGAATGAACCTTCGCTGCAGTGCCCGCGACGGACGATCCTTCGACAGCGGCCTCTGTATGCCTCCGGCTGGGGATCTCACTGAAGTGAGGTGTTTCTTTCGCTCTTCGACCGGTGCCTTGCGCGGCCGGCCGGAACCGGGCGTTGCTTAGCAGTCGGTACGTCAGAGTGCTAACTCCATAATTAGCACTCCCCCGGTGAGAGTGCAAGCGAAAAGACACCGGACGGGCCGCTGGCGGCGGTCGCTTCGCCGAGGGCGATCAGCCCGGATGTCCGGCTGTCTCCCGTCCGCTCGGAGTGGGCAGGTTGTCCGGCCCGTAAGTGAACACGGAGAAGGACGCCACGGTGATATCCCCGTTCGCGTCAAAGGCAATGGGCCCCGACTCGCCGTCGTAATTGATGTCGGGACCGGCAGCCAGGCCGCCAAGGCACGCCTTGTAGGTCGCGCACGGCGCAGCGGCCGTTCCGGCGCCGGGCGCCGCTGTCCCGCCCGATACCGGAATCAGGTTGGCGGCGATCGAGCGGCCGGCGTCGTCCTGCGCACGGGCCGCTGCCAGCGCGGCCAGGGTCACGGCATCGTAGGTTTCGGCAGCGTAGGAGACGTCCTTCAGCGACGGGTCCACCGCCAGGAGTTTTTGCTGGAAAGCGGCCGTCGGCAGCTGTCCCGGCACCACTGCGCGGGCACCATCCAGGACCTTGGAACCGAGACCGGAGCCGTAGCGGGCGAAAGCGCCGTCGCTCATGATGATGCGTGAACCGCCAAGGCCGGCATCGTTCAGCGCAGCCAGTGCGCCTTGGGCGCCCTCACGGGCTATCACGACGACGGCGTCCGGCTTGGTTTTGGCCAAGGAGCCTGCCGCCGTGGCGGCGTCCCCGGTCGTGAAACCGGCGCCGGGAAGGACGGTAAGCCCGGACTGCTTTGCCGCTTCCGTGACGGCGGCCTGCAGGTCCTTGCCGTAGGCGCCTTCCTGGTACAGCACGCTGACGGTGGCAGCCCCGGCGTCCTTGGCGAGTTTGGCCAACACAGGGCCTTGCGCGACGTCGGCCGCCGCGGTGCGGAAGTAGTAGCCGCCGCTGGCCATTCCGGTCAGGCCGGCAGCGGTGTTGGCCGGTGAAATGAGTGGTATGTGGGCGCGGGACAGGACATCTACTGCCGCCTCCGCGTGGCTGGAATCGGTGGGTCCGATGACCACGTCCGCCTTCGCGGCCAGCAAGGCTTTCGCCTGCCCGGCAGTGTCCTGTTCCGGGTGTGCGGGCAGCAGTTCGACGGGACGGCCCTTGTGTCCCCCGGCCGCGTTGATGTCCTGGACGGCCAGCTTGGCGGCGGCGACCTGTGGCTGGTTCAGGAAGGCACTGTCGCCGGTGTTGTCCAGGACCAGGCCAACCCGGAGGACGCCGTCGCCGGATGCCTCGGCGGATTCCACCCGGGCGTTTCCGCCTGTCCCGGAGCAGGCTGTGCTGCCGAGAACGGCCGCCAGGGAAACGGCGAGGGCAGTGCGGACGGCGGGACGGTGCATCGGCTTCACTCGGCGGGCCGGACGTTTTCCGCCTGCGGGCCCTTGTCCCCCTCGCCGACCTCCAACTGCACCCGTTGGCCTTCCTCGAGGGCCCGGTAGCCTTCGCCCCGGATCGCAGACCAATGGACAAAGACGTCATCGCTGGAGCCGTCAACAGTGATGAAGCCGTAGCCTTTTTCAGCGTTGAACCATTTGACGGTTCCCAGTGCCATGGTGACCAACTCTTTTCCGTTGCGGCCGGGTGGGCCGGTGCTGTTGCGTGCAGCCCCGCGGGCCGTGGCCTGGAATCACTCTAGCCAAAGGCCGCCACGGGTCGACGGCTGCGGCATGCCCCGGGCCGGGAACGTTATGCAGGCGTAACTGAGGCCGCCCGGCTACCGGTACCCGGGGCCCAGGACCACTACGAGCGGCGCCTGGAACTCGGTGCTGCTGACCACCGTGGGGATGTTCAACAGCGCGGCGAGCTCCTGGGCGCTGGCCAGTTGCTGGGGACCGGCGTAATAGATCACGGAGGATTTCTGCGGCGCACCGGACCAATTGCCTACCTGTCCGAGCCGCCAGCCATCAGCCTGGACCGTTCCGCCAATGCGGCTGGCCAGCCCGGCGGTACCGGCCGCGTTGTAGACGGCCACTGGCTGCGTCCGGTCGACGACGGCCTGCTGGGTGGCCGACGGCGTCGGCTCCGGGCTGCTGCTTGCAGACGGCCCGGCAGTGGCCGAGGATTCGGAAGCGGCCGGGGGCGTGGTTGCCTGCGTGGCGGAAGCGGTGGATCCGGTACCGGCCAACGCGGTGGATTCCACGCTGGCAGAGGCCTCGGTTGCCGTGGCGTTGAAGCCGAGCTTGGGGAGGATCAGGAAAGACACCAGCCCGATGGCCAGGGCCGCCACGCCCACTGCGAGGATGGGCCACAGCCGCACCCGGGACGGGGCCGAGGCCGTCCGGTGGACACCTTGTCGCGACGCGGCCTCGGGGACCTTGTCGAATTCATCGCGGGCGTATTTGGTCATGGTGGAAGGACATCCTTGTTGATTGCTGCCAGGGTCCCGGCCTGGGGCGTGCTAAGCGTCGGATCCCAGGCGGCGGGCGGTGCGTGCACGGTGGCGCGACGTACGTAGTCTACGCAATCTCTTGACCAGCATGGGATCGTGGGCCAATGCATCCTCGCGGTCGATCAGGGCATTGAGGAGCTGGTAGTAGTGGGTTGCGGAGAGGTCGAACAGCTCCCGGACGGCCTGTTCCTTGGCCCCGGCGTACTTCCACCACTGGCGCTCCAGCGCCAGCATCTGCTGTTCGCGCTCGGTGAGGGAGGAGTCACGGAGCAGAAAATCCGCCAGCAGGGAATTCCGTGGATCCTGCTCCGGCAGGTGTTCCCGGGCCGGTTCCGCCACGCCACACTCCTTCGCTGGTTACGGTAAATGTCTTACCCCCATGCTAGCGGGCGAATCACAGGAGTGTCATTCGGCCCGGCCGTCTCACAGGAGTGTCATTCGGCCCGGCCGTCGACGCACTTTCCCGGCCGGCAGGCGCCTGCTGCAAGAATGGACCGATGTTTGAATCGGATGCGTTGTTCGACCTGCAGCAGGACCCGGCGGACGGCACCAGCTTCAGCGACCTGGCCAGGCTGCCCCTGGCGGAGCTCATGGCGCCGGATTGGGCGGCGGCGCTGCAGGGCGTCGAAGCGAAGCTGCGGTCGGTGCTGGCCTTCCTTGCCGGCGAAGAGGCGGCCGGGCACCAGATCCTGCCGCCGCCGTCGAACGTCCTGCGCGCCTTCCGCCAGCCGCTCGCCGGCGTGAAAGTCCTCATCGTGGGGCAGGACCCGTACCCCACGCCGGGGCACGCCGTCGGCCTTTCCTTTTCCGTGGACGCGCGCACGCGCCCGCTCCCCCGCAGCCTTGCCAACATCTACCGAGAACTCGAATCCGACCTGGGCATTCCCCCGCGGGTCCACGGCGACCTGTCCGCCTGGGCGGATCAGGGAGTCCTGCTCCTGAACCGGGTGCTCACCGTCCGGGCTGGGTCCGCCGGCTCCCACCGGGGCAAGGGCTGGGAGGACATTACGACGGCGGCAGTCACGGCCGTGGCCGGACGCCGCGCCGCGGACGGGTCCGGGACGCCCTTGGTCGCCGTCTTGTGGGGCAAGGAGGCGGAGGGGGTAAGGCCCCTCCTGGCCGATGCGCCCGTCGTCGCCAGCGCGCATCCCAGTCCCTTGTCCGCCTCGCGCGGCTTCTTTGGTTCCCGCCCGTTCAGCCGTGTGAATGAGCTGCTGCGGGAACAGGGTGCGCCGGACGTAACCTGGGAGCTCCCGCCGGTGCCCCTGGCTTAGGCTTGCCTGATGAGCACTGTCCCCGCCGCCACCAGCGCTACGAAGAACAACCGCCCCCAGGTCAACCTGACGGTACTGCGTAAAGAGCAGTTGTCCCCGCACATGGTCCGAATCATCGCAGGTGGGGACGGATTCAGGGACTTCGTCAATAACGCCTTCGTGGACCGTTACGTAAAGATCGTGTTCCCGCAGCCCGGCGTGGACTACCCCTCCCCCTTGGATTTGTGGACGGTCCGGGAAACCATGCCGCGCGAGCAGTGGCCGTATACCCGCACCTACACGCTGCGCTGGGTGGATCCAGGGGCCAAGGAGCTCGCCATCGACTTCGTGGTCCATGGCGACGAAGGCCTGGCCGGTCCGTGGGCGGCTAACGCCCGGCCCGGCGAAACGCTCACGTTCACCGGCCCCGGCGGTGCGTACAACCCCAATCCCGAGGCTGACTGGTATCTGTTCGCCGGTGATGAGGCGGCGCTGCCGGCCATTGCCGCGTCCATCGAGGCGCTTCCTCCCACCGCGGTGGGGCTGGCCTTCCTGGAAGTCGGCGCCGAGGCCGACATCCAGCCATTGAACTCTCCGGCCGGGCTCGAGGTCCGGTGGCTGGTCCGCGGCGATGTCCCGGCAGGCTCCAGCACGGTGCTGGTGGATGCCGTGGCGGGAGCGGAGTGGCCGGCCGGCACGGTGGATGTCTTTGCCCACGGCGAGCGGGGCTACATGAAGTCCCTGCGCGAGGTCTTCTTCAAGCAGCGCGGCCTGGAGCGGCGCCAGGTGTCATTGTCCGGGTACTGGGCGCAGGGCCGCGTGGAGGACGTGTTCCAGGCAGAGAAAAAGTTGCCGGTAGGGAAAATCTAGCGCCGGCGGGCGCGGCGGCGCTCGTTGCTCGCCAGGCTCCGGGTCAACGGCCTGGCCAGCACATCGCCCAGGACGATCCCGCCGGCCGTTCCCAGCACGATGGCGCCGGCGCTGAGCATACCGCCTGCGCCGTTCAGGATTTCCGATTCCTCGACCGTGAGCACATACATGGACCGGAAAATGGTGAGCCCCGGCAGCAGGATCAGCGCCGCGGGCACAGCCACCACCAGCTGCGGCGCGCCCATCCGCAGTGCCACCACCCGCGCCAGGAGGCCGATGACAACGGCCGCCAGCGCCGGCGCGAAGCGGTCCCCGATCCCCAGCAGTCCGCCGCCCAGCAGCACCAGGTAGCCTGCAACGCCCACTCCCGCCGTTGGCAGCAGGAGCTGCCAGGTGGTTTGCTCAGTGATGCCGATGGCCATTACCGCGGCGGCCACGAACAGGACGAGGACCCACAAATCGTAGGCGGGCGGGAAGGTCTGCGTGACGTCGATCCGCTGCAACCCGGTCAGCTCCCCCACCACGAACGCCACGGCGATACCGGCCACGATCGCACCGAAGGTCAGCAGGGTTGACAGGAACCGGCCCGCGGCGGTGACCGGGAAGCCGTTGATGGCGTCCTGCACGGACGAGACCAGCCGTCCGGTGGGCAGCAGCAGCAGGATGCCGCCCACCACCACGATCGACGGTGATGCGGTGAGGCCGAACTGCCAGAGCAGCAAGGCAAGGATGGTGACGACGAACGAGCAGCTGGCCGTGGTGAAGAAGTCCGGGACCCGCCAGCGGCCCAGTTGCCGGGCCAGCAGGCTGATCCCGATGTTGGCGACGAACGCGATGGCCGAGGACACCACACCGCCGCCCAGCACACCGACGAACACGGCGGCGAAGACACCGAATGCAGCGGTGACCATCCAGCGCGGATACGGTTTGGGGCTGGTGATGGCCTCGTTGAGCCGGCGGATGGCTTCCTCGCGGCCCACGCCGCCGGCCACGATGTCCGTGACCAGCTGGTGGACCTTGGCCAGGCCCGCATAGTTGTTGGTCCAGGACCGCACCACCCGCAGCAGGGCGATGGGCGTCTGGTCCTTGGGGGCGTAATTGATGCCCACGGACTGGTTGGTGATGTCCACCTCGATGTTCTTCAGGCCCAGGGCGGCAGTGACGGCGATGATGCTGGTCTCCACCTCCAGGGCACCCGCCCCGTAGCGGAACATGGTCTCTGCCAGGTGGAGCGCGAAGTCCAGGGTCTTGCGGGCCGATGTGTCCACACCGCCCACCTGGATGGTGGGGTTGGCGTAGGGGCTGCCCGCCAGGCGGTCCACGATGCTCAAGGGGGCGGTGGGCGGGTTCTCGCCCTGCACCAGGCGTCGCAGCATCCTCCGGGCGGCTGCGTCCTGCCGCATCTGGGCAGGGGTCAGCGGCTCAGTCTTGGGCAAGCCGTCAGTCTTCGGCCTGGACCCTGGCCGTTCGTGCCGGTCAGTCATGCCCGGTTCCTCCCTCTGCGCGGTGTGTGGACGGTCAGGCTGCGCGCTTCAGCGGCAGCTTGCCAAGCAATGAGCGGGCCGCGGCGGCGGCTGATCTGGCCAGCCGGTTGGCGTGGAAGACCACGGGCCGTACGGGCATGGTGAAGTCGCCCACCAGCTGGACCACTTCGCCGCCGAATCCCTTCTTGAATTCGTAGCCGCCGTGCCCCTCCTCGTCCTGGCCGGAGATGCCGAACGTGCCGTAGAAGTTGTACCGCGGGTACTCCTTTTCCAGGGCGTGCAGCATCATGCCCCAGTACAGTGAGGTGGCCCCGTTGAAGTAGATGTAGTCCTGGACGGTGCCGCCGATCACGCACACCACCTCATCGCCGTAGCAGACGAAGTGGATGGCTGCCACGGTGGCGGTCCCCACCGAATCCGGGAACCGCTCGATGTCCTTGAGGCTCCGCTCGTAGCTGTCCACCAGGTCCTGGACCACTTTGAGCCGGTTGGCCTTCTTCTTGCTGCCCGTTTCTTCCACTTCACGCCGGAGCTCCGCGGCGGTGGCCGACTCCGCCGCCAGGCGCTCGGTGATGGATTTCCGGTACGCGGGGATGTCGATCTTGGCCATCATGAGCTTGGTGAATTCCGCCGAGGTGGTCCGGAGCAGGTGCTCATAATAGGCGCGCTCTCGGTAGGTGAATCCCTTTTCGTCCCCGGCCCGGCTCAAGGCCCCGTAGAAATCGTCCAGGGTTTCCAGCGTGGCTTGTTCCAGGAAGACACCGTTCTTTTCGGCCTTGCGGATGGCCTTACGGGTCCGGTAGCTGGTGCCCATGATGAGTTCTTCAGCGTCCTGGATTCCCACGAGGCTCTTGATGAACATCCAGTTCACGTTGACGAAGTTCATGTCCAGGCCCTGGTGCCGGAACCCGAGCCGTTCCAGGTCCGCCACGAGCGGGCGGTTGTCCTCGACGTCCGGGTGCTCGGCGCCATCGGCGTCCCGTGCGATGTACCTGATGTTCGGCGAGATCCGCAGTTCAGCGGCTTTGCGGCCGGCGGCGTGCTTGCGGAGGAGTTCGACGACGCCGCTCACCAGGTTGCGGTCCCCGTAGTCCATGAGGGGCCCCTTGGCGCATTCGCAGATGGTGTAGCCAAGCCTGGTGGTCGAGTAGTTGAGTTTGCCGGCGGCGACGAGTTCGCCGCTGCGCCGGACGCCGAAGAGTTCCACCTGCTGGCCCCGGGCGCGCTGGAAACGGGCAAAGTCGATGGACTGCAGGAAGCTGTTTTGCGGGTGCTTTTCGGCGAAGGCCTCAAACTCGGCGTCGCTGAGCGTGGCGTATTCAAGTCCGGTAGCGGCGGAAACAGGATTCAAGGGGTGACCTTCTTCGGGACTCTTCGCGGCCTGGTGGGCACGCGCTGGGCGGACGGTGTTCGGGGCGGGCTGCACGGGGCGTACGGTCCGGCCGTGGGCTGCGGTGGGTTGCGTCCCGCGGGGATGCCGGTCAGTAGAACTGCTGGCCGGTCCGGGCGGTCTCAATCCGGCGGAGCACCTTTTCGCCGCCACTGGTCCAGAGCTTGTGGCGCAGCGGGGACAGGACGTAGTCGTAGCAGCCCACAAAGTCGGTGACGGTCTTGGTGAAGCTGGTCTTGAACATGCCCATCCCGTACAGGTTGTGGGTTTTGTCCTTGATCCGGGCCGCCGGCGGGGTGCCGCAAAAGTCGTATTCGGTGCAGCCGAGTTCCTGCATGCGGCGGATGGCTTCCCACTGCACCAGGTGCGAGTCCCCGTACTGCTTGCGGTTTTGGGTGGATCCGCCGTCCTTGTAGGTTGCCTTGGCACCGTAGTTGATCACGAAAGCTCCGACGCTGGGCCTTCCATCCTCATAGACGAAGAAGAAGTTGCCCTGGCCACGGTTGCAGAATTCGTCCCAGAACTTGGCGTAGTAGTCGTAGCTGCGCAGGGGCATGGAGCCTTTGGCGTTGACGGTGTCTGCCATCAGGTCGTAAAGGGCGCGGTAGGTTTCCGGGCCCTGTTCCCGCCGTACCACCTGGCAGCCCTCGCGCTCGGCGCGCCGGACGGCGTTGCGGGCGCGCGAGGAGATCGCCTTGAACACGTCCTCGGGGCTGCCCGAGATGTCCAGCAGCGCGGTGGAGTCGTTGGACTGGATGTTAGGGGCCTTGACAAGGCCTGCCGCCTGGATGTCCTGCTGCGCCCCGGCGGTGTCGATGATGTCCGGTTCCACCTTGATGGTGAAGACGTTCAGTTTCCGGCTGCGGACAAAAGCCGCACAGGCTTCGAGGGCAGCCTTCAAGTCTGCGGCGGCCGCAACATCAGGGCCCTTGATGAGGTACCAAAGCCGTCCGAGGACGGGAAATGACTTTTCCAGGACCAGGTTGTAGCTGGAGCTTCCCGGGGCTTCCAGGACAAGGAAGCGGACTTTCCAGCCGGTCCCGTTCTTGACCGAGGCGTAGGCAGCGGACTGCAGCATGTTGCCGCCGTTGGGGTTGGCCGTGACGTGCTTGTCCCAGTTCTCAATTTCCTCGGCTGTGGCAAAACGTGCGGTGAATTCTCGCAAGGGGGCCGTGTCCAATCGGGTTTGTGCGCGGTTTCGGTGGGTCTGGATGCGTGCGGACATGCAGCATCAAGTCTAAAGCCTCAGCCACTGGAGCCCTTCTCCCGGCGCTGCCTGGCATGGCGCCGACCGTCCACGGGGCGGCGCCTTGACGGGGCTGCCCGGGGTCGGCAAGGGTTGGAGGATGAGGCCAGACCGGCACCAGAGCAGCACTTCCGCGGAGGGCGGGCGGCCCTATGGCGCCGGGATCCAAATGGCCGGGCTCGCCGCCTTCCTGGTGGCCTCCTTGCTGGTGGCGGCGTTGGGCGGACTGGCGTCGGCCAGCAACGTCAACGGCTGGTATGCGACGGCGGACAAGGCGCCCTGGTCCCCGCCCAACGGCGTGTTTGGCCCGGTCTGGGGAATCCTCTACACGGCGATGGCTGTTGCCGGCTGGCTGGTGTGGCGCAAGCGGACGGAACAGACCCGGAGCGCCCTCACCGCCTACGGGATCCAGTTGCTCCTCAACCTTGCCTGGACCCCTGCGTTCTTCGCCCTCTACCCTGCCCTTGGAACTCTTGCCCTGTGGCTTGGGTTTGGCATCATCCTGGCACTCATTTCCGCCGTTGCGGTCACGGTCCTCTTCTTTGGTCCCATCAGCCGGACCGCCGGGATACTCCTGCTGCCATACATTTCCTGGCTGGTGTTTGCCGCTTCCTTGAACTGGTGGGCCGCCGCCCACAACTAGGAAGCGCCGCCCACAACTAGGAAGGGCCGCCCGGGTTCCGGAAAGCGGCGGCTGTGGTCAGCATTCGACGACGTTGACGGCGAGGCCGCCCATGGCGGTTTCCTTGTATTTGTGGGACATGTCCTTGCCGGTTTCGCGCATGGTGATGATGACTTCATCCAGGGAGACCCGGTGGGTCCCGTCACCCCAGAGCGCCATCTTCGCGGCGTTGATCGCCTTCGCGGCCGCGATCGCGTTCCGTTCGATGCAGGGCACCTGCACCAGCCCGCCGATCGGATCGCAGGTCAGGCCCAGGTTGTGTTCCATCGCGATTTCAGCGGCGTTCTCCACCTGCGCCGGGGTCCCGCCCATGACCTCGGCCAGGCCCGCGGCGGCCATCGAGGACGCGGAACCCACCTCGCCCTGGCAGCCGACCTCGGCCCCGGAGATCGAGGCCTGTTCCTTGTACAGCACCCCCACGGCGGCGGCGGCGAGCAGGAATTTGACCACGACGTCGTCGCGGTCAGCGCCGGTGGCTTTGTCCATGCCGGGAGCGAAATGCAGGGCGTAGAACAACACGGCAGGGATGATCCCGGCCGCCCCGTTCGTCGGGGCGGTGACCACGCGGCCACCGGATGCGTTCTCCTCGTTCACGGCCAGCGCCACCAAGTTAACCCATTCCTGCCAATACCGGGGATCGAACGGGCCCGCGTCCCACGCGGCGTCCTGGTCCGTGTCCTGCCCGTCGGCGCATTCCTTCTTCAACCGCTCAAACCAGTCAGGGGCGCGGCGGCGGACCTTCAAGCCGCCCGGCAACACGCCCTCACGCTTCAACGAGGCCGCAACGCAGGCTTCCATCACGGACCAGATGTGCAGCAACCCGGCCCGGATCTCCTCCTCGCCGCGGGAGGCTTTTTCGTTCACCAGCATCACGTCGGCGATTCCCAACCCGGTCACTGCGCAATGCTCCAACAGTTCCGCCGCGGTCCGGAACGGCAGCGGAAGCTCCTTCTTGGACTCCTCCAGTTCTTGCCGGGCCGCGTCTTCCTCACCCTCCCGGACGATGAACCCGCCACCGACCGAGAAGAACGTCGCGGCATGCACCACCGCACCGGCAGCATCGGTGACGGTGAACGTCATCCCGTTCGTGTGCCGGGGCAATACCGTCAGGGGCCGCAGCACCATGTCCTTCACCCCATACGGCAGCGGCACGGCGCCGGCGAGGTGCAAGGTCCCCGTCCCGGCAATCGCGGCCAGCCGCTCCTCCACCTCCGACGGGAGGATCAACTCCGGGTGAAACCCCTCCAAGCCCAGCAGGATCGCGGTCATCGTCCCGTGCCCATGGCCCGTGGCCGCCAACGAGCCATACAAATCCACCCGCAACGACGCCACGTGAGCCAGCACACCCGAGGCCTTGAGTTCCTCCGCAAAAACGGCGGCAGCCCGCATCGGCCCCACAGTATGAGACGACGAAGGCCCGATCCCAATCGAAAACAGATCAAAAACGCCAACAGCCATGCGATTGGTTCCTAACTAAAACGGGTGGTGGGGGCGGGGTTTCGACAAGCAAAACCACCGGCTGTCCGGCGCTATTTTTGGCGCTTGTAGAACGGGAGGCCGACGACTTCGAAGGGTTCGGCCTTACCGCGAAGGTCGACTTCGAGGGAGGTTCCCGGCGCCGAATGCTCGACGTCGACGTAGGCCATGGCGATCGGGTAGCCCAGGGTGGGCGAAGGCTGGCCGGAGGTGACTTCACCGACGGTGGCGCCGTTTTTCAGGACCGGGTAGTGCGCGCGGCCGGCGCGGCGTCCCTGGCCCCTGAGCCCCACGAGGCGGCGGCCGGAGGTGCTGCCTGCACCGGCTTCCTTGATGGCTGCCAGCGCGGCCTTCCCGACGAAGTCGCCTTCCTTGGACAGCGCGACGACGGCGCCCAGGCCGGCGGCGAACGGGTCGCCTTCCAGCGAGAGTTCGTTGCCGTAGAGCGGCATTCCCGCTTCGAGGCGGAGGGAGTCGCGGGAGGCGAGCCCTGCGGGGGTGAGCTGGCCCTCGTCGGCTATGGCGATCAGCGCCTGCCAGAGGCCCGGGGCGTCCGCGTTGTCCACGAAGATCTCGAAGCCGTCCTCGCCGGTGTACCCGGTCCGGGCCAACAGCAGGTCCAGGCCCGCACCGCCCACCAGGAAGGGGACCTCGACGGCGGCGTAGTACTTCAGCTCTGTCACCAGGGAATGCCGGGCTGCCGGAAGCAGCCGCAGCAGGATCGATTCTGCTGCCGGGCCTTGGACGGCGATCAGTGACGTGCGGGCTGAGGCGTCCTCCACCTTCACGTCGAACCGTGCGGCACGTTCCTGCAATGCTGCTGCGACGGTGTCTGCGTTTCCTGCGTTGGGGACTACCAGGAAGACGTCGGTGCCGTCCGCTGCTGCCGGCCGGCGGTAGGTGATGAGGTCGTCGATGATGCCGCCGTCTTCGTTGCAGATCAGCGAGTACTTGGCCTTGCCCACGGCGACCGCGGACAGTTTGCCGGCCAGGGCGTAGTCCAGGAAGGCGGCGGCGTCGGGGCCGGTCACCCAGACTTCTCCCATGTGGGAGAGGTCGAACAGCCCGGCGGCCTTGCGGACGGCGTGGTGCTCGGCCAGTTCGGAGCTGTACTTGAGCGGCATCTGCCAGCCGCCGAAGTCCGTGAACGAGGCGCCCAGCTTTTTGTGCTCGTCGTAGAGCGCGGTGTACTTCTCAGTCATTGAAAGTCCTTTGGGAGCGGTGGTTGAGCCGGCCGAAAACCCGGTGCCGGCCGGCTCAACCACGGGAGTGGTCTAGTTCTCGAACTCGGACAGCGGCGGGCAGGAGCAGATGAGGTTGCGGTCGCCGGCGGCGCCGTCGATGCGGCCGACGGGCGGGAAGTATTTGTCCTGCTTGTGGTGGGCCGGGAAGGCTGCTTGCTCGCGCGGGTAGGCGCGGTCCCAGTCAGAGGAGACGACGGCGGCGGCCGTGTGGGGTGCGTGGCGCAGGGGTGAGTCGGTGACGGCGAAGTCGCCGTTGGCCACTTGGTCGATTTCCTGTCGGATGGTGATCATGGCTTCGATGAAGCGGTCGATCTCGGCGAGGTCCTCGGACTCGGTGGGTTCCACCATGAGGGTGCCCGCGACGGGGAAGGACAGGGTGGGGGCGTGGAACCCGAAGTCGATCAGCCGTTTGGCCACGTCCTCGGCCGTGACCCCGGTCTTCGCGGTGAGTTCGCGCAGGTCCAGGATGCACTCGTGCGCCACCAGCCCGCCCTCACCGGTGTAGAGGACCGGGAAGTACTCGTTCAGGCGGGACGCGACATAGTTCGCGGCCAGCAGCGCGGACTTGGTGGCCTCGGTCAGGCCCTGCCCGCCCATCAGCTTCACGTACGCCCACGAGATCGGCAGCACCCCGGCCGAACCGAACCGGGACGCCGAAATCGCCACCCCGTGGCCCTCTTCGTGGGCGGCCTTGTTCGCGTCCCCGGGCATGAACGGGGCCAGGTGGGCTTTCGCGGCAACGGGCCCGACGCCGGGTCCCCCGCCGCCGTGCGGGATGCAGAAGGTCTTGTGCAGGTTCAGGTGCGAGACGTCGCCGCCGAACCGGCCCGGCTGGGCCAGGCCCACCAGGGCGTTCAGGTTGGCCCCGTCAATGTAGACCTGGCCGCCCGCGGCGTGGACGGCGTCGCAGACTTCCCGGACATCCCCGTCGAACACGCCGTGGGTGGAGGGGTAGGTGATCATGATGGCCGACAGGACATCCTTGTTCGCCTCGATCTTGGCCGTCAGGTCGTCGTGGTCGATCGTGCCGTCCGGGGCGGTGGCCACGACGACGACCTTCATGCCGGCGAGGACGGCGGAGGCGGCGTTGGTGCCGTGCGCCGAGGCCGGGATCAGGCAGACGGTGCGCTGCTGCTCGCCGCGGGAGTGGTGGTAGCCGCGGATCGCCAGCAGGCCGGCGAGTTCGCCCTGGGAGCCGGCGTTGGGCTGGATGGACACCTGGTCATACCCGGTGATCTCGGCCAGGTCAGCCTCCAGCCCGGTGATCAGTTCGCGCCAGCCCTCGGTCTGGGAGTCCGGGGCGAACGGGTGGATCGAGGCGAACTCCGGCCAGGAAATCGCTTCCATCTCAGCCGTCGCGTTCAACTTCATGGTGCACGAACCCAACGGGATCATGGTCCGGTCCAGGGCCAGGTCACGGTCAGAGAGCCTGCGGATGTAACGCAGCAGCTGGGTTTCAGACCGGTGCGTGTTGAACACCGGATGCTGCAGATAGGCCGAGGAACGCTCGACGGCGGCCTCAAGACCGAAGCCCTGGCCCTCGCCGTGGACCTCGGCAACCGGGGCGCCGAAGACGTCGGCAACCTGGGCGACGATGGCCGGCGTCGTGGTTTCGTCGAGGGAGATGCCTACGGTGTCGGCGTCGATGCGCCGCAGGTTGATGCCGCGGGCCTCTGCGTCGGAGATCACAGCTGACGCGCGGCCGGCAACGCGCACCGTCAGGGTGTCGAAGAAGGAGGTGTGCAGGACGTCCAGGCCGGCGGCCTTGAGCGCCGCGGCGAGGGTACGGGCGTGGCCATGCGCCGTTTCCGCGATCGCCTTCAACCCCTCCGGGCCGTGGTACACGGCATACATGGACGCAACGATGGCCAGCAGCGCCTGGGCCGTGCAGATGTTGGACGTGGCCTTCTCGCGGCGGATGTGCTGCTCGCGGGTCTGCAAAGCCAGACGGTAGGCGGGAACACCGGCGTCGTCCTTTGACACCCCAACCAGGCGGCCGGGCAGGGAACGTTCCAGGCCCTTGCGGACAGCCATGTAGGCAGCGTGCGGGCCGCCGAAGAACAACGGCACGCCAAAACGCTGGGCCGAGCCGACGGCGATGTCCGCGCCCTGCTCGCCCGGAGGGGTGATCAGGGTCAGCGCCAGCAAATCGGCGGCCACCGTCACCAGCGCGCCCCGGTCCTTGGCGGCGGCGATCACGGCGGACTGGTCCCACACGCGGCCGGAGGCGCCGGGCTGCTGCAGCACGACGCCATTGATGTCGCCGTCGGGCAGGCCTTGGGAGAGGTCGGCGACCTCCACCTCGAAGCCGAGCGCCTCGGCGCGGCCCTTGACAATGGCGATGGTCTGCGGGAGCACGTCGATGTCCAGGACGGTCTTGCCGTCCTTGGCCGCCGCGGACTTGTTGGCGCGGCGCATCAACAGCACGGCCTCGGCAACGGCGGTGGCTTCATCGAGGAGGGAGGCGTTGGCGATGGGCAGTCCCACCAGGTCCTGGACCATGGTCTGGAAGTTCAGCAGCGCCTCGAGCCGGCCCTGCGAGATTTCGGGCTGGTACGGGGTGTAGGCGGTGTACCAGGCCGGGGATTCAAGGATGTTGCGGCGGATCACCGGCGGCGTCACGGTGTCGTAGTAGCCCTGCCCGATCATCTGCACGGCAGTCTTGTTCCGGCCGGCGATCCTGCGCAGCTCAGCCAGGACCTCCACCTCGCTGAGGGCGTCCCGCAGGCGGAGGGCGGTTTCCTGGCGGATGACCTTGGGGACGGCGGTGTCAACCAGGGAGTCGACAGTGTCGTAGCCAACGGCTTTGAGCATGGTGTCGACGTCGGCCTGGCGGCTCGCGCCGATATGGCGGTCTACGAAGGTGGTGGAGGCTGGGCTAACCGGCACGAAGGAACTCCATTTACTCAGGCGGCGCAGGGTACGCCACAGCGATTCGGGTTCCTCCCCGCTCTGTATTGGACCTGAGAGTTTCCGCGGTGCCTGCCTGGCAGGACCCGCTTGCACCGTCGGTGAGCACACCGGTTCCTGACCCTGATGGGGGCCATGGGAACCGCCTGCTGCTTTCCAGAGGCGCCTCGCCGCGGCGGTACGGGGGCCTGCGAGATTCCTGGGGAGGATTTGCTCCTACGGCGCCTGCCTGTACACCGGCAGAACTCTCCCGCCGCAGATCAAAGGCTATTCACTTGTTAAACCAGCCATGTGCTGGATCATGCGGGCCGGTGACAGCCCTCACAACATTCCATTGTCCTATGCCGCAACCCTTCCCGGCAAATGGCGAAGGCTACCTGCGGAGCCGCTCCAGGGCCGCCAGGAGTTCCTCCACGTCAGCGGCCGCTCCCCCTTGCGGTGCCGGGCCCACGGACAGCATGGCGTTGAAATACAGCCCGTCCCCCATGTACAGGACCGCTTTGGCCAGTCCAGGCCCTACGTCGGCCGCGATCTCATCCAGCCACCGCTGCTGGATGGCTGCGAATCGGCGTCGCGTTTCCTGGTGCGCCACCTCCGCCAGCCTGGTGGCGGCGACGATGGCCCGGTCCAGCGGAGTGTCCGCCCAGACGGAGGAACGGATGAAGTAGGCGGCCGCCCCCTCGGCGGCCCCGGCCATGGCGTCGGCGTCCTCCTTGGCCAGCCCGTCCAAACGGTCCAGGAGCACTTCGATGAGCGCTTCCTTGTTGGGGAAGTGGTAGAGCAGCCCACCTTTGGACACCCCCGCCTTCTTGGCCACCGCGTCCAAGGTTGCTGCCCGCTCCCCCACCTCAATCAGGAGGGTTTCGAAGGCATCAAGGACCGCGTCACGGGCTACAGGCTTTCGGGGCATGCTTCCCATCATGCCCTCCCCCGGCGGCAAAACGGGAAATCGCGGATTTCAAACTATACCGTCTGGACGGTATAGTTATTTCATGACGACTTCCCCTTCGACCCTGGTGCCCGCACGCACCGGCGGAGCGGCCGCGCGCTCCCCGCGGCGCGACTGGCTCGCGCTGGGGCTGCTGATGTTCCCAGTGCTGCTCGTCGCCGTGGACAACACCGCCCTGACATTCGCCCTTCCCGCCATCACCCGCGCCCTGGAACCCTCCGGCGTCCACCTGCTGTGGATTATCGACGCCTATCCGCTGGTGCTGGCCGGACTCCTGGTATCGATGGGAAGCCTTGGCGACAGGATCGGGCGGCGCCGGTTGCTCATTATCGGCAGCACGGGCTTTGCCGGGTTATCCGCCGCGACGGCTTTTGCGCCCACCGCGGAGTGGCTGATCGCCGGACGGGCCGCATTGGGGTTCTTTGGGGCCATGCTGATGCCCTCCACGTTGTCGCTGATCCGCAACATCTTCCCGGAGCCCAACCGCCGGCGAATGGCCGTCGCCATCTGGGCTGCCGGGTTCTCCGGAGGCGCAGCCCTGGGCCCAATCTTCGGCGGCTGGCTGGTGGAGCATTTCTGGTGGGGCGCCGTGTTCCTGGTGGCGGTACCCCTGATGCTTCCCCTGCTGGCACTGGGGAGAACCTTGATCCCGGAATCCAAGGACCCATCGCCGGGCAGGGTGGACGTCCCCAGCATCCTGCTTTCCATGCTGGTGATGGTTCCCATGGTCTACGGCATCAAGGATGTTGCCACCGAAGGTCCGGGCCCGGCAGGCCTTGGCAGCATGGCGTTCGGCGCGGCGATGGGCGTGGTGTTCGTGCGGCGCCAGCAACGCCTGGAACACCCCCTGCTGGACATGTCGCTGTTCCGGAACCGGGTGTTCAGCATGGCCATCAGCGCCAACATCCTGGCCCTGTTTTCCTTCAATGGCTTCATCCTGTTCCTTGCCCAGCACCTCCAGCTCCTTGAGGGCCTGAGCCCGTCAGCCGCGGGGGTGGCGATGATTCCCGCGCTGGCAGCCACGGTGGTGGCCGGCCTGGTGGTGGTGCCGCTGGTCCGCAAGGTCCGTCCGGGATACGTGGTGGCAGCCGGATTGGCGTTCAGTGCCACTGGCTACACCTTGGTGGCGTTCGGAAACCACGACGGCGGACCCGCACTGCTGCTGGCAGCGCTCCTGGTCCTGGCGCTGGGCGTGGGGACGGCGGAAACCATTTCGAATGACCTCATCCTGGGCTCCGCGCCCCCGGAAAAGTCAGGCGCCGCCGCGGCCATCTCCGAAACAGGATACGAGGTGGGCTCACTGCTGGGGACGGCGGTCCTGGGCTCCATCCTGACGGCCTCCTACCAGCACAACCTGCGCCTCCCGGCAGGATTGGATGGCATGCTCCCGGGCACCGCGCTGCACAACGCCGGGGAAACGCTGGCGGGCGCCATGGAAGCGGCCGCCGTCCTGCCCGGCCCGCTGGCGGACGCGGTCCGGGACGCTGCGGCGGCGGCGTTCGATTCCGGCGTGCACATCACTGCGGCAATCGGGCTGGTACTGATGGCGACGGCGGCAGTTCTCGCCGCCGTCGTGCTGCGGAAAGTGCCCAAGGCCACCTGACCGCCCGGGACCGCAAAGGGCGCCCGGCGCCGGATCAATTCCGGTACGGGGCGCCCAAGGGGTGGGACGCTTGGCCTACTTGGAGTCGGCGGCAGTCACCTTGGCGGTAGGCTTCATGTTTTCTGCCTGCACCATCCAGGCAAACTGCTCCAGCCGGGCGATGAACTCGTGCAAAAGGTCCGCGGAGGTGGGATCTTCCTCATCCACCTCGTCGTGGACTTTGCGCATGGTGCCCACGGCGGCTTCCATGGCGGCGACGATCCGCTCAATGGCGTCCGCGGTGCTGATCAGCCCGTCAGGGAACTGGGCCAGGCTGATGGTTTCGGCAACGGTGGAGCTGCGGCCATCCGGGAGGGCGTGCAGGGCGCGCATGCGCTCGGCCGTATCGTCGGCGAACTGGCGTGCAGCGTCAACGATCTCATCGAGCTGCAGGTGCAGGTCGCGGAAGTTGGTGCCCACGATGTTCCAGTGCGCTTGCTTGCCCTGGATGTGGAGTTCGATCAGGTCGGCAAGGACTGCCTGCAGGTTGTTGGTCAGTGTCGGTGAAGCTTTCATGCGTCCTCCTCGATTGGTCCAGTAGGGCCGACGCTACCAGCCGTAGACTGCCCCGCGGCCGGCAATCCGGAAATTTCTCAGTGAGCTTACTAATTATGGAAATCAGTCATAAACGAATGTGGTTCATATTGCGTCTTGCATCACAGGGCCGGCGGTCCCATACTAAATGAACGCCATTCATATAGTGACCTCCGTCTCACAGCCTTCCAGAAAGTGGTGCCATGACAGAGACAATCCGGACCAGTACCTCCAAATCCGGCCCCCACGCCCACGCACCGTCCACGGGCGGCGTCAGCGCCAAGGGACTCAAGGGCGGGCAGCTCGGCCTGCTGGCCGTCGTCGTCCTGGGCATCTCAACCATTGCCCCCGCCTACACGCTTACCAGCGCACTTGGACCCACCGTCAACGAAGCCGGGCTCCAACTGCCAGTCATCTTCCTGATCGGTTTCATCCCCATGATCCTGGTCTCGCTCGCCTACCGGGAACTCAACGCCGATTCCCCGGACAGCGGCACCACCTTTACCTGGGTCACCAAAGCGTTCGGCCCCTGGATCGGCTGGATGGGCGGCTGGGGCCTGCTGGCCGCCAACATCATCGTGCTGTCCAACCTGGCCGGCGTCGCCGTCGACTTCTTCTATCTCTTCCTGTCCCAGGTCACAGGCTCCCCCGAACTGGCAGACCTGGCGGACAACAAGGCGCTCAACGTCATCACATGCTTCGTGTTCGTGGCACTGGCCGTCTGGGTCAGCTACCGCGGCATGCACACCACCAAAATGGTGCAGTACAGCCTGGTGGGATTCCAGCTGCTGGTCCTGGGCCTGTTCGTCGTCATGGCTTTCGCCAACTGGTCCACCTCCGAGACCGCCATCCCGTTCAGCTGGGACTGGTTCGACGTCACCAAAATCGAGACCTTCGGCCAGGTTGCCGCCGGCATCTCCCTGTCGATCTTCGTGTACTGGGGCTGGGACGTTTGCCTGACAGTCAATGAGGAAACCGCCAACGGCAAGAAGACCGCCGGCGTGGCGGGCACCCTCACCGCGGTCATCGTCCTGGCCATATACCTCCTGGTCAGCATCGCCACCATGATGTTCGCCGGCGTGGGAGATACCGGCAACGGATTGAACAACGCCGAAAACCACGAGAACATCTTCACGGCGCTGGCCTCCCCCATCATGGGCCCGTTCGCCATCCTGATGTCCCTGGCGGTGCTCTCCAGCTCGGCCGCTTCCCTGCAGTCCACGTTCATGTCGCCGTCCCGCAGCCTGCTGGCCATGGCCCACTACGGCGCACTGCCGGAACCCTTCAGCCGGATCAGCCGGAAGTTCGCGACGCCGGGCTTCGCCACCATTGCTGCCGGCGTCGTCTCCGCCGGGTTCTACGCGGTGATGCATGTGGTCAGCGACAACGTCCTGAACGACACCATCCTGGCGCTGGGCCTGATGATCTGCTTCTACTACGGCCTCACCGCACTGGCCTGCACCTGGTATTTCCGGCACAGCCTGTTCAACAGCATGCGCCACTTCCTGTTCAGGCTGGTCTGCCCGGTGGTGGGCGGCGTGGGCTTGTTCGTGGTGTTCGTCCAGACCGCCGTGGACAGCCTGGCGCCCGAGTTCGGCAGCGGTTCCGAGGTCTTCGGCGTGGGCCTGGTATTCATCCTGGGCGTGGGCATCCTGGCCCTGGGCGCCGTCGTCATGCTGGTCATGTCCCGCACGCACCCGGGCTTCTTCCGCGGCGAAACGCTCAAGAAGGACACGCCCGCCCTGGTAGTGCCGGAATAAAGCGAAGCGTCCAAAAACGGTGCCGTGCCCCCAACCGGGGCACGGCACCTTTTCCGTTGTCACGGAGGCGAATTTTGATAACGACGGCGGCCGGAGACACAGCAGCGCCGGCCGCCCCGAAGGGGCAACCGGCGCCGGGAGAACGGGTGGGGCTCAGCCCTCGCAGTCGCGGCAGTACTTCAGGCCGTCCTTTTCGCGGGCCACCTGCGACCGGTGGCGGACCAGGAAGCAGGAAGAGCAGGTGAACTCGTCGGACTGCTCGGGAACCACAATGACGGTGAGTTCCTCGTTGGACAGATCGGCGCCGGGGAGGTCGATGCCTTCAGCGGTGTCATTCTCGTCGACGTCGATGACTGCGGTCTGAGCGTTGCCGCTCCGGGACGCCTGGAGGGCCTCCAGGGAGTCAGCGGGAGACTCCTCTTCCTGCTTGCGTGGAGCATCGTAATCGGTAGCCATTAGCATGTTCACTTTCGTTGCTGCACAGCGCCATTTCAGGCACCTCAGTGAAGCAGTTTAGGGCATCATCCCGGCCCCGGCGCAATAGTGTGGCCAAGCAGACATTCAGTTGCCGCCGGACACCCTTCCCAGATGTTCGGAGCGGGCATGGTCGGCGCCGACGGAGACTCCGCTCAAGGCGGGAAGCCACCCCCACCGGGTGGCATCGGCCATGGCGCCGGCGGCCTCGGACTCTGATTCACAGGTAAAGGTATCAATGGCCCAGTCGCGGAGCCGGGTGAGCAAAGTAGCCGTCATCCCTGAAACCTACGCAGCAATTGTTGTGGCCACGTTTCGCGGCGGTCTCCCCCGGATTAATTCCGGCGCCTGCCTGCTCCTTCAGCAGGGCTGGGCCGTGCTGCTGCGCAGGATGAGCTCAGGTTCCACCACCAGCGTCCGGGGCCCTTCCGCACCGCCGAGCACCGCGAGCATCATGTCCATGCAGCGCCGGCCCAGTTCTTCGAAGTCCTGCCGGACCACGGTCAGCGGGGGGCTGAAGTATGCGGATTCGGGCTGGTCGTCGAAGCCCACCAGGGAAACGTGCTTCGGCACCCCCAGGCCTGCTTCGTTGAAGGCGCGCAGGATCCCCAATGCCATCTGGTCGTTGCCCACGAAGAGGGCCGTGGCGCGCCGGTCAGCCGCCAGCCGCCGGCCAATGGCATAGCCGGTGCCAGCGCTCCAGTCCCCCTCGACCAGGAGATCCGCCTCGAGCCCGGCGGCCTCCAGGGCGGACCGCCAGCCGTCGGACCGCGCCACGGCGTCAATCCAGTCCTGCGGCCCGGCGACATGCCCGATCCGGCGGTGGCCCTGCGCAATGAGGTGCCGGACGGCCAGTTCAGCTCCCTTGCGCTGGTCCACCCGGACACCGCCAACAGCGTCATTCCCGTCGGGGCCGACGGCCACCACCGGCACCCCGATAGCGATTTCCGCCAAGGCCGCCAACGTGGCCAGGTGCGGAACAATCACTACGATCCCGTCCACCGCCTGGTCCAGGAAGTGCCTGACGGCGTCCAGGATGGTGTCCCTCGTGACCTCGCGCAGGGCAGCGACGCTGACGAAGTATCCTGCGTCCCGCGCGGCCCGTTCGACTCCCAGCAAGGTGTTGGCAGGGCCGTACTGTGACAACTCGCTGCCCAGGACGCCAATGGTCTGCGAGCGCCGGGTGACCAGGCTGCGTGCGGCGGTGTTGCGGCGGTAGCCGAGTTCGGCAATCGCCGCTTCCACCTTGTGCCGGGTCTCCTTGCTGACGTTGGGGTGGTTGTTGACCACCCGCGAAACGGTTTGGTGCGAGACCCCGGCCAGCCCCGCCACGTCCTCGAGCCTTGGCAGTCGCCGTGGCCGGGAGCCGGGCTGCGCCACGGAATCAGATCCCGCCGGCGAGTTTGTAGTAGGCGGCGTTCCAGTTCAGGTCCTTCTTGAACTGGCGGATGGTGGTGCCTTCATCGATGGTCAGGAGTTCGGTCTTGGCGATCTCGGCGAAGTCCTCGAACACATCCATGCCCACCTGCGTTGAGAGTACGGTGTGGTGGGCGGCGCCGGCGGTGAGCCAGGCGGCGGCGGACGTGGCGAAGTCCGGCTTCGGCTGCCAGAGCGCACGGGCCACGGGCAGGTTGGGCAGCGGCTGGTCCAGGGGGACCACGTCGACGGCATTGGCCACCAGGCGGAACCGGTCGCGCATGTCGGACAGGGCAACGACGACGCCCGGGGAGGCGTCGGCGTCGAACACCAGCCGGACCGGGTCATCCTTGCCGCCGATGCCCAGCGGGTGGATTTCCAGGCGCGGCTTCGACCGCGTGAGCGAGGGGCAGACCTCCAGCATGTGCGCGCCCAGGATCTTCTCCGCGCCCGGTTCCAGGTGGTACGTGTAGTCCTCCATCAGGGACGCCCCGCCGGGCAGGCCGGCACCCATCACCTTCGCGGCGCGCACCAGGATGGCGGTCTTCCAGTCGCCTTCGGCGCCAAAGCCGTACCCGGCCGCCATGAGCCGTTGCACGGCGAGGCCGGGGAGCTGGCGGAGGGCCCCCAGGTCTTCGAAGGAGGTGGTGAACGCGGCGGAGCCATTGGCTTCAAGGAAGCTGCGCAGGCCCAGCTCGATCCGGGCGCCGTACCGCAGCGATTCATGCCTGGCCGCGCCTGCGCGGAGCTCCGGCGCCACGTCGTAAAGGTCCTCGTACTCGGCCACCAGGGCGTCGACGTCGGCCTCCCCCGCGCCGTGCACGGCGTCCGCGAGTTCGTTGACGGACCAGGTGTTCACCGCAACGCCGAACCGCAGCTCGGCTTCGGTCTTGTCCCCTTCGGTGACGGCAACATTGCGCATGTTGTCGCCAAAGCGGGTGAGCCTCAGGGTGCGGACGGCGGCCCAGCCGGCAGCGGCGCGCTGCCAGGACCCCACCTGGTGTGCCACCTCGGGGTTGGAGACATGCCCGACGACGGTCTTCCGGGCAATGCCCAGGCGGGACTGGATGTACCCGAACTCCCGGTCACCGTGCGCGGCTTGGTTCAGGTTCATGAAGTCGAAGTCAATGTCCGCCCAGGGCAGGTCGCGGTTGGCCTGGGTGTGCAGGTGCAGCAGAGGCTTGCGCAGCAGATCCAGGCCGGAGATCCACATCTTGGCAGGGCTGAAGGTGTGCATCCAGGCCGTCACGCCGATGACTGAGTCATCGGCGTTCGCTTCCAGCGCGGTCCGGCGGATGGCATCGGAGTCGGTCAGGACCGGCTTCCAGACGATCCGCACCGGGACGGTGGCGGAGGCGTTGAGCTGGTTGGCGATCTCCTGGGATTGGGCGGCCACTTGTTTGAGGACTTCTTCGCCGTAGAGGTGCTGGCTGCCGGTGAGGAACCAGACCTCGTAGCCGTCCAGGGTGGTGTTTGCTGCGGTGTTCATGCGTACTCCTGTTGAAGGTTTGGGGGTTTACTGCCCGTAGACGTTCTGGTACCGGGCGTAGAGCGAGTCGATATGGCTTGCGTCGATTGGGAGGGGTTCACCCAGCTGCCGCGAGATATGGACGGTGCGGGCCACTTCCTCGCACATCACGGCGGCCTTCACGGCGGAGCGGGCGTCCTTGCCGATGGTGAAGGGGCCGTGGTTCTGCATCAGGACCGCCGGTGAGTTCGAGTTTTTGAGGGTTTCCACGATGCCGTGGCCGATCGAATCGTCGCCGATCAACGCGAACGGGCCCACCGGGATAGAGCCGCCGAACTCGTCGCCCATCATGGTGAGCACACAGGGGATGGCCTCACCCCGTGCAGCCCACGCGGTGGCGTAAGTGGAGTGCGTGTGCACCACACCGCCCACCTCGGGCATGTGCCGGTACACATAGGCGTGCGCGGCGGTGTCGGACGACGGCGAGAGCGGCGGGTTGCCCCAATCGACGGTGCCCCCGCCACCAACGTTGGTGCCCCTCACCGGCGTGCCGTGCAGGTCGGTCACGACCATTTGCTCCGGGGTCAGGTCCTGGTAGCTGACGCCGGACGGCTTGATGACCATCAGGTCGGTGCCGGGCACCCGGGCCGAGACGTTGCCCGCAGTCCACACCACCAGGCCGTACCGCGTCAACTCAGCGTGCAGGGCGCATACGTCTTCCCGGATCCGGGCGATGGTTTCCAGGATTGCGGCTTCGGTTCCTTGCCGGACGCTCATGCGGACACTTCCACGACAGAGGGGACGGCGGACCCGGTACGGGGCAGCACCGTACTGGCGGCCCGTCGCTGGATGGCCTTAAGCCGGTGCATCACGTCGTTGCTGCCGCGGCCAAAGTAGTCGTGGAGGGTTTTGTACTCCTGGAAGAGTTCCTCGTACGCGGCCACGTTTTCCGGGATTGGCGTGTAGAGCTCCCCGGGTTCGGCGCCCATGGCGGCTGCGGCTTCGCGGATGTCCGCGTATGCTCCCGCTGCGACGGCGGCGTGAATCGCCGACCCCAGGGCCGGGCCCTGTTCCGAGCCGATAGTGGAAAGCTGCAGGCCGGTGGCATCTGCGTAGATCTGCATTAGGAGCCTGTTCTTGAGCAGGCCGCCGGCCACGATGAATTCCTTGACCGGAACCCCGGCGTCGCGGAAGGCGTCCACGATGGTGCGCGTTCCAAAGGCTGTGGCTTCCAGAAGCGCCCGGTAGGTGTCCTCGGGCCTGGTGGCGAGCGTCTGGCCCACCACGATGCCGGAGAGCTCGTGGTCCACCAGGACCGACCGGTTGCCCGAATGCCAGTCCAGGGCTATCAGCCCGTGCTCCCCGATGGCCTGCCGCGAGGCCAGTTCGGTGAGGTATTCGTGGATCCCCAGACCGGCAGCTTCGGCCGCCTGGTGGTATTCGGGCGGGACTCCGTATTTCGTGAACCAGCCGAAGATGTCTCCCACGCCCGACTGGCCCGCCTCGTAGCCCCACAGGCCGGGAACGATGCCGCCGTCAACGGCCCCGCACATTCCCGGTACTTCACGCAGTTCCGTGCCGTTCATGACGTGGCAGGTGGAGGTGCCCATGATGGCCACCAGCTGGCCGGGTTCCACCGCCTTCGCTGCCGGGGCAGTCACATGGGCGTCAACGTTTCCCACCGCCACGGCGATGCCCTCCGGCAACCCGGTCCAGGCTGCGGCCTCCGCGGTCAGTGTGCCGGCGGCGTCACCCAGCCGACCGATGGTGTGCTCGAGTTTGGAGCTGACGAAGTCCTTGAACTCCGGGTTCAAGGCAGCCAGGAAATCCTCCGAGGGGTAGCGCCCGTCCTGGTAGATGCCCTTGTAGCCGGCCGTGCAGGCATTGCGGACATACCTGCCGCACAGCTGCCAGACGATCCAGTCCGCCGCCTCCACCCAGCGGTCCATTGCGGCGTAGGCCTCGGGGTCCTCTTCCAGAAGCTGCAGCCCCTTGGCGAATTCCCACTCCGAGGAAATCAGCCCCCCATACCTGGGAAGCCAGTCCTCGCCCCGTTCGGCGGCGAGCCGGTTGATCCGGTCGGCCTGCCCCTGCGCCGCGTGGTGGCGCCACAGCTTCACGTACGCGTGCGGCCGGTTGGCATAGCCCGGCAGTTCGTTCAGCGGGGTGCCGTCGGCCATGACAGGCACCATGGTGCAGGCGGTGAAGTCCGTGGCAATACCGACGACGGCCGCCGGGTCGATCCCGGCGTCAGCCACCGCTGCCGGGACGGCAGTGCGAAGCACCTCCCGGTAGTCGTTGGGCACCTGGAGCGCCCACTCCCCGGGAAGCCGCGCGCCGTCGTCGCCCGCTGTGTCACGTGGCAGGACGTCGGTGACCACGGCGTGCGGATACGCATGGACCGCGCTGCCGAGCTCCTTCCCGTCGCGGACACGCACCACCACGGCACGGCCGGAAAGTGTTCCGTAATCCACGCCGACGACGCAGTGGTCAGGGTTGGAACTGAAGGATGTATCTGGCATTCGGTTGCCTCCGCCCGGGAGGCAGGGGCCTCATTGCCGGGGTTGTCTAGGGGTCACGGTCGAGCTAAGCGCTGCAGCAAGTGTGAACGCTAACAAAGCAGAAGTCAATGAAATTGAAGCAGGTTCATGCACTTGATAGCTGCCTCTTGTTAGCGTTCACAAATCAGTCTATATTGAACCGACACATCAACAATGTGGCCAGGACCAGGGAGCATCGCTGCTGCCTCGTCCAATAACACTTCGCGGCAGTGCTGCCGCGGAAGGAGAAAATGGTGAGAATCAAAAAAATCGTGGGCGCGGTGGCCCTTGTCCTCGCGCTGACGGTGGGCGCCACCGGTTGCGGCTCACGTGGCGCGGCAACCGAATCCAGCAGCGCGGCGAAGCCCGCCGACTCGCTGGTTGGGATCTCAATGCCCACACAGACATCCGAGCGCTGGATTGCCGACGGCGCCAACGTCGAGAAGTCGCTCAAGGACCTCGGCTACAAGACAGACCTCCAGTTCGCCAATGACGACATCCCCACCCAGGTCTCGCAGATCGAAAACATGCTGACCAAGGGCGCCAAAGCGCTGATCATCGCCGCCATCGATGGCACCACCCTGACCGATGTCCTGGCCAAGGCCAAGGAGCAGAACGTCAAAGTGATCGCGTACGACCGCCTCATCAACGGCACCCCGAACGTGGACTACTACACCACGTTCGACAACTACACGGTCGGCGTCCAGCAGGCCACCTCGCTGCTGACCGGCCTGGGCCTCCTTGACGCCAGTGGCAAGAAAGTGGACGGCAAGGGTCCGTTCAACGTCGAACTCTTCGCCGGAAGCCCTGACGACAACAACGCCAACTTCTTCTGGACCGGCGCCATGGACACCCTCAAGCCGTACATGGATGCCGGCACCCTGAAGGTCCCCAGCGGCCAGACCAAGTTCGAGCAGGCCGCGATCCTTCGCTGGCAGGCACCCGTGGCGCAGAAGCGCATGGAGGATATCATCACGTCCGCCTACAGCTCAGGCACCAAGCTGAACGGCGTCCTGTCCCCCTATGACGGACTGTCCATCGGCATCATCTCGGCCCTCACCAGCACCGGCGGCTACGCCAAGGGAACCCTGCCGGTGGTCACCGGCCAGGATGCCGAGAAGGGCTCCGTGAAGTCGATCATTGCCGGCGAGCAGTACTCCACCATCTTCAAGGACACCCGGCAGCTCGGCGCCCAGGCCGTCAAGATGGTGGACGCCGTCCTCAAGGGCCAGGAACCGGAAACCAATGACACCAAGACCTACAACAACAAGGTCAAGGTTGTCCCGGCCTACCTGCTGAAGTCCGTGATCATCACCAAGGACAACTACAAGAAGGAACTGATCGACTCGGGTTACTACACCGACGCCGACGTCAAATAGGCAGTCGGGGGCTGCGGCCGGCCGTCCGGCCGCAGCCCCTCCCGCAACCTCCTGCAGCAGCAGGAAGGCCAAGATTCGACCAGTCAGTGGGAATTGACGATGAACACACCCATTCTTCAAATGCGAGGAATCACCAAGACATTCCCGGGCGTGAAGGCGCTGCAGGATGTCACCCTTGATGTGAACCGTGGAGAAGTCCATGCCATCTGCGGTGAAAACGGCGCCGGAAAATCAACGCTCATGAAGGTGTTGTCCGGCGTATACGCGCACAACACGTTCGACGGGAAAATCCTCTTCGAAAACGAACCCTGCAACTTCTCCAGCATCTCGGACAGCGAGAAGCGGGGCATCGTGATCATCCACCAGGAACTCGCCCTGAGCCCGTACCTTTCCATCGCCGAGAACATCTACCTCGGCAACGAACAGGCCACCAAGGGATGGGTGGACTGGCGGAAGACCAACCTGGAGGCAGCAAAACTGCTGGCCCGCGTGGGACTGGACGAGAATCCCGTCACTCCCGTGCAGCACATCAGCGTGGGCAAGCAGCAACTCGTGGAAATCGCCAAGGCGCTGTCCAAGGAAGTGAAGCTGCTCATCCTGGACGAGCCCACAGCCGCCCTCAACGACGAGGACTCCGGCCACCTGCTGGACCTGATCCTCCACTTGAAGGGCCAAGGCGTCACCAGCATCATCATCAGCCACAAGCTCAACGAGATCCGCAAGGTGGCGGATGCCGTCACCATCATCCGCGATGGCAAGACCATCGAGACCCTACGGCTCGACGAAGGCCAGATCACCCAGGAACGGATCATCCGCGGCATGGTGGGCCGCGACCTGGAGAGCCTCTACCCGGAACGCGAGCCGAACATCGGCGCGGAAGTCCTCCGGATCGAAGACTGGTCCGTCCGCCACCCGCAGGACCACGCCCGCATGGTAGTCAGCAACGCCAACCTGCACGTCAGGAAGGGCGAAGTCGTGGGCCTTGCCGGGCTCATGGGCGCCGGCCGGACGGAACTGGCCATGAGCGTGTTTGGCCGCACCTACGGGACGGCCACCTCAGGCAAGGTTTACAAGTACGGCGAGGAGATCAATACGTCCACCGTCTCGGACGCGATCAGGCACGGCATTGCCTACGCCACGGAGGACCGCAAGCACTACGGCCTGAACCTGATCGAGGACATCAAGCGCAATATCTCGCTGGCATCGCTGCGCAAGCTCGCGAAGCGCGGATTCGTCGACAAAAACCAGGAGACCGTGGTAGCTAACGGCTACCGCACCAGCATGAACATCAAGGCACCCTCCGTCGCCGCCATCACCGGAAAGCTCTCCGGCGGCAACCAGCAGAAGGTGGTCCTGAGCAAGTGGATGTTCTCCGACCCGGACGTCCTCATCCTTGATGAACCCACCCGAGGCATCGACGTCGGCGCCAAGTATGAGATCTACACGATCATTGCCAGGCTCGCGGCCGAAGGAAAGGCCGTCATCGTCATTTCCTCGGAACTTCCCGAGCTTCTGGGTATCTGCGACCGCATCTACACCCTCGCCGCCGGCCATGTCACCGGTGAAGTGCCCATCGCCGAGGCCACCCAGGAATCACTGATGCATTACATGACCAAAGAGAAGGAATAGCGAAATGTCAGCCCTAAGAGAGTCGCTCGGATTCCTCACAAGCCGCCTCCGCCAAGTTGGCATCTTCGTCGCCCTGATCCTGATCGTCCTCCTGTTCCAAGGACTGACGGGCGGGATCCTGCTCGAGCCGCAGAATGTCACCAACCTGGTGGTCCAAAACAGTTACATCCTCATCCTGGCCATCGGCATGGTGATGGTGATCATCGCAGGCCACATCGACCTGTCCGTCGGCTCCGTGGCGGGATTCATCGGTGCCGTCGCCGGCGTCATGATCGTGCACTGGGGCTGGCCATGGTGGGCCGCAATCCCTGCGTGCCTGCTGGTCGGCGCGCTCGTCGGGGCCTGGCAAGGGTACTGGATCGCATACGTGGGAATCCCGGCCTTCATCGTCACGCTCGCAGGCATGCTGATCTTCCGCGGCCTGACGCTCATCACCCTGAAGAACCAGCAGATCACGCCGTTCCCTGCGGAGCTGCGTGCCCTGGGCGGAGGCTTTCTCCCGGACATCTCCGGCGGCACGTCAGTACTGGAATGGCTCACGGTCATCCTTGGCGTGGGCGCCACCGTGGCACTCCTGATCCAGGCCCTAAAGGAACGCCGCATCCGCAAGAAGTTCGATCTCGAAAGCGAGCCTCTGGTCTGGTTCGTCATCAAAACCGCTTTCACCGCGTTGCTGATGCTCATCATCACCTTCCTGCTGGCGTCCTACCGGGGCACGCCGATCGTCCTGGTGGTCCTGGCTGTCCTGGTGATCGCGTACACGGCACTGATGAACAACAGCGTGTTTGGCCGGCACACCTATGCAATCGGCGGCAACCTGTATGCAGCTGAGCTGTCCGGGATCAAGACCAAGGCCGTGACGTTCCGCCTCTTCGTGAACATGGGCGTCCTCGCAGCTTTGGCGGGCCTGGTCTTCACGGCCCGGCTCAACTCGGCCCAACCGGCAGGCGGAACCGGATTCGAACTCGATTCGATCGCGGCGGCGTTCATTGGCGGTGCGGCCGTCACCGGCGGCATCGGCACCGTTGCCGGGGCCATGATCGGCGGACTCATCATGGGTGTGCTCAATAACGGCATGTCCATCCTGGGCCTGGGCACGGACTACCAGCAGCTGATCAAGGGCCTGGTGCTCTTGATCGCCGTCGGGTTCGACATCTTCAACAAGAACCGCAGCGGCGGCGGCAGCGACCTTGGAAGACGGTTCAGGCTGAAGACCACTCCTCCGCCCACCGCGGAGAAACTGACGCCGGTGGCCAGCGAACCGGTGGAGGCCGGCGTCAAGTAATACCGGCTTCTGCCACCGGCAGGCAGTTCTTCGAAGGCCCCTGGCCCCGGACGCATACCGTCCGTGGCCAGGGGCCTTCGCTGCATGTCGTCCGGTGTGTGCTTCCCAACCTGGTCAGGGCGCGGCCGGCAGGCCCGCCCCGGCATCGGCCGGCGAGCGCCGCCGCCGGCTCAGCAGGATGAATGGTGCCGCCAGCAACTGCACGACCCCGCTCATGGCCAAGGAGGCAGGGTAGCCGTAAAGGTCCGCCGCCCTGCCAAGCAACGGTTGCACCACCACCCCGCCACTTGAGCCCATGAGCGATGCGAAGCTGAGGACGGTGGCCCGCTGCTGGGAGGCGATCATGTCATTGAGGTAGGCCTGGCGGACCGGGGTGCCGGCGGAAGCCACCACTGCCCAGAGGGCCAGAAGCACCAGCGCCAGCCAAAAGACGTTGGTTGCCAGCAGCACCACCAAAACCACCGAGCTGATGATGTTGGAGCCGATCAGCACGGTGGTCCGCCGGTGCACCAGCTTCCGGACCTGCGGCGCCAGCCAGCCGCCCACAATGTCGGCCCCGGCCACAATGGCTGCGGCCAGGCCCGCAATGGCGTAGGCCCTCGGATCGCCGAACAGTTGCAGCAGGTAGGGCTGGAGGGCATAGAAGACGTAAAAGCCCACGCCTTCGGTAAAGGGCGCGGCCAGCATCATGTACCTCACGGGCGGATTCCTCAGCCCGCCGTCGAGCGAGGCCCGGAGGACTGCCCGGGTGGCTTGCAACGGGTGGGCCGAGCGCTCGGGCGTGAAGCCGACGTCGTGCATGAGAAGGAACGCAACGGCAAACATGGCCACCAGGACCGCGACGCGCAGCAGGAACGGCACCCCCAGGTTGGTGGCCTGCGCGATCACCCCGCCTGCCACCGAACCGCCCAGCATGGCGATGCCGGAAACCATCTGGCCGCGGCCCAGGACCGCTTCGAGGGTGCCCTCGTAGCCGGTGAAGTGCAGAGCATCCACCAGCCAGGCCTCCACCGCGCCGGAGAAGAAGGTAAAACCGAGCCCCAGCAGCGCCGAAACGGCCGCCCACCACCAGAACGGCGCGTGCAACTGCCAGAGCAGGTAGTAAAGGAAGGTGGACCCGGCCAGGGTGACAGTGCCCAGCAGGAACGACACCCGCCGCCCCCAGCTGTCCGCGACCACCCCGGTGGGTACTTCGAAGAGCACCATGCCTGCCGTGAAGAAGGCGTTCGCGGCGAAGGCCTGAAAGTTGTTCAAGCCCGCATCGAGCAGGAACAGTGTATTGATGCCCCAGATAAAGGACGCCGCGAGGGTGTTGCCCAGCGTCAACGTCAGGTAGATGTTTTGGATTTTTCGTGTAGCGGCGTTCACGGGCGGCCGGCGTTCCTTGGCGAAGTTCCTGCCCGGGCGGGATCAGGAGGGGCTGAAATTCGATGGCACCGGTTCATGGCGCAGGTAGTGCCGGCGGAACCTGCCGGTGCCGGCGGTCAAGGCGCGCAGTTCCACCGCGTACCTCAGGAGTTCCTGGTCCGGAACTTCGGCACTGATCTCGGTGAGGCCCTGGCCGGAGGAATTGGTGCCGGTCAGGCGCCCGCGCCGGCCGGACAAGTCGCTCATGACCGTCCCCACGTGCTCGTCCGACACAGTGATGGCCACCGCGGACACGGGTTCGAGGAGCTGGATCTTTCCCGCGGCCGCAGCCTCGCGGAGCGCCAGGGCCCCCGCCGACTGGAATGCGGCGTCGGATGAATCCACGCTGTGGGCCTTGCCGCCCACGACGGTCACGCGCAGGTCCACCACAGGGAAGCCTGCGGAGACGCCCCGCTCCATCTGTGCCCGGACGCCCTTCTCGATCGACGGGATGAACGTTCCCGGAATGACGCCACCCACGGTTTTATCCACGAATTCGAACCCCGCACCGCGTTCCAGGGGTTCCACTTCGATGTCGCATACGGCGTACTGGCCGTGACCGCCGGATTGTTTGACATGGCGGCCATGGCCTGTGGCGGGCGCGGCGAAGGTTTCCCGCAGCGGCGTCACCACGTCAACGGTGTGGAGTTTCACACCTTGTTCGCGCAACCTGTCGAGCACTACCTCCGCATGCGCCTCACCCATGCACCACAGCACCAGCTGGTGCGTTTCGGCATTCCGGTCCACCCGCAGGGTGGGATCGCCCGCCGCAATCCTGCCCAGGCTGCGGGCCAGCGCATCCTCGTCACTGCGGGAGTCCGCTTCCACGGCGACCGGCAGCAGCGGCTCCGGCATTTCCCAGGTGGCGAGCAGCAGTGGCATGTCCCGTGCAGAAATGGTGTCTCCTGTTTCGGCGCTCCCCAGCTTGGCCAGGGCGCAGAGGTCCCCCGCCACGCAGTAAGGCACGGGACGCAGGCTGGCCCCCAGTGGCGAGTAGATATGGGTCACGCGTTCGTCGGTGTCGTGGTCCTGGTGGCCCCGGTCGGCCAGGCCGTGGCCGCCCACGTGCACGGGCGAATCCTCACGCAGGGTTCCGGAGAAGACCCGCACCAGGCAGATGCGGCCCAGGAAGGGATCATTGGATGTCCGCACCACCTCCGCGGCAAGCGGACCGGACGGATCGCAGGACAGGGTTCCGGCAGGCTCTCCCGCGAGGTCGGTCAGGTCCGGCAGGCTCCGCTCCCCCGGCGGCGGGAAAGCACTGACCAACAGTTCCAGGAGCTCGGCGGTACCGAGGCCGGTGACGGCGGATGTGGGCAGCACCGGGAAGAACGAGCCGCGGGCGACGGCGGTTTCCAGGTCGCTTGCGAGCGCTGCCGGGTCGACGTCCTCACCGTCCAGGTAGCGGTCCATGAGCGTCTCGTCTTCGCTTTCGGCGATGATTCCCTCGATCAGGGTTCCGCGGGCCGGCCCTGCTGCCTCGAGCTCGGCAGGGTCAGCAGGGCGGGTGGCTGGCGATGGGTCACCCGACGAGTAATCGGTGACCTCGCGGGACAGCAGGCCCAGCAAAGAGGCGTCCGCCCCCTCCCCCTGCACTGGCACGCACAGTGGCAAAACGGCGTCGCCGAAGGCTTGTTGGCAGGCTGCCAGGGTCCGCCCGTAGTCTGCGCGCGGATGGTCCATCCGGGTGATCACGACGGCGCGCGGGAGCCTCACGTGTTCGCACTCGCCCCACAGCGCGGTGGTGGTGGCGTCGATACCATCCACCGCGGAGACCACGAACAGGGCAGCATCGGAGGCGCGCAGCCCGGCCCGCAGCTCCCCGATGAAGTCCGGGTAGCCCGGGGTATCCATCAGGTTCACTTTGACGTCCTCCACCATCAGCGGCACCAAGGACAGCGTGACCGAGCGCTGCTGGTGCACAGCCGCCGGGTCGGAGTCGCTGACGGTTGTTCCGTCCACGATGGAGCCCTTGCGGGTGATCATGCCGTTTGCGGCGAGCAAGGCCTCGATCAGCATCGTCTTTCCGGCGCCGGAGTGCCCCACCAGGGCCACGTTGCGGATCCGGCCCGGATCCGAGGCGGCAATGCCGGCGTTTTGATCCGCCCGGCGTGCATCGGGGCCGTTCCTGCCGCCCGCCGCCCGCACTGACTCCTTGGTGCTCTTCACCGACATGGGAACCTCCTGGCATCATTGCCGGCCGGACCGGACGTATCCTCTGATTCGACACCTTGGGCGGCGGGACGGCAAGAGCATAAGCTATTTGCTGCGGGCTTTGCGGGTTGCCTTGGTGTTCGCCTTTTGGAGTGCCTCCACCAGTTGGGCCTTGTCCATCGTCGAGCGGCCCTTGACGTTCAGTTCCTTGGCCAGTTTGTAGAGGTGTTCCTTGGAGGCGTTGGCGTCAACGCCTCCGGCAGTGGGTTCGGTTGAGCGCACGCCCTCCTCGGCGTGCTTGTCAGAAGGACCGCGTTTCTCCTTTGGCTCCCAATGGTCGCCCACCTTTTCGTAACTGTGTTTCACGGCCGCGTACGCGGTGCGGGCCGCCCGTTCCTCGTCATGGTCGTAGGACTCGAGGGCCGAATCGTAGGTCTTGGCGAACGTGTCCTGCGCCTTTCGCCCGGACCGCTGCAGGGTCGAGGGCAGTTCTTCCTGGCGGGCGTGGTCATTATTGCCGGTCTTGGGCATGGCACCCATCCTCCTTTAGTCAGCAGGCTGATTATTGGGATGGATCCAGCTTAGTCCCGGAGAAGAGTAAGGCCCCGGCCGAAGTTCCTGGAACCTCGAGCCGGGGCCTTCGCACCGGAGCCCCCTGTCGGATTCGAACCGACGACCCCCGCTTTACAAGAGCGGTGCTCTGGCCAACTGAGCTAAGGAGGCATGGCCCCTGGGGGCCGGCGCCGTCAAGGCGCTAGATAAGGTTAGCCCAACTCCCGCCGGGGGTAAAAACGCCGCCCACACCGGCAGCGGACACCGAAAGGGCCCGCCCCGGATACGTTCCGGAACGGGCCCTTGCGAGGATTCCCGCCCTTAGCCCTTGGCGGTGATGGCTGCCTGCAGGAAGTCCGGGAACGGCGTCTGGGCGCTGTCTCCCTTGCCCCACTGCTTGCCGTCAACGAAGACGGTCGGCGTCCCCGTAACGCCGATGGCCGAGGCCTCCTTCGTCGTGTACTTCACGTACGGTCGGTAGGTCTTGTCATCCACGCAGGAACCGATGTCCACGCCCATGTCGGATGCCATCTTCTTCAGGTCGTTGTCCGAGAGGCCGGCACTGCCTTCAGCCGGCTGCTGGGCGTACAGGGCGTTGAAGTAGTCGGCGTACTTCTGCGGAGCCGTGTTGGCAACGCAGGCTGCCGCGTTGGCCGCACGCGATGAGTAGTTGGTGGTGGACCGGCTGTCCAGGAAGCCCAGCGGCCGGTACTCCACGGTGATCTTGCCGTCGTTGCGCAGGGACGTGAGCTGGTCGTTGTACTGCGTTTCGAAGTTCTTGCAGATGGGGCAAATGAAGTCGACATAGAGGACCACCTTGACCGGTTTGCCGGCTTCCGCCTCCGCGCCCGGCGCCACTACCTCGGCCGGCGGAGTCTTCGGTGCATCGCCCACGGAATTGGCGTCCACCGTTGCCGGGTCGCTCTTGGCCACATCCGAGTTGGCAAGCAAGGTAACGCCGCCATGGATGTTGGCGTTGGCCGGCGTGGGTCCCTGATCCGCAATCGGGGCATTCTGCTTCAGGCTGCTGGTAACCACCAGGGCCACCACCACAAGGATGGCCACCACAGCCGCGACAATGCCCCAGCCGATCAGCAGCTTGTTGCGCTTGTCCTTTTTTGCCTGTGCTTCACGGATCAGGCGCGCCTTTTCCCGCGCCTCCGCGGTTCGCTCAGCCTTGGACTTACGTACTTCGTTTGCGGGGCTCATGAATTCCTTGGGTCGGTCGACGAAGGGGGACCACTAGGTGGCACCCCCACATTTTAGGGGAGAAATCTGGGAGCTTGCGGTTTCAACCATTCCTCCGGGTTGACCAACGGACGAATAGCCCCGATGATTCCGTCCGGCTAGTGTGGCTTAGAGGCACAAGCAACCCCAGGGGGCCGCAATGCAAACACCCGTCCAGGAAAAACCCGCCGGCACGGCACAGGCCGCAGGTACCGATTCCAGCCATGCCGGGCACACGAAGTACGACTTCATGGTGGTCTCGAACCGGCTGCCGGTTGACCGCGTGGCGCCCGCCGACGGCGGTGACGACGGATCCGGCTGGCGGCGGTCCCCCGGCGGCCTGGTGACTGCCCTCGCACCGATGATGACCAAGACGGACGGCGCCTGGGTGGGCTGGCACGGAGCACCTGACGAAACCGTCAAACCGTTCAGCCATGGCGGGATGGACCTGGTCCCGGTACAGCTCAGCACGGACGACGTCGAGCTGTATTACGAGGGCTTCTCCAACGCCACCCTCTGGCCGCTCTACCACGATGTCATCGCCCCGCCGGAATTCCACCGGGCCTGGTGGGACGCCTACCGCAAGGTCAACCGCCGGTTCGCCGACGCCGTGGTGCGGCACGCGGACCACGGCGCCACCGTCTGGGTCCAGGACTACCAGTTGCAGCTGGTTCCGCGAATGCTCCGCGAAGCGCGGCCCGATCTCCGGATTGGGTTCTTCAACCACATCCCGTTCCCGCCACCGGAAATCTTTGCCCAGCTCCCGTGGCGGCAGGCCATCATCGACGGCCTGCTCGGTGCCGACCTGGTGGGCTTCCAACGCGTCAGCGACGCCGGAAACTTCATGCGCTCCGCCCGCCGGTTCCTCGGTGCCAGCGTCAAGCAGCAGCAGGTGCACGTCAAGGGCCAGGACGGCATGATCACGCACATTGCGCGGGCGCAGGCCTTCCCCATCTCCATCGACGTCAAGCAGATCACCGAGCTCGCCGCCAGGCCCGAAATCATCGAAAGGGCCCGGCAGATCCGGCAGGACCTGGGCAACCCGAAGACGATCCTGCTGGGTGTGGACCGGCTGGACTACACCAAGGGCATCCGCCACCGGCTGAAGGCCTTCGAAGAGCTCCTGGCGGACGGACGGCTCACCGTTGGCGAGGCAACGCTGATCCAGGTGGCATCGCCCAGCCGGGAGCGGGTGGAACAGTACCGGCTCCTCCGCGAGGAGGTGGAAGGGACTGTGGGCCACATCAACGGCACCTACGACACCCTCGAGAACACCGCGGTCCGCTACTTGCACCACAGCTACCCGGTGGAGGAAATGGTGGCCCTCTACCTGGCCGCGGACGTCATGCTGGTCACCGCCCTCCGGGACGGGATGAACCTGGTGGCCAAGGAGTACGTCACCGCCCGGAACAACAATGACGGCGCCCTGGTCCTGAGCGAGTTCGCGGGTGCCGCGGACCAGCTCAAGCAGGCGCTCCTGGTCAACCCGCACGATATCGCAGGGCTGAAGAACACGATCATGAACGCGGTGGAACTGACGCCCCGGGAAGCCTCGCGCCGCATGCGGTCCATGCGCCGCCAGATCCTGGACCACGACGTCGACCACTGGTCCGCGGACTTCCTTCGCGCACTGAATGAAAAGGTGGTCCGCGATGACTCATGAAGGCCGCCCCACCAAGCGGCAGCTGGCATTGACCCCCGAGCTGAGGGAGGCGCTGCGCCGGATCGCCGGAACCGGGCACCTGCTGGTGGCCATGGATTTCGACGGCACCATGGCACCCATCGTGGACAGCGCACAGGACGCGCGGCCGCTGCCACGCTCGGCAGCAGCGTTCGCGGGCCTTGCGGTGCTTCCACGGACGACGACGGCACTCATCTCGGGCCGCGCCCTCGCCAGCCTGCGGCAGGTTGCGTCGCCGCCGGTGGACACCCTCCTCATCGGAAGCCACGGCGCCGAAGCGTGGCTGGGACCGGGTTCCACCGAGCTGGCGCTGGAAGAGGACCAGAAGGCGCTACTCGCCGAAGTCCGGGCGGTGCTGGCCGAGATCGTGGCCGAAGCCCCCGGAACGTCCCTGGAGGACAAGCCCGCCGGCGTCGTCCTGCACACCCGCCAGGCTGACGACGACGTTGCCGAGGACGCCGTGGCGGACGCCCGTGCATCGCTGCAGGATCGCAAGGGTGTGTTCCTGAAGGAGGGCAAGCGTGTCCTGGAAACCTCGGTGGTGAATGCTTCCAAGGGCGAAGGCGTCGCCTTCCTTCGGCAGGCCACCGGTGCCACCGCCGTCTTGTTCGCGGGCGACGACGTGACGGACGAGGACGCTTTCGGCCGGTTGGAGCCGGGCGACGTGGGGGTCAAGGTGGGCCTCGATTTCACCCAGGCCCAGTACCGGGTGGAAGCACCTGTGCACATCGCCGAATTGTTGGAGGTGCTGCTGCAGGAGCGGAGCATCGCCGTGGCTGAGGAAGATCCCGAGTCCGCCTCCGGCTAAGGCAATGACTAACGCCGCGTGTGACGTTCGTAACATTTGCGCAAAAGACCGCCGGCTCTGGCATACTCTTTGATGTGATGTGGCGCACAAACACCGTGCGGCGTCATTGAGTGCTCCGGGCAATGACCCGGAGCACTTTGCTGGAACACAACTGAATAAACATGAACCATTCACAACGGATCGTCCGGCACGTACCTGCCGGTGAAGGGATTGATAACTGTGGCTACAGTTACTTTTGATAACGCTACGCGTCTGTACCCGGGCACAGATAAGCCCGCCGTCGATAAGCTCAACATCGACATCGCCGATGGCGAATTCCTGGTCCTCGTTGGACCCTCCGGTTGCGGTAAGTCCACCTCGCTGCGCATGCTCGCAGGCCTTGAGGACGTCAACGCAGGCCGCATCCTCATTGGTGACCGCGACGTCACCGATGTGCCGCCGAAGGACCGCGACATCGCCATGGTCTTCCAGAACTACGCCCTGTACCCGCACATGACTGTTGCGGACAACATGGGCTTCGCCCTCAAGATCGCCGGCGTCTCCAAGGAAGAGCGCGCCGAACGCGTCCGTGAAGCCGCCAAGCTCCTTGACCTTGAGCAGTACCTGGACCGCAAGCCGAAGGCCCTCTCCGGTGGCCAGCGCCAGCGCGTTGCCATGGGCCGCGCAATCGTCCGTAACCCGCAGGTCTTCCTCATGGACGAGCCGCTGTCCAACCTGGACGCAAAGCTCCGCGTCCAGACCCGTACCCAGATCGCGTCGCTGACCCGCCGCCTGGGCGTCACCACCGTCTACGTGACCCACGACCAGGTCGAGGCCATGACCATGGGCGACCGCGTGGCAGTGCTGAAGGACGGCCTGCTGCAGCAGGTTGACACCCCGCGCAACCTCTACGACCGTCCCAAGAACGTCTTCGTTGCCGGCTTCATCGGCTCCCCCGCCATGAACCTCCTGGAACTTCCGGTCGTCGACGGCGGCGTGCAGTTCGGCGGCACCGTGTACCCCGTGCCGCGCGACGTCCTCGAAGAGGCACACGGCTCCACGGTCACCTTGGGCTCCCGTCCCGAAGACCTTGAAACTGCTCCGCAGGGTGAGGGCCTGAAGGTTGAGGTCGACGTCGTCGAAGAACTCGGCGCCGACGCCTACGTCTACGGACACACCACGCTCGACGGCAAGGACCACGACATCGTGGCCCGCGTCGACGGCCGCCGTCCTCCGATGAAGGGCGAGGTCATCTACGTCCGCCCGCAGTCCGGCCACGTGCACCTGTTCGACACCAAGACCGGCCTGCGCCTGGGCGACTAATCCCACGCACTCAGCGGCCTTAGCCACGGAACCGACGGCGGCCCGCACCCTTTCATCAAGGTGCGGGCCGCCGTCGGGCTTTAACGAAGATTTATCGTCCTTGCCCTGCGTACGGAAGAATTGACCCATGACCGAGGAAAACAGCGCCCAGTGGCACGACGAACCCACCGACTACGCGCAGATCGGTAAACTGCCGCGGTTCGTGGCGGCCAGCGCCGACGACAACAAGGCGGCCTCGGTAGCGTCGTCGCTGAACATCACGGCCGCAGCGGCCGACCCGGAACTGCTGGACCTGCCGTGGCACATTGCCTTGGAGGAGTGGCCCGCACAGTACCTGGCCGCACTCCCCCGCGGTATTTCCAGGCATATCGTGCGCTTCGCCCACCTGGGCGGCTCGGTCATCGCCATTAAGGAAACGTCCGAGCACGTGGCCCGCCACGAGTACCACATGCTCCGCAAGCTGGCCCGGCTGGACGTCCCCTGCGTGGAGCCCGTGGCCGTGATCACCGGACGCACCACCCCGGACGGGCGCCCGCTCAATCCGGTCCTGGTGACCCGCCACCTGAAGTTCTCCATGCCCTACCGCGCACTGTTTTCGCAGATGCTGCGCAAGGACACGCTGACCCGCCTCATCGACGCCCAGGCCCTCCTGATGGTCCGGCTGCACCTCATCGGCTTCTATTGGGGCGATGTCTCCCTGTCCAACACCCTGTTCCGCCGTGATGCCGGCGCTTTCGCCGCCTACCTGGTGGACGCGGAAACCGGCGAGCTCTACCCGGACCTGTCCACCGGCCAGCGCGAATACGATCTCGAGATTGCCCGGGTGAACATCGCCGGTGAACTGATGGACCTGCTCGATGGCGGGTTGATCGAGGAGAAAGTGGACCCGGTCGCCACCAGTGAACTGATCATGGACAGCTACCGGCGCCTGTGGGCGGAACTGACGGAGAAGGAATCCTTCGAACTTGGCGAGCGCTGGCGGGTGGGAGCCCGGATCCGGCGCCTGAACGAGCTCGGCTTCGACGTCGAGGAATACGCCATAAAGACCACGCAGAACGGCTCAACCATCCAACTGCAGCCCAAAGTGGTCGATGCCGGACATCACCAGCGCCGGCTGTTGCGGCTTACCGGCCTGGACGCGCAGGAAAACCAGGCCCGCCGGCTCCTCAACGACATGGACTCCTTCCGGGCAGACAACAATCCGGAGATGGACGAGGAATACAGCGCCCACCTGTGGGTGAGCCAGATCTTCGAGCCGATTGTCCGCTCCATCCCGCGCGATCTTTCCGGCAAGCTGGAGCACGCCGAGGTGGTCCACGAAGTACTGGAACACCGCTGGTACATGTCGGAAAAGCAGGAACGCCACATCCCGCTGGCCGAGGCCGTGCAGTCCTACATCGACTCGATCCTCCGGCACCGGCGGGACGAGGCAGCCATCATGCTGAACCCCGACACCGAGATGTTGAAGATCCTTGAGGTGGAAAGCGACGAGTCCCGGTACGGTGCCGATGAGTCGGACGACGAATACCCGGACTCGGACGACTGAACCCTAGATCGCCTTCCCGGGATTGAGGATTCCGGCAGGGTCGAACAAGCCCTTAATCCGGTGCTGCAGTTCCCGGACCGGCGCTGGCTGCTCCTGGCCCAGCCAGCGCAGCTTGTACTGGCCTATGCCATGCTCCCCGGTGATGGTACCGCCCATGGCCAACGCTGCCGTGATCGACTCATCCAGGGCAGCCTGGAGGCGTTCCATGGCGTCGGCGTCAACGCTGTCCCCCTGCCGGTCGATCCAGAAGGTGGGGTGCAGGTTGCCGTCACCGGCATGCGCCACCACTTTGAGGTGCACCCGTTGGGTGGCTGCGAGGGCTTCGAGCGCCGCCACGTAGTCCACCAGCCGGGACCGAGGCACAGCAACGTCTTCACCCACCCGGAATTCATCGTCCACCTCGGTGCCCCGGCTGTGCCGCCGGAGCTCCACCAGCCGTTCCGCTTCGGCACTGGCCTCGGTGGTAACCGTGGCACCACCTGCCCTGAGGACCTGGCGTACAACGTCCGCTTCGGCGGCCGCTCCAAACCCGTCTGTCTGAACCAGGAGCAGGGACTTTCCGCGTGCCGTTAGGTCCGAGCCGTGGATGTCATCCAGCTGGGCCAGGGTGCCGCCGTCGAGCAACTCCATGATGGCCGGCTGGACGCGCGCCTTGCCCACGGCCAGGACCCCTGCGGCGGCGAGCCTGAAGTCCGGGTAGAACGCAGCAACGGTGTGGACTTCCCGGGGCAGGTACTTCAAGCGCACCGTGACGCCGACGACGATCCCAAGTGTTCCTTCGGACCCCACGAAGAGGCCCGTGAGGTCGTAGCCCGCCACGCCCTTGAAGGTTTGGTGGCCGGTGTGGATCAGGGAGCCGTCAGCCAGCACGACGTCCAAGGCCAGGACCGAGTCCCTGGTGACCCCGTACTTGGCGCAGCGAAGGCCGCCGGCATTGGTGGCTACGTTGCCGCCAATGGTGGAGCTGCGGAAACTTGCGGGGTCCGGGGCGTACATGAGGCCGTGCACCGCGGCGGCCTCATTGAGGACGGCATTGACGACGCCGGCCTCCACCACGGCCGTTTCGTCGTCCGGGTTCAGGGCAAGGATCCGGTTCATCCGCTCCAGCGAGAGGACAATGCAGTTCCTGGTGGCGTGCGCCCCGCCGGACACTCCTGTACCGGCACCGCGCGGTACGATCGCCACTCCCCCGGCCGCGCAGGCCCGCACTACCGCCTGGACGTCGGCCACGGACTCGGGGAACACGACGGCCAGGGGTAGCTGGAAGTCCAGGACCGGTGCCTGGTCAATGGCGTAGCGGTGGAGCGCAGCCTCGCCGCGTTCCAGCTGCCCGGGCGCCAAGACGGCTTCCAGTTGCTCAACAATGCTTCCCACAAAGCCTCCACCCGTCGTCGGACACATCCACCAAGTCTAGGCGCCGCCCGCTTGGCCGCTCCGGCATTCCGGGGCATGCAATCGCTTCCAGATTGTTGCGCGCAACGCCCGCCTTCGACAGCAACAAGCTTGCCTGGACGTTATGGAAGCGTTTTCATTTTTACGGCCCCCAGCCGCTATGCTGACTGTCATGTCTGTCGAAACTGTGACCCAGGACACTGCAAGCGTTGCCGGTCCATTGACGCTGATCCACGCCGAGGACGCCATTCCCGGCTGGTGGCGGTCCGCCGTGATCTACCAGGTCTATCCCCGTTCATTCCGTGATTTGAACGGCGACGGCGTGGGCGACCTGGCGGGGATCACCGAGGAACTGCCGCACCTGTCAGGCTTGGGCGTGGACGCCGTCTGGCTCTCGCCCTTCTACCGGTCGCCGCAGCGCGATGCCGGCTACGACGTCAGCGACTACTGCGATGTGGACCCGATCTTCGGCACCCTGGGCGACTTCGACGTCATGATGGCAGAATCGCATCGGCTCGGGCTGCGGGTCATCGTTGACCTGGTACCCAACCACTGCTCGGACCAGCACCCCGCCTTCCAGGCAGCCCTTGCAGCGCCCGCCGGAAGCCCCGAGCGGGACATGTTCATCTTCCGGGACGGGACCGGCCCGGAAGGCCAGGAACCTCCGAACAACTGGCAGTCCCACTTCGGCGGTCCTGCCTGGACGCGCGTGGTGGAACCTGACGGCGAGCCCGGCCAGTGGTACCTGCACCTCTTCGACTCCTCCCAGCCGGACTTCAACTGGGACAACCCGGCGGTTCACGCAGAATTCGAGCGGGTGCTCCGGTTCTGGCTGGACCGCGGCGTCTCCGGCTTCCGGGTGGACGTGGCCCACGCACTGGTCAAGGCACCGGGCCTGCCGGCATGGGGCGGCCGTGCCGACGGCGGCAGCTGCGACGGTTACCCGGGCCATGAGGCACCCATGTTCGGTCAACCCGCCGTCCACGACATCTACCGGAGATGGCGGCAGATCCTGGACGAATACGGCCCTGACCGGATTCTGTGTGCAGAGGCGAGTGTTGACCTCCACCGGCTGGCCCACTGGGTCCGGCCTGACGAGATGCACCAGGCATTCAACTTCCCGTACCTCCACGCCGGACTGGATGTCTACCGGCTTCGGTCAGTCATCACGGACTCGCTGACAGTCCTGGACGGCGTCGGTGCCCCGAGTACCTGGGTCCTCTCAAACCACGACGTAGTCCGGCATGCCAGCCGGTTTGGCTACAACGGCCACGGCCCGCGTGACGGCGACGGCATCGGGACCGGCGATCCCCAGCCGGACGAGGACCTGGGACGGCGCCGCGCAGCGGCCGCTTCACTCTTCATGCTGGGCCTGCCCGGGGCCGCCTACCTCTACCAGGGGGAAGAGCTGGGGCTGCCTGACGGCATCGACATCCCCGGCCATCTGCGGCAGGACCCGACCTTCGCCCGGACCAACGGCCAGCGCCTTGGCCGCGACGGCTGCCGTGTTCCGCTGCCTTGGCGTGCCGACGACCGGCACCTGGGTTTCGGCTCCGGGAACGATCCCTGGCTGCCGATTCCGTCGTCCTTCGCTGAACTTGCCCGGGACGTGCAGGCGGAGTCACCGTCGTCGCACCTGGCCCTGTACCGTGAAGCCCTGGCGCGGCGCCGGGAACTCGATCTGGGCCGGGGATCCCTGTCCTGGGCAGAGGACTGGTGCACCGGATCCTCACTCGGCTATGTGAACGGCACTACGCTGGTGCTTATGAACCTGAACCATGAGCCGCTGGAGATGCCGGCCGGCCACGTCCTCCTTCGCAGCCTGCCGGGATCCACGGGCCATGCCCTCGCATCCGGCGAGACTGCCTGGTTGCAGCTTGGACCTGACACCACGGCAGACTGACGTTGGCAGGCATCAAAGAAGTTGCCAGCCGGGCCGGCCTGTCCGTGGCCACCGTTTCGAGGGCCCTGAGCGGCAAGTCCAATGTCTCGTCGAAAAGCCGCCGTCTGGCGCAGGAAGCGGCCAGGGAGCTGGGGTTCGTTCCGTCGTACCACGCATCAAGCCTGGCGTCCGGCCGCAACCGCAACATTGGGCTGGTGGTGCCCAACGTCCAGCGCTGGTACTTCTCCTCCGTACTGGAAGGGGTCTCGGAAACCCTCCTGGACGCCGGGTATGACCTCACCCTGTACAACGTGGGGGAGCAACCCGAGCGGCGCAGCAGCATCCTGAACGACTTCCTGCTGCGCAAGCGCCTGGACGCCGTCATCGCAGTGGCACTGGTCCTTCGCGAGGACGAAATAGGCCAGTTGCTGGCGGTCCATCGTCCCATTGTGGGCATTGGGGGCGTCCTGCGGGGCGCCTCCACCATCCGCATCGACGACGAAGGCCTTGCCAGGGGCGCGGCCGGCCACCTGATCCGGCTTGGCCATACCCGGATTGCCCACATCACCGGGGATGCAGGGCTGAACCGGGACTTCAAGCTTCCCAAGCTAAGGCAGAAAGGCTTTGCCGCAGCCATGGCCGAAGCAGGCCTGCCTGTCCGGGACGAGTGGGTGGTGAACGCGGACTTCACCATCCAGGGCGCGTACGCCGTGGGGCGCCAGCTGCTGGGGACATCCGCGGAACGACCCACCGCTGTGTTCGCCGCGTCCGACGAGATGGCCATAGGGATCATGCTTGCCGCGCGCGACTTCGGGCTGCAGATCCCGCAGGATCTCTCGGTGGTGGGCATGGACGGACATGAGCTCAGCGAGACGTTTGGCCTCACCACCATCAAGCAGGATCCGCGCGGACAAGGCAACCTGGCGGCCAAAACCGCCCTGGCGTTGCTGAACGCCGGCAAGGATTCCGTCGGCGGTCAGCCGCCTTCACCGGTTCAGGACCAGGAGTACCCCACCGAGTTCCTGATCCGCACCAGCACGGCGGTACCGCCGGCCCTGAACTAGTTCGCCGGGTCTGCGGCGCCCATGAAGCGGGCGAACTTGTCGAGGATTACGGGCCAGGCCTGCAGGTAATGTCCCCGGACGGCAGCAGGGTCCTCGGCGCCCTCCCAGCCGTCATGGACCACCCGGACCTCCGTGCCTCCGTCAACCGCGCGGAAGGCCACCAGAAGCTCGGTGGACCACATTGCAGTGGTGCCGGGGTGCCATGTGGTGTGGAAGGAGAGCGGCGGCTGCCAGTCATCAAGCGTTCCCCAGATGCTGGTGCGTCCGTCGTCTGACGTCTCGAGGATCAGGTTCTCTTCGAATTCGACGTACGACGCTGCCCCGTAGACGCCATACGGCTCCAGCGGCCACCACAGATGGGTGTGGTCCGTGAAGCCCGCGAATGCCCGGGCTACGGGTCCGGGTACCACCACCGTGTTGACCACCGGTTCCAGGGATTCGGCACCGGGCTTTCCATCCGGCTCGAAGGGGTCCTGGGCATGGCTGAAGATGCTGCTCATGGGGAACAACTCTACCCGGGGGGCTGTCAGAGGTGAGCGGGCGTTACCGGACAACGCGCAAGAAGTGAGCGGGGGTTGCGATTTTACCGGCTCTCCGTGGTTCGTGGTGAAACGGGTTCCGTGTCTTGAAAGCTGAAGGGCT
>NZ_JARVSE010000008.1:0-249067 GCF_030209315.1 Pseudarthrobacter sp. efr-133-R2A-89 | reverse complement strand
CCGTTGGTGCCGAGGCCGAGGGTGACGTCGGCTGTGGTTGCCAGGTTGGTGGTGCTGGTTGTGGATGCGGGGGCGGTGGCGGTGCCGAGGTTTACGGCTGCGCCGAGGTCGGCGGTTGTGCCGTCCGTGGTCCCGGTGCCGTTGGTGCCGAGGCCGAGGGTGACGTCGGCTGTGGTTGCCAGGTTGGTGGTGCTGGTTGTGGATGCGGGGGCGGTGGCGGTGCCGAGGTTTACGGCTGCGCCGAGGTCGGCGGTTGTGCCGTCCGTGGTCCCGGTGCCGTTGGTGCCGAGGCCGAGGGTGACGTCGGCTGTGGTTGCCAGGTTGGTGGTGCCGGTTGCGGGGGCGGTGGCGGTGCCGAGGTTTACGGCTGCGCCGAGGTCGGCGGTTGTGCCGTCCGTGGTCCCGGTGCCGTTGGTGCCGAGGCCGAGGGTGACGTCGGCTGTGGTTGCCAGGTTGGTGGTGCCGGTTGCGGGGGCGGTGGCGGTGCCGAGGTTCACGGCTGCGCCGAGGCCGGCGGTTGTGCCTGCGGTGGTCCCGGGACCGGTCCCGTCGGTGGTGGTTCCAAGGTTGACGGCCACTTCGGCGGCGACGCCCGTTGAGCTGGACGGCGTTGGGTCACCCAGCAGGCCCAACGACGTCGACTGAGCGGGCGCCGCCGCCGAGATCAGGGCGGAGGCGGAAAGATCCGTCCCGCTGGTTGTGTCCGCCGCGTTGGCGGCAGCGCAGCCAAAGGCCAGAAGGCCGCCGGCGAAGAGGGTGCTAAGCAGCCCCCTGCGAAGGGTGCAGTTCATGATGGTGACTCCTGAATAGTTGATGTTGTTCGGGCGCTGATCAGCTGCCCGTAAAGCCACATGCTGCCCGTTAGAGGGCAGGCGGCCTCAACTAGTCAGGGGAGGAACCGGGGTCGAATGACACCGGCGCAGGGGCGTGCTCAAAGGTCTCACCGGCGGGAACAGTGCCGGGACGTTCAAAGCCAAAGTAGGCAGGGCTCAGCCATGCTGCGGCACTGGCTGGACCGCCGGATGATGCACCGCTGCCCGTGCCGGATGCCGGTCCGGCAGGAACCTGGGCACGCAGCGGTGCCGGATCGACGGGAAGGGGCTGTCCTGAGGCGGGCCCAGCAGGGACAGACATGCCAGCTTGCGGGGCAGGCGTGTTCGCCAAGGCGGCGCTGCGTACCGTCGCAAAGCCAGCGCTGCTGCTGCCGGACGGCGCCGTGGGCAACGCCTCTGCTCCCTGATCCGCTTCCGGGAGCATTCCCGGTACATCCGGAAGCGCTTCCAAGGCCTCGGGCCCAGCTGCGGGAACAGGAGCAACCACGGAAGGAAGATCTGCCAGCACGACGTCGACGGTCGGAGTGGGAAGCGGAAGCGGTGTTGCGGTGGCACCGGTCAGGAGATCAGCAACCGGTTCGAGTGCGGGTTCAAGTGCCGGGACGGCCTCGGCTGCAGGGGCTGCAATAACCTCCGTCACCCCGGTCGCTAGCTGGTCGGCCATGCCACCAATTGGAGTGGAGACAGCGGAAACGCTTCCCGTCGGAACCAGCTGGTCCACAACGGGAACCGTGGAAATGATGGTGTCCCCAGCCTCGGATACCGGTGCTGCCACCGTCCGCACCAGTCCGGATGTTGCAGCAGGTCCGTCCGGAGAGGCCACCGGGGATGCCGGATTCGCAAGATCGTGGGTCAGTGCTGAAACTGAGCCGGTCACGTTGCCGAGCAGGGGCGGGGTGCCAGGACCGGAGTCGGCTGACGCTGTGGCTGACGACAGCGTCAGCCACATGACTGCGGCCGCTCCGGCGAGAAGCGCAGGGCGCAGGGCACCCCATGGCGAACTCCTTCGAGCCATGCGTACCACCCCCCAGTGACCGGCGCAATCGATGCTGCCTACAGGGTAGGACCGGAGGTTCCGGGAAGTCTAGGGGCGGGCACAAACAATCTTGAACTCCGCCCCAGGGCTTAGCGGTTGTCGTTCGGGTAGGTGACGCCCAGCTGCGCGCGAACGCCGTCGAACAGCCGCATGGTGTTCAGTGAATCCTCCAGTGGCATCACCGGGCTCTCCGTGAGCCCCTGTTGGACGCACCTCATCACTTCGCGCAGCTCGTAAGTGTAGCCCTTTCCGACGACGTCGAACGTTTCCGTCCGGCGGTTCTCCCACCCGTTGGCGATGATGAGTTCACGCGGACTGTTGATTGATCCGACGCTCTGCAGGAAACCCAGGCTTCCGGCAACAGTGGCGGTACGGGGCCCATGCGCCAGCAGCGATGAGGTGAGCTGGACCTGGGCCGCGTGGCTGTAGCCGAGGGTCATCGCGTTTTGGGCGTCCACGCCGTCGTCGTTCACGAATCCGGTGGCGCTCACGGTCTGCGGGAAGCCGAGGGTTCCCAGAGCCCAGAGAAGCGGATAAACCGACAGGTCCAGCAGCGCACCGCCGCCGTCTTCGCGCGCCCAGAGCCGGGCGGTGGGGGAGTACGGTGCAGGAAAGCCGAGGTCGGCGCTGATCCAGTGGATGTCGCCCAGTTCACCCGATGCAGCAATTTCGAAAGCCCGCTGCATTGACGGCAGGAACCGGCTCCAGACCGCTTCCATCAAGAAGAGCTTGTGTTTGCGGGCAACGTCGATGAGTTCGGCCGCTTCCCGGGCGTTGATGGTGAAGGCTTTTTCGCACAGCACGTGTTTGCCGGCGTTAAGGGCGGCGAGGACAATCTCGTGGTGCTGCGCGTGCGGCGTTGCGACGTAGACGACGTCCACGGCGTCATCGGCGAGTAGCCGCTGGTAGCCGGGAACGCCGTCGTCGTCCCCGTAGGCTTTCTCAAAATCGTAGGCGACGGCGAACGCGTCCGCCGAGTCCTGGGCCCGGGAACTGACCGCGTAGAGCCGGGCGTCCTGGAGCAACGCAAGATCCTGAGAGACGGCGCGGGCAATGCTGCCCGTTGCGATGATTCCCCAGCGCAGGGGCGTTCCGGTGGCGGAGCGGGGGTCCTGGTCAGGCTGGCCGGTCAGCCATGGCGTGGCGATGGGAGCAGTCATAGTTGCCATCCTGTCACAGCGCCGCAGGGTGGGGGAGTGCACCGCCACGAAGGATGACGGCAACAGCACAATGGGGCCCAAGGCGGGGCGCGGTGCCCCGCCTTGAGCCCCGGACGCCCTCAGGCAGACGCGGAGACGGCGGACCGGCCGCGGACGGGTTCCTCCGTCAGCTTGCCCTGCTGGAGCCGGAAACGGCGGTCGGTCTTGTTGGCTAGGGCGCGGTCGTGCGTCACCACCAGGATGGTGGTGTTGTGGTCCCGGCTCAGCGAACTGAGGAGCTCGATGATGTGGTCGCCGGTTTGCTCGTCCAGGTTCCCGGTGGGCTCGTCGGCCAGGATCAGCTTGGGTTCGTTGGCCAGGGCCCGGGCAATGGCCACACGCTGCTGCTCGCCGCCGGAGAGCCTGTTGATGCGCCGCTCATGCTTGGAAGGATCCAGCTGGACCTGCTCCAGCAAATCCTTGGCCCGCTGCAGCCGGGCTGCCTTGCGCATGCCGGCGAACTCCATGGGCAGCATGACGTTGTCAACGGCCGACAAGTTGGGGATCAGGTTGAACTGCTGGAAGACGAAACCGATATCGCGCCGGCGGTACTCGGTCAGCTTGGCGTCGGGCATCCTGGCGAGGCTGACCCCGTTGACCAGCACATCACCGCTGGTGGGCTTGTCCAGCGCGCCCAGGAGGGACAGCAGGGTGCTCTTGCCACTGCCGCTCTTGCCAACGATCGAGGCAAGGGTTCCTTGTTCGAGGACAAAGCTGACATCGTTGACCGGCTTGATGGTGCGGTCACCGGAGTTGAAAGTACGGACCAGGTTCTTGACTTCAATCATGGCTATTCTCCTCGCAGGACTTCGATGGGACGGATACGCGCCGTGAGCAGCGCGGGAACCAGGGCACCGACGATGGCGACGCCGAACACGGCCGCAACACCGCCGGCGATGACTCCCGGCGATGCGCTGGCGGTCACGGAGTTCAACAGCTGGGAGGCGCCACCCAGGGGACCGCCCTGGCCAGGGAAGCCGCCGCCCCCGCCCGGGAATCCGCGGCCGCTGGTTGTGGCGGCGGTCGTGGTGGTGTTGCTGCTGATGAGGGCAGAGGCAATGCCGCCGCTGGCGAATGATGCGATGCCGGCACCCACTGCGCTGCCCAGCGCGGCGAGGACCAGAGCTTCCAGCACGAACTGCAGTCCGATGGTGCGGTTGGGTGCACCGATGGCCTTCAGCACGCCGATCTCGCGGCGGCGCTCGCGGACCAGCATCACCATGATGAGCAGGATGATCAGGCCTGCCGTGCCAAGGGCGGCGATGAATGCGATCAGGGAAATGTTCTTGACGCTGTCCAGGGAGCTGACCGCCGTCTGCAGGTTCTGGCCTTGGGTGACGTCAGCCTTGTCGGTGCCGAGAGCCGATTGCAGCGCTGTCTTGGTGGAGGCCACATTGTCCATCGAGTTGACCGTGACAATCATGCTGGACAGCTCATTGGGCGTCCCGGCCAGGGTTTGTGCAGTAGGCAGTGTCACGTATACGGCGTTGTTGCCGAACGCGGTGCCTGCGTCGAACAATCCGGCCACCGTGTAGGCCTGGTCATTGATGGTGAAGGTGGAACCGATTGTGAGGTTGTTCTTCTCAGCCAGTGTGGTGCCGAGCAGCGCGCTGGTCGACGCGGTTGAGTAATCGCCGAGCCCGGAGCCCTGCGTGATGTTCAGGGCCTTGCCCGTGGTGTCCACCTCTGCTCCGATCCCCGTGGCAGTGATGGGCAGGGACCTCACGGCTTGGGTGCCTCCGGTGGAACTGGTGGAACCGGTGGTTCCGTTGGCCTGCTGGTTGCGGTTGCCCAGCGTTCCGGCGTCAACCGCAGCGGTCAGGCTGGTGGTCAAGGTGGTTGCCGTCTGGCCGCCGGGGCCGCCCTGCCCGCCTCCGGGACCTGCCTGGCCCGTCTGGCCTGCGGCTGCCTGCGCTGCGGCTTCAGCGGCATTGCGGAGGCGGAGTGATGAGGTCCCGACGACGGCACTGACGTTGGGTACGGCGGCCGCGGCGGCTGCCTGGTCGGCGGTGAGGGGCTCCCCGCCGCCTTCAAAGCCTTGGCCGCCGGCCGGGTTGACAGTCAGGACGGTGCCCACGGAGGCGTTCAGCTCCTGGACTTTGGCTCCGACCGCCTGGTTGGCCACCAGCATGGCCAGGGCCAGTCCAATGGCGACGGCAAGCACCGCGACAACAGCTGCGGTGCGGACCTTGTTTCTGAAGGCATTGCCTACGCTTCGGGCAAGGACGCTCACGTTACTCCTATGACTCAGGTGCCGGCGCGGGGGGCCGGCTTCGCCTCAACACTCGCCGGGCATGCTGTGCAGGAATCCGGCCGCGCCTGTGTTTGTGCTGTGAAGGCTGTTACTGCTGAGCAAGGACGCAGGAAAGCCCGGCCCCACGAAGGGACCGGGCTTTCCTGTAGCCGGTTTTATACGCCGGCTGTTGCACGGGTGCTACTTGGTGATCGGGCCGAGTACGGGGTCGTCCGTGTAGGCCGTCTTCACGTTGGCGGAGGTCACGATGACCGGCTCCAGCAGGTAGGCGGGTACAACCTTGTTGCCGTTGTTGTAGGACTTGTCGTCGTTGACCTCAGGCTTCTTGCCGGCCTGCAGGTCCTTGACCATGGTGATTGCGTGCTCAACGAGCTTGCGGGTGTCCTTGTTGATGGTGGAGTACTGCTCGCCGGCGAGGATGGACTTGACCGACTCAACCTCGGAGTCCTGGCCGGTGACCACCGGGATCGGCTTGCCTGCGGCCTTGACGGAGGTCAGGATCGCGCGGGCCAGGGTGTCGTTGGGGGACAGGACGCCGTCAACGTTGGCGCTGCTGTAGCTGCCGCTGAGCAGGGTGTCCATGCGGCGCTGGGCGTTCTCAGCCTTCCAGCCCTGGGTGACGGCCTGCTCGAAGCTGGCCTGTCCGGAGACAACCTTGAGGGTGCCGTCGTCGATCTTGGGCTTCAGGACGCTCATGGCGCCGTCGAAGAACACCTTGGCGTTGGCATCGTCCGGTGAACCCGCGAACAGTTCGATGTTGTAGGGGCCGGACGGCTTCTTGGCCTTGAGGCCGTCCAGCAGGGCCTGGCCCTGGAGAACGCCGACCTTGAAGTTGTCATACGCCACGTAGTAGTCCACGTTGGCGGTGTTCAGCAGAAGGCGGTCGTAGGCGATGATGGTGGCGCCTGCGTCCTTTGCCTGCTTGAGCTGGGTACCCAGCTGGGAGCCGTCGATGGCGCCCACGATGATGACCTTGGCACCCTTGGTGACCATGGCGCTGATCTGGTTCTGCTGCTCGGAAACGCCGCCGTTGGCGAACTGGACGTCAGCCTTGAACCCTGCGCCGTTCAGGCCGTCGTTGAACAGCTTCTCGGCCAGGACCCAGTTCTCACTGGTCTTCTGCGGAAGCGCGACGCCGATGGAGGAGTTCTGGTCGAATCCCGCGGCACCGCTGCTGGAACCACCGGAGGGTTCCGAGCGTCCACAGCCCGTCAGCGCCAGTGCTGCGATGGCAGCAACCGCTGCGGCCTTCCCTGCTTTACCAAACATTCGCATTGTTGGTTCTCTTTCTTTGTGTGATGGAACAGTATTCAGGCTGCAAACTTCAGGCTTCCCTGGCGATCGCTTCCTTGGTGGAGGTTGTTTCGTCAGGCTGGATGGGGCCGCTGGGGCCGGCGGTGTTGCGGTTCATGTTCCGGGTCAACATACCGATGATGGACCGCTTGCCTTGCGACTTGTTGTAGACGTCGAAGGCGACGGCGATCAGGAGGACCAGGCCCTTGATGATCTGGGTGAGGTCGGCGCCGACGCCCAGGAGCTGCAGGCCGTTGTTGAGCACGGCCATGACCAGGCCACCGATGATGGAGCCGACCACGGTACCCACGCCGCCGGTCACTGCCGCGCCGCCGATGAAGACAGCGGCGATGGCGTCCAGTTCCCAGCCGACACCGTCAAAGGGGCCGGACGCGGTGGAGCGGCCCACGAAGATCATGCCGGCCAGGCCGGCCAGGATGGACATGTTCATCATGACCAGGAAGTTGACCTTCTTGGACTGGACGCCGGACAGTTCGGCTGCGTGGCGGTTGCCACCGACAGCGTAGACGTGGCGGCCAACGACGGTGCGCGAGGAGATGAAGCCGTAGATCAGGACCAGGACGGCCAGGATCAGGCCGGGGATGGGGAAGGATGTGCCCGGCCGGCCCGTGGCGAACAAGTACGTGGCGTAAAGGATGGCGGCGCAGACCAGCACCAGCTTCACCACGGTCACCCACATTTCGGGGACGCCGGCGCCCAGCGCCTTGGCGCGTGCCCGGGCACGCAGTTCGCCTACGACGACGAAGACCGCAACGGCGATGCCCATCAGGAGTGTCAGGTTGTTGAACCCGGTGTCCGGTCCTACCTCGGGAAGGTAACCGGAGCCGAGGTACTGGAAGTCTTCCGGGACGGGAATGGTGTTGGACTTGCCAACGAACTGGTTGAAGCCGCGGAACAGGAGCATGCCGGCCAGGGTGACGATGAAGGCAGGAATGCCCACATACGCAGTCCACAGGCCTTGCCAGGCTCCGATCAGGGCTCCGAGCAGCAGGCCCAGGAGCACGCCCGCATACCAGGGGATTCCCCAGTCGCGGATGGCCAGGGCGACGCTGACCCCGACAAATGCCGCGACCGAACCCACGGAGAGATCGATGTGGCCGGCAATAATCACCAAGACCATACCGATCGCCAGGATCAGGATGTAGGAGTTGCCGTTGAAGAGGTTGATGACGTTGCCGGGAGTGAGGGTGCGGCCGTCGGTGAAGATCTGGAAGAAAATGATCAGCGCAACCAGGGCGAAGATCATGCCGAATTGGCGGGTGTTGCCGCCAAACAGCTTTTTGAGGGCGTTCATGGTGTCAGTCCTTGTGTCCGGAAGGTTCTGGGGTTTGCCAGAAGGTCAGGCGGCTTTTCGGGTAGCGGAGGTCATCAGTTTCATCAGGCTTTCCTGGCTGGCCTCGTCTTTGGTCAGGACACCGGTGATGGCGCCTTCGAAGATGGTGTAGATGCGGTCGGACAGGCCCAGGAGCTCGGGTAGCTCCGAGGAGATAACGATGACGCCCTTGCCCTGGTTGGCGAGCTGCTGGATGATGCCGTAGATCTCATACTTGGCGCCGACGTCGATGCCTCGCGTGGGCTCGTCGAGGATCAGCAGGTCCGGGTCCGTGAACATCCACTTGGCAAGGACCACCTTCTGCTGGTTGCCGCCCGAGAGCTTGGCGACGCCTTCTTCGACGGAGGGCGTCTTGGTCCGCAGCGATTTGCGGTACTGCTCCGCGACCGTGAATTCCTGGTTGGCGTCCACCACGAAGTTGTGGCTGATCTTGCGCAGGTTCGCCGCCACGGTGGTGGTCTTGATGTCGTCCAGGAGGTTCAGGCCCAGCGACTTTCGGTCCTCGGTGACGTAGCCCAGTCCGGCGTCGATGGCCTGCCGGACGTTCTTGAGGACCACTTCCTTGCCATCCTTGTAGATGTGGCCGTCGATGAAGCGGCCGTAGGACCGGCCGAACACCGAGCGGGCCAGTTCCGTGCGCCCGGCACCCATAAGCCCGGCGAAGCCGACGATTTCGCCACGGCGGACGAAGAAGTTCGAGCCCTTGCAGACCAGGCGGTCCTGGATGGCCGGATGGCCAACAGTCCAGTCCTTGACCTCGAAGAACACCTCTCCGATCTTGGGTGTGTGGTCCGGGAACCGGGATTCCAGTGTCCGGCCCACCATGCCCTTGATGATCCGGTCCTCGTCCACGCCGTCCTTCTTAACGTCCAGCGTCTCGATTGACTTGCCGTCGCGGATGATGGTGATCGAATCGGCCACCTGCTCAATCTCGTTGAGCTTGTGCGAAATGATGATCGAGGTGATGCCCTTCGCCTTCAGGCCCAGCATCAAATCCAGCAGATGCTGGGAGTCGGATTCGTTGAGGGCTGCAGTGGGCTCGTCCAGGATCAGGATCTTCACGGACTTGTTCAACGCCTTGGCGATTTCCACCAGTTGCTGCTTGCCGACGCCGATTTCCTTGATGGGGGTGTCCGGGTCATCCCGGAGGCCCACCCGCGCCAGCAGGTCCAGGGACCGCAGCCGGGCCTCGGCCCAGTCGATGACGCCCCGCTTGGTGGGCTCGTTGCCCAGGAAGATGTTCTCCATGATGGACAGCTCGGGGATCAGTGCCAGTTCCTGGTGGATGATGACAATACCGGCGTGCTCGCTGGCCCTGATGTCTTTGAACTGCTGGACCTGGCCCTGGTACACGATGTCGCCGTCGTAGCTGCCGTAGGGGTACACGCCCGAGAGGACCTTCATGAGGGTGGACTTGCCGGCGCCGTTTTCGCCGCAGATGGCGTGGATTTCGCCGGCCCTGACCCGGAGGCTCACATTCGACAAGGCTTTAACGCCGGGGAATTCCTTGGTGATGGACCGCATCTCGAGGATGATCGGATCCGTATGCGTGGTCTGGGACGTCATGAGCCCTAACCCTCCAATGCAATGACTTCTTTGTCCGGCCGGCAAAGCGCAGGGCCGTCTGAACCAAAAGTAAACTGGATCACAGCTGTTGTCGTCAAGTCTTTAACGCAATTGCCGGATAACGAAATGGTCTACGAGCGTCGGATACCCGCATGCTGGAACACCAAAGCGGCCGCCCCCAAGGCCTCGGCGCGATCGCCCAGCGAGGACATGGCCAAGGTGGTTGTCTCGCCGATCACCGGGACGGCATGCCGGATCAGCCCCCTGCGGATAGGGTCCAGCAGGATGTCGCCCAGGCCTGCCAGCGGACCGCCCACCACGATCACTTCGGGGTTGATCAGGTTGGCCACATTGCCCAGGGCGCGCCCCACCGCCAAGCCTGCGTCGTCCACCACGCGGAGGGTTGCCGAGTCCCGGTTCAAGGCCTTCCTGACGATGTCGGCCGGCGTCAACGGCCGGTCCTCGCCGCGGCTCAGGAGCTCGATCATGGTGGTGGTGGACGCGATTGTTTCCAGGCATCCGCGGTTCCCGCACCGGCACACCAGCCCCTGCTCGTGGATGGTGGCATGGCCGATTTCGCCGGTGATTCCCACGTTGCCGTAGTACGGCGCGCCGTTGAGGATCAGGCCGGCACCGATACCCGAACCGATCTTCAGGAACAGCAGGTTGCTGACCCCCGAATGCTGCCCCCAGGTGACTTCTGACCACGCGCCCAGATTCGCGTCGTTGTCCACAAACACGGGGATTCTCAAGGTTTCCTCAAGATGCTGCAGGATGTTGATGCCCACCCATTCGGGAAGGATTGCCCCTTGCGCGACAGTGCCGGTCCGCCGGTCGATCGGGCCTGGAATTCCGACGCCGGCGCCCACCATGTAGCTGCGTTCCACGCCGCTTTCCCGGAGCAGCTTCTCCAGCAGTTCCACCGCCGCCTGGATACCGTCGTCCGCCTGATGGCCCAGCGGGAGCATCACGGACTCTTCGGCAATGACGTGGTAGCTGAGGGAAGCCAGGACCACCCGCAGGTGCCGGCGGCCAAAATCGATGCCGACCGCAACGGCACCATTGCTGTTGAGCCGCACGTTCAATGCCCGGCGGCCGGAACTGGTAATCGGTTCGGTGGAGGCCAAGCCGGAATCGAGCATGATCTTGACGATGTTCGAGACGGTGGCAGTGGAGAGCCCTGTCTGCCGGGCGAGCTCCGCCTGCGTGGACGGACCCCCCATAAGGGCCTCAATGATCCGCTGCTGGTTCAGCTGCCGCAGGGCTGACTGCGAGCCGGGATTCTTGGGCTTGCTCCTCGTTGAGCGCGTGGTTGCGGACATGCTAAGAAGATTGCCCTATCGTTCCTCTTGTAGTCAAGAAGTTAACGCATGACGACGGGCGGGTGTCCAGTGAACGCGCCCGATCGCTGCCGCGAGCCGCCCGTGGGCGTTCCGTCCCGCAGCAGGGATGGACGGGTCCAAACGACCCGTCACCTTCCACGCGGCGCTGGCTAGTCTGGAGGAGTGAACAGTCCGGCCCGTCCAGTCACCATGGGCAGGCATACAGAAGGTGGTAATGATGCTGCTGTCCGTCCTGCAGGCAAACGCCGCGGTCCTGGACGTTGAGGCGAATCTCCGGACCATTGATGAGGCTGCCAACCAGGCCGCCCGCGCCGGCGCAGGCCTGCTCCTGACGCCGGAGCTGTTTCCGGTGGGCTACGCCCCGCTGCGGCTGCGCAGCGAACTGGACCCGGCAACCCTTCCCGCACTCCGCGAAAGCCTCGCCGGAATTGCCCGCCGCAACGGGATTGGCCTCGTCTACAGTCTCCCGGCCGAAGCTGCCGTCGCCGCCGACGCGGCCGAAGCTGCCGGTGCCGCCGGTCCCGCCGACGAAGGGGGCGACGGCTCCCGGGACATGGACCGTGCGGGCGGCCACGGCTGGCACATTTCCGCGTCCCTGGTGGACGCCTCCGGCGCGGAACTTCTTCGCTACGCCAAAGTGCACCTCTTCGGCGACGAGGAACGCACGGCGTTCGTCCCGGCCGGCGAGCCACCCGCCGTCGTCGACTTCCTCGGCATCCGCACCTCACTGCTGATCTGCTACGACATCGAATTCCCCGAAGCTGCGAGGGCCGCAGCCGCGCGCGGCGCGGAACTGCTGCTGGTGCCCACCGCCTTGTCCGAAGGCTACGGGGCGGTGCCCCAGGTCCTTGTCCGCGCCCGCGCGCTGGAAAGCCAGCTCAACGTGGCCTACGCCAACCACTGTGGCGCCGAGGATTCCTACACGTTCGGCGGGGGAAGTGTTGTGGCGGGGCCAGATGGCGGCCTGCTGGCCGCGGCGGGCAACGCTCCGGAACTGCTGTTCGCCACGGTGGGCACGGAGGCCGTCCGCGCCGCCAGGGACGACGTGCCGTACCTGAGGGAGCGCCGGCCGGAGCTGTACCGCGAGTGGGAGGCCCGGCTTGCGCCCGGCCCGGCCCGGCCCGCGGGTCACCTGGCCTAGCTGCTGCCCGCCGTCGGGCCCGCCAACGCGTCCGCGTACTGCAGTGCAATCCACAGCTCTGCCCGCACCTGCGCCTGGTTCAAGTCCATCCCGAGGAGGTCACCAAGGACCCCTACCTGGCGCCGCACGCTGTTCCGGTGAAGTCCCAGCAGCTTGGCGGAGCCGTCCCAGCTGCCGTTCTCGGTGAGCCAGCCGCGCAGCACCGCCAGCAGCGGATCGCGCCGGTCCGGTTCCAGGGACAGCACCGGATGAAGGAGCCGTTCCGCCAGCATGGTCCCTGCTTCGCGGCCCAGCAACCCCGCCACCGTCCATTGAACCTCGTCGGCGCGCACGCTTAGCCCGCTTCTCTGCACGCGGCTCCGCAGGGAACTCGCATCCTGGTAGGCGGCGGCAAGGCCGGTGAGTTCGGTGGATTCGCCGACCACCAGGCGCCACCCGAGCTTTTCGACCTCGGCGAGCAGGGAGTCGTCCACCTTCAACCGGGTCACTGCAGCGAATCCGTAATCTGTGATTTCCACCAGCTTGGTATCGAACAGTCGGCGCCACTGCAGGAGCTCCCGGACCGGGCTGTCCCCGGCAGGCCACTCCGGGGCGTCCATCTTGATGCCCTGCACCACGCGCATGGACGCGGACCGGGTGGAGGACAGGCTTTGCGCCATCAGGTCCCGGAGTGCGTTCAGGTGCCTGGCGCTCCCGCTGGTGAGGCTTTCGGGGTGCAGCAGGACAGCCGTAGCCAATTGGCTGGGTGCCAGCGAACCGCTGGTGCGCTGCCGCACCAGCAGTTCGAGGAGCCCGACGGCGGACTGGACCACGTTGTTCTGCGCCGGCGTCAACGGTACAGCTGAACCCAGGACCAGTGCGCCCAGGTTTGCGTCCTTGGTGCTGCGCAGCGGATGGCCAACCACCAAGGCCGAGCCGGGCAGGTCAAACCCGTCCATTTCCACCCGGGGGCCGCTGCCGGAGAACAACCGTTTGAGCATGGGGTCCAGCAGGGAAAGTTCGACGGCGGGGCTGCCGCCGCCACTGGCGCCGCGGGCCCGGACCCGGCCGTCCGCTCCCACCATCACGGCCCAGACGGGCACGCGCTGCACCAGTGCCGCCAACAGTTCGTGTTCCGGCCTGGGGGAGAGGACTGCGCGCATCAACTGCCGGTTGGTCTCCGCCAGCTGCCGGAAGACCCGCGCAGTGTCGGATTCCAGAAGCTGGGAAAATTGAAGGCCGATTGCCGCGAACGGGAGGGATTCCGGTACTTCGAACAAGGTGAGGTTGTGGCGCCGGCACGCGTCGATGACCACGTCCGGGACGGCATCGAAGTAGGGCCTGATTCCGAATCCCAAGGCCGCTACCTTGGCGTCCACCAACCGCCGGACATACGCGTCCACGCGGGCGGGCTCCCCGCCGTTGCCCAGGAAGGGAAGCCCCGCGGTCAACAGGAACTCACCCTCGGGCAGGTAGGGCGTTGGATCCTCCAGCTCACTGGGCTCCACCCAGCGCAGCAGCCGGTCGCCGCTGCCGCCGTCGTGGAGCATCTTCAACAGCGGCGGCAGTTGGGCGAGGAACTGCTGGAGCGTGACGAAGCTCAGCCGCCCGGCGGCTGCGGGCTCAGTGGGCATGGCGGACCGGGGCGGCGGAGCGGCCCGCACGGACCGCGGTTGGCCCGTGGTGGCGGTGTGCAGATAGTCTCATGGTTGGCAACTATAGGTCATATTGCACCGCCCTGAGAGTTGGCTCACATGCCAACCTTGGGGAGGGGAAACCGAAAACTACTCTGAAGGGACGTCAACGGTGACTGTGCCTGTGACCACCGAAAAACCCACTGCGCCGGGTGCCACCCGGCCCCGCCTGGCAGACCAGCTCCTCCGCCGCAAACCAATCGGCCAGATGGTCAGCGAAGCCGGAAGCGGCGAGGGCGGCACTGCGCTGGTCCGCAGCTTCGGCGTCCTCCACCTAACCATGATCAGTGTTGGCGCCACACTCGGGACCGGGATCCTGGTGATCCTTGGCGAGTCGGTGCCGCTGGCCGGGCCGGCCATCTGGATCTCGTTCGTCATTGCCGGCCTGGCCGCGCTCCTCTCCGCGGTGTCGTATGCCGAAATGGCCGGCCTGGTTCCGGTAGCGGGCTCCAGCTATTCCTACTCCTACGCCACCATGGGCGAGGGCATGGCGTGGATCTGCGGGTGGTGCCTTGTCCTCGAGTACGCCGTTTCCGTGGCCGCAGTAGCCGTAGGTGCCGGCCAGTACGTCAATGAAGCGCTGGCCGCGTTTGGGCAGGTACTGCCGGATGCGATGTCCCAGCCTCCCGGCGACGGCGGACTGGTGAACATCCCGGCGATGGCCATCGTGGTCCTGGCCATGGTCCTGCTGGTCCGCGGTGCCCGGGAAAGCGCCTGGATCAACACAGCCGTGGTGATCATCAAGATCGGCATCCTGCTCTTCTTCTGCGCCGTTGCCTTTACCGCCTTCAATGCGGGCAACTTCGAACCGCTCCTGCCCATGGGCGCCGCCGGTGTTTCCGCAGCTGCCTCGCGGGTGTTCTTCTCCTACATCGGCTTCGACGCAGCCTCCACCGCCGGCGAAGAGGCCCGAAACCCCAAGCGCGATCTTCCCCGGGCCATCCTGCTTTCCATGGTGATCGTCACCAGCGTCTACGTCCTCGTGGCGGTTGCCGCCATCGGCGCCCGGCCCTGGGGCTGGTTCGACGGTACCGAGGCCGCCCTCGTCCAGATCCTGGAGGAGACCACCCACCAGCCATGGATCGCGCTGGTCTTCTCGATCGGCGCCGTCCTGGCCATCGCCAGCATCGTCCTCACCGTGCTGTACGGCCAGACGCGCATCCTGCTCTCGATGTCCCGGGACGGCCTGGTGCCAAGGGTCTTCGGTCGCGTCTCCGCCCGGACCGGCACCCCTGCCGCCGGAACGCTCATCGTGGGAACCGCCGTCGCCCTGACCGCAGGACTCGTGCCGCTCGGCGCGCTGGCGGACGCCACCAGCATCGGAACGCTGTTCGCCTTCGCGCTGGTCAACGTCGCCGTCATCTACCTGCGGCGCAACCGCCCGGACCTGGAGCGCAGCTTCCGGGTGCCGCTGTACCCGGTCACGCCCGTGCTGGGAACGCTCATGTGCGCCTACCTCATGGCGAACCTCGGCGCCGATACCTGGGTGGTCTTCGGCGCCTGGATGCTCGTGGGGATTGCCATTTACTTCGGCTATGGACGCCGAAACTCGAAGGTAGCGGCCCTGAGCGAGCTCGACTACCGTGAACTGACCGCCAAGGCCCCGCGCCAGGAACCTGTGAAAGCAGAACACTCATGACCACCGCCACCGAACTGCCGGCCTTTGATCCCTCCAGCACCTCCACCCGGCCGGACACAGCAACCGGGCAGGGCCCCGACGGCCGGGCGCCCATCACCATGCTGAACCCCGATTTCCCCTTCAGCTACGACCACTACCTCGCCCACCCGGACGGCATGGGCTCCGTCCCGCCGGAGCTCTACGGCACCGAAGTGGCCGTCATCGGAGCCGGGCTCTCCGGCCTGGTGACTGCCTATGAGCTGATGAAACTCGGCCTGCGCCCGGTGGTCTACGAGGCAGACCAGATCGGCGGCCGGCTCCGCACCGCCGCCTTCCCCGCAGCTCCCGGAGTGGTGGCAGACCTCGGCGGTATGCGGTTCCCGGTCTCGGGCAAGGCCTTCTACCACTACGTTGACCTGCTGGGCCTGGAGACCTGTGAGTTCCCCAACCCACTGGCCGAGGCCACCTCCAGCACCGTGATCGAGCTGGCAGGCAAGAAGCACTACGCGGAAAAGCCGGGCGACCTTCCACCCTTCTTCCGCGAGGTCGCCGACGCCTGGAAAGCGGCCGTCAACGACGGCGCCAAGTTCACCGACATGCAGGACGCCATCCGCTCACGCGACACGGCCCGGATCAAGGAACTGTGGAACGAACTGCTCCCGCTGATGGATGAGCAGACCTTCTACGGATTCATTGCCGCGAGCGATTCGTTCAAGCAGGCAGGCTTCGCCCACCGGGAGGCTTTCGGCCAGGTGGGGTTCGGCACGGGCGGCTGGGACACGGACTTCCCCAACTCCATCCTGGAAATCCTCCGCGTGGTCTACACCGACGCCGACGACCAGCACCGGTTCATCCGCGGAGGAGCGCAACGGCTACCCGAGGCACTCTGGCAGCACGCGCCGTCGGACCTGGTCCACTGGCCCGCCGGCACCTCCCTTGCTTCGCTCCACTCCGGCTCGCCCCGCGGCGCTGTGGGGAAGATCAGCCGCGATCTGGACGGAAACCTGCGGATCCGTGAACGCTGGGGCCGCGAGGCCAGCTACCCCGCCGTGGTGAGCACCTGCCAGTCGTGGCTGCTGTCCACCCGCATCCACACCGAGGAAGCATTGTTCCCGGCTGAGCTGTGGACCGCCATGGAGCGCTCGCACTACATGCAGTCGTCCAAGACGTTCGTCATGGTGGACCGGCCGTTCTGGAAGGACACCGACCCGGACACCGGCCACGAAGTCCTGTCCATGACCCTGACGGACCGGCTGAACCGCGCCACCTACCTGCTGGACAACGGCCCGGACCAGCCCGCCGTGATCCTGTTGTCCTACACCTGGAACGACGACGCCCTGAAATGGCTTGCCCTGGACGCGGACGAACGTGTGGAGCTGATGCTCCACTCACTGGAACAGATCTACCCCGGCGTGGACATCGCCGGGCACATTGTGGGGCAGCCCATTACCGTGTCCTGGGAAGCGGACCCCAACTTCATGGGCGCCTTCAAAGCCAACCTGCCCGGGCACTACCGCTACCAGCAGCGGCTGTTCACGCACTTCAAGCAGGACGCGCTGCCCGAATCCCAGCGCGGCATCTTCCTGGCCGGCGACGACGTCTCTTTCACGGCCGGCTGGGCCGAAGGCGCCGTTACCACTGGCCTGAACGCCGTATGGGGCGTGGTTAACCACCTGGGTGGGTCATCCTCGCCCGGCAACCCGGGCCCGGGTGACCTGCTGGACGACCTGGGCCCCATCAGCCTGGACTAACGTCCCCGGCGCGTCGAAACCTACTGGTGGATCTCGCGGTGTTGTGCCGCGAGCTCCACGTACCGGGCAGCGTTGGCGCGCACGCCGTCGAACTCTTCCTCGGTCAGTTCGCGGCGCACCTTGGCGGGCACCCCGGCAATCAGGGAGCGCGGCGGAACCACGGTTCCTTCCAGGACGACGGCGCCGGCCGCCACCAGCGAGCCGGCGCCGATCACGGCGCCGTTGAGGACGGTGGCGCCCATGCCGATCAGGCAGTCGTCCTCCACCGTGCAGCCATGCACGACGGCGGCGTGCCCCACGCTGACCCGCTCGCCCACCGTGCAGGGGAAACCGGGATCGGCGTGCAGCACCACGTTGTCCTGCAGGTTGCTGCCGGCGCCCACGGTGATGGCCGCGGTATCGGCGCGCACGGAAACCCCGTAGAACGCGCTGGAATCCGCGGCCAGGGTGGCGTTGCCGATGATCGACGCCGACGGGGCAATAAATGCTGATTCATGGACGGCCGGGGATTTGCCGCCGAAAGGGTAAAGGGGAGCCATGGCTTCACCCTAAGCCACGCCCGCGCCCAACTGGGTGGCAGTAGATGTCGTTTTGGCGCCCCAAAACGACATCTACTGCGAGCTAGTTGAACACCACGGTCCGGTTGCCGTCCAGCAGCACCCGGTGCTCGGCATGCCACTGCACGGCCTGGGCCAGGGTCCGCCCCTCCACGTCACGGCCCATCTGGACGAACTGCTGTGCCGTGCGGGCGTGATCCACCCTGATGACTTCCTGCTCGATGATCGGCCCCTCGTCCAGGGCGGCGGTCACGTAGTGGGCGGTGGCGCCGATCAGCTTCACGCCGCGCGCGTGGGCCTGGTGGTACGGCTTGGCGCCCTTGAAGGACGGCAGGAACGAGTGGTGGATGTTGATGGCCTTGCCGGTCAGCTCGGTGCAGAGGTCGTCGGACAGGATCTGCATGTAACGGGCCAGGACCGTCAGTTCAATGCCGTGTTCGGCGATGATGCCACGAAGCTTGTCTTCCGCCTGCACCTTGGTGTCCTTGGTGACCGGGATGTAATGGAACGGGATGCCGTAGAACTCCGCGAGTCCGGCCAGGTCCCGGTGGTTTGACACGATGGCGGGGATCTCGATGGGCAGGGTCCCGGAACGCTGCTGGAAGAGAAGGTCGTTGAGGCAGTGGGCGGCGGTACTGGCAAGCACCAGGGTGCGCACCTTGTCGCCGACCGTGTTCAGGCTCCACTGCATGGAGAAGGCCTCCGCCACCGGCTCAAGGGCCGCCCGCAGTTCGGACTTGGCGGCGGGTGTGGTGACCTCTACGCGCATGAAGAAGTTGCCGGTTGAGGGGCTGCCGTACTGCTGTGAATCAGTAATGTTGCACCCCGCCACCAGCAGTGCGCCGGCCACCGCGTGGACGATTCCGGGACGGTCCGGGCAGGACAGGGTTACCACGTACGCTTGGTTCAGCAGCTGTTCATTCACGCGTAATAGCCTACCCGCGCGGCGGACGGTGCTTTTGGTAGGCTGGAGTGGTCGCAACTGGCGTTGGGTGGCTAACCACCAGGGAGCGGCAATCACGAAGACCACGGATCGTACGCCTGGGCCGAGGGTCATGTTTTGCCGGTTGTGGGCTGCCTTGCGTCAGCGCAGCAGCACCATGCCCAGTGCTTCCACGCGGTGTCATCAACGCGGTGCGGGGGCACGCCAGCCGGTAGCCTGACCTAAGCAGTGCCCGTATCCCTAGCCAGGAGTTCTTCGTGACTACTACAGCCACCTCAACCACAGCCGTCAGCAACCAGCCGCTGGCAGAGCTCGACCCCGAAATCGCCGCAGTCCTGGACCAGGAGCTTGGCCGCCAGCGCGGCACCCTGGAAATGATTGCCTCCGAGAACTTCGCGCCCCGCGCCGTGATGGAAGCCCAGGGCTCCGTCCTTACCAACAAGTACGCCGAAGGCTACCCGGGCCGCCGCTACTACGGCGGCTGCGAGTACGTCGACGTCGCCGAGCAACTGGCCATCGACAGGGTCAAGGCCTTGTTCGATGCGGAGTACGCCAACGTCCAGCCGCACTCCGGTGCCCAGGCCAACGCCGCTGCCCTCTCCGCCATGATCACCCCGGGCGACAAGATCCTGGGCCTGTCCCTGGCACACGGCGGCCACCTGACCCACGGCATGAAGCTGAACTTCTCCGGCAAGCTGTACCAGGTTGCCGCGTACCAGGTCGAGGAAGACAACTTCCGCATCGACATGGACAAGCTGCGTGAGCAGGCCATCGCCGAGAAGCCGCAGGTCATCATCGCCGGCTGGTCCGCCTACCCCCGCCACCTGGACTTCGCCGCGTTCCGCTCCATCGCCGATGAAGTGGGTGCGCTGCTCTGGACCGACATGGCACACTTCGCGGGCCTGGTTGCCGCCGGACTGCACCCCAGCCCGGTGCCGCACTCCGACGTCGTCACCTCCACCGTGCACAAGACCCTCGCCGGTCCCCGCTCCGGTGTGATCCTGGCGAAGGAACAGTGGGCCAAGAAGCTGAACTCCAACGTCTTCCCGGGCCAGCAGGGCGGCCCGCTCATGCACGTCATCGCCGCCAAGGCCGTTGCCTTCAAGATCGCCGGCACCCAGGAATTCAAGGAGCGCCAGGAGCGCGTCCTCGAAGGTGCCAGGATTATCGCCGACCGGCTGAACCAGGCCGATGTCGCCGAGGCAGGCGTCTCCGTCCTCACCGGCGGCACCGACGTCCACCTGGTACTGGTTGACCTGCGCAACTCCCAGCTGGACGGCCAGCAGGCAGAAGACCTCCTGCACTCCGTGGGCATCACCGTCAACCGCAACGCCGTGCCCTTCGACCCCCGCCCGCCGATGGTCACCTCCGGCCTGCGCATCGGTACCCCGGCCCTGGCCACCCGCGGCTTCGGCGCTGCAGAGTTCACCGAGGTCGCCGAGATCATCGCCACCGCCCTCAAGGCAGGCAACAGCGCCGACGTCGAGGCCCTGCAGTCCCGCGTTGACAAGCTGGCAGCCGATTTCCCGCTCTACCCGCAGCACGAGCAGTGGTGACCAATGACTGAAACCACCACCGCGCAGATCCTTGACGGCAAGGCCACCGCCGCTGCCATCAAAGCCGAGCTGACTGACCGCGTGGCCGCACTCAAGGCCAAGGGCGTCATTCCGGGGATCGCCACCGTTCTGGTCGGGGCGGATCCGGCCTCGCAGCTGTATGTGTCCATGAAGCACAAGCAATCTGCGCAGATCGGGATGAACTCCATCCAGCGCGAACTTCCCGCGGACGCCACCCAGGAGCAGGTGGAGGCCCTCATTGACGAACTCAATGCGGACCCGACCTGCCACGGGTACATTGTGCAGCTGCCGCTGCCCAAACACCTGGATACCGACGCGATCCTGGAACGCATCGATCCCGCCAAGGACGCCGACGGGCTGCACCCCACCAACCTCGGCCGGTTGGTGCTGAACGTCAACCACAAGATCACCACGCCGCTGCCGTGCACGCCCCGCGGCGTCATCGAGCTCCTTGAGCGCAACGGGTACAGCCTGGCGGGCAAGCATGTTGTGGTGGTGGGCCGCGGCGTCACGATCGGCCGGTCGATCGGCCTGCTGCTGACCCGCCGGGACGTCAACGCCACTGTGACCCTGACCCACACCGGCACCACGAACCTCTCGGAACTGCTCCGGCAGGCGGACGTGATCGTGGGTGCTGCCGGCGTCAAGCACATCGTCAAGGCGGCGGACGTCAAGCCGGGCGCCGCGTTGCTGGACGTCGGGGTTACCCGCGAGACGGATCCGGAGACAGGCAAGAGCCGCGTGTACGGCGACATCGATCCCGCCGCTGCCGAGGTGGCCGGCTGGATCTCGCCGAACCCCGGCGGCGTCGGACCCATGACCGTGGCGCTGCTGATGACCAACGTGGTTGAGGCGGCAGAACGCGCAGCCGGCATCGCGCAGTAGTCCCGCCACCGGGCGCACGACGGCGGCATGGCACCTTTCGCAGGGAAGGCGCCGTGCCGCCGTCGGCCGTTAACGAAACTGCCGGCGTCCTGCCACTTGCGCGCCGCCGGAGCCTGTTCCGGGGGGAGTGCCCCTGTTCGCCGGGGGTGGAAGAGGGCCGGAGCACTGCCGGCCATTTGAGACAATGGCTGCATGCGAACTTTGGGCAGCTCACCGTCATCCTCCAAACCCGCCAGGGGCGGCTTTTCGATGTTCCGCATCAGCGGGCCGGGCCTGATGGTCCTGGTAACGGCGTTCATCGTGGCCGTCCTCTTTGCGGCAAACCAGAACGACGTCGTGGGTTGGGTTGTTGCCATCATTGCCGGCTTCTGGCTGGCCTTGGCTGCGTTCGTGGTCTTCAGCATTCAACGGGCCGCCAGGAAGGCGGGGGCAAAGCTCACCGAGGCGCAGAGCGCCTTCAACACTGCCACCGGCCGCGCTCCCGCGCCCGCTTCCGCCGATCACGGCGGAACCCGTGTGATCTACGAACGCTCCGAAGCCGACGAAGTACGTGACCTCAAGCTTGACCACTCCTTCAAGATCGTCCAGGTGCAGGTCCGCGTGGTGGAAGAGGAGCGCGCCAAGGGTGCGGCCGCCAACCAGGACACCATCAACCGCGCCCTGGAGACCATCGAGATCACAGCCACCAACGCCCGGGACATGATCAAGTCCTCCGGCGGCAGCGGAGAGCCGGTCGCCGGAACCATCATCGACTAGAGTGGAGCGGGTGAGCTCGGCATTGAACAAGGACCACCTTCGCATCGCATCCGTCAACGTAAACGGCCTCCGGGCTGCCTACAAGAACGGCATGGCGGCATGGCTTGAGCCGCGGGACGTGGACATTCTCTGCCTGCAGGAGGTACGCGCCCCTGACGCGATCGTCCGGCAGCTGCTCGGGGACGACTGGCATATCCTGCACGCCGAAGCGGAAGCGAAAGGCCGTGCCGGCGTCGCCATCGCGTCCCGGCAGGAACCCCTCGCCACCAGGAACGGCATCGGCGACGACTACTTTGCCACGGCCGGGCGCTGGGTGGAGGCCGACTTCCGGTACCCGGACGCCGCCGGGAACCGCGTTCAACTCACCGTAGCCAGCGCCTACGTGCATTCGGGCGAGGTGGGGACGCCAAAGCAGGACGACAAATTCCGTTTCCTGGACGCCATGGCCACCCGGCTGCCGGAGCTGGCTAAGCACAGCGACCATGCGCTCGTGGTGGGAGACCTGAACGTCGCCCACACTCCGTTCGATATCCGGAACGCCAAGGGCAACGTGAAAAAGGCCGGGTTCCTGCCGGCGGAACGCGAGTACTTTGACCGTTTCCTGGGCGGGGAAATCGGCTGGCACGACGTCCACCGAAACCTGTCCGGCGAGATGGACGGGCCCTACACCTGGTGGTCCCAGCGCGGAAAAGCCTTCGACAACGACACCGGCTGGCGCATCGACTACCACCTGGCCACGCCCGGGCTGGCGGCCGGCGCCCTGTCCGCCGTCGTCGACCGCGCCGCCTCTTGGGACACCCGCTTCTCCGACCACGCCCCGCTGGTAGTGGACTACCAGCTCTAAGCCCGAAAGTTCTTCGATGACCAGCCAGACTTCCCAGACAGCCAAGAAGCGCATCCTCTCCGGCGCCAAGCCGACCGCCGATTCCCTCCACCTGGGCAACTACATCGGAGCCGTGCGCAACTGGGTGGATATGCAGGCAGAGTACGACGCCGTATTCTTCGTCCCGGACCTGCACGCCATTACGGTGGACTTTGAGCCCGGGGAACTTGCCAAGCGGACCCGCATCGTCGCGGCCCAGTACATTGCCGCGGGTATCGACCCGGACAAGAGCATCTTCTTCGTCCAGTCCCATGTTCCGGAGCACGCACAGCTTGCCTGGGCACTGAACTGCATCACGGGCTTCGGCGAGGCATCGCGGATGACGCAGTTCAAGGACAAGACCCAGAAATCCGGGGCAGATTCCGCCACGCTGGGCCTGTTCGCGTACCCCACGCTGATGGCGGCCGACATCCTGCTCTACCAGAGCGACCTTGTCCCCGTTGGCGAGGACCAGCGCCAGCACCTTGAGCTGACCCGCAACCTGGCCCAGCGTTTCAACACCCGGTTTGGCCAGACCTTCACGGTGCCCGAGGCAACGATCGTCAAGGAAAGCGCCAAGATCTACGATCTCCAAAACCCCAGCGCCAAGATGTCCAAGACGGGTGAGTCGCCCAACGGTGCCATCCAGCTGCTGGAAGATCCCAAGATCGCAGCCAAGCGCATCAAGTCCGCGGTCACCGACGCCGGAACGGAGATCCGTTTTGACGCCGAGGAAAAGCCTGGGGTGTCCAATCTGTTGACCATCTATTCCGCCCTCACCGGCAAATCGGTCGCCGAGCTGGAAGCCGAGTACCAGGGAAAGATGTACGGCCACCTCAAGGTGGACCTCGCCGAGGTGGTGGTGGATTTCATCACCCCGATCCGCAACCGCACGAACGAGCTCATGGCCGATCCCGCAGAGCTCGACCGGTTGCTGGCCCTGGGCGCCGACCGGGCCCGGGAGATCGCTTCGGTCACCCTCGCACGGGTCTACGAGCGCATGGGCTTCCTGCCGTCCCTCAGCCTCGCTGGAGTCCGCTAGCGCCATGTCTTCGAAAAACGCTACCGCCAGGGGAGGCGCGTGCCCTGCCGGCGAGGCGGAGCGGACCCGGCGTAACCGTTACGAGGATCGGTCCGGGCAGGATGCCGTGGCGGAAGGCGACGCCGCCGGGACCGAAGACGTCAGCGTGGGCGTCATCCTGGGTTTCCCGGACGAGATTGCCGCGGAGCTGCAGCGCTGGCGTGCGTCGTTCGGGGACCCGATGGCCGGAGTTATACCGGCGCACATCACCCTGATCACCACCACGCCCACCCGGGATTGGGAGGCAACCCGACGGCACGTCCGCGAGGTTGCCCGGTGCCAAAGGCCCTTCACAGTCACCATCGCCGGGACAGGAACGTTCCGCCCCGTCTCGCCTGTTGTCTTCATCAAAGTGGAGGACGGCTTCGAGCACTGCGTGGATTTGCACCGCAGGCTGCAGCAGGGTCCCCTGCACCGCGAGTTGCCGTTCGCCTACCATCCCCACGTCACCATTGCCCACGACGTCGCCCCGGAAAGCCTGGACGAGGCCGAAACGGCACTGAAGAACTATAAGGCAACCTTCCCCGTGGTTAGCATGGGACTCTATGAGCATGATGCCGACGGCATCTGGCAGCTAAGGGAAGAGCTGGATTTTGGGACCGAAACTAACAACGACGCCGGCACCCCCTTCACGGACGCTGCCGCGAACACCGCAACGGACGCCGGCTGACCAGCAGCCCCTGCCTACCGAAATCGCCCGGCTGAAGCTGGACGTCATCCAGAAGCGCAGCGACTGGCACAAGGCGCGCCGCTCCGGCGGCAAGGTTCCTGCCCTGCTCGCGTGGGTTCAGTTGTTCACTGCACGGCTGAATGTGTTGCGGCCCATGCGGGCGTTCAGGCATTACGGACTCCACTACGGGCCGTTGATGAGCGCGGGCATCGGCTTCAACATGTTCTTCTCCATCACGGGCCTGCTGGCCACCGGCTTTTCCGTGGCGGGCCTGGTACTCCGCGGCCAGCCGGCCTTGCTGGACACCATCATCAGCAGCGTGGCCAGGAGCGCGCCGGGCTTGTTGAAGGTCAATGGCGGCGATGGCCTGGTGGACCCCAAGGACTTGCTGGATCCCAGCGGACTGGGCTGGACGGCCGTGATCAGCGCTGTGGTCACCGTGGTAACTTCGCTCGGCTGGATCAACGGCCTCCGGGACGGACTCCGCGGGATTGTTGAGTTGCCTCCGCTGGTGGTCAATCCCATCCTGCTCAAGCTGCGCGACGCCGGGACCCTGCTCCTGCTGGGCGTGGCGCTGGTGATCAGTGCGGGCGCATCGCTGGTGTTCGGCACGGCCGCCGGTTGGGTTGCCGACTTCCTGCATCTCAGCGACGCCCTGGCGGGCCCGCTGACCACGTCCGTCAAGATTGTGGTGCCACTGGTCCTGAACTGGGTCACCGCGCTGATCATGTTCCGGCTGGCTGCCGGGTTGAAGCTTTCCCGCCAGGCCCTGCTTGAGGGAACCATCCTTGCCGCCGTGGGCACCACAGTGCTGCAGATCTTCAGCACGGAACTGTTGGGCGGTGCCAGCCGGAACCCCATCCTGGCACCGTTTGCCATCATCATCGGCCTGCTTATCTGGTTCAACCTGGTCAGCCAGGCCTACCTCGTGTCCGCAGGGTGGTCAGCGGTGCGCGAGGCGGACCTCGCGTCCGGCGGCAAGCCCCGCAAGACGATCCTTGGTGCCCGCCGGGCCACACCCCAGACCTGACCCGGGGAAACGGGCTCCTAGGGGAAGGGCAGCAGCCCTTCCCACCGCACCGTCCAGCCCGGCGGGAAGCCGGGGGAGCGACGGTCAGGGCCGTTGTCCCATCCGGCGGCCATCAGTGCTGTGGCGGCCAGGAGACCGCCGTTGCCGGGCAGGTAGAGCGGCAGGGAATCGGTTTGGCGGTTGTGCCCGTTGGGCAGGACCGTGTTTTTGCCCGCATCCCGCAACAGGACGTCCACAGCGGCCTCCGGATCACCCAGGCGCGCAGCGGCCATGGCCATGACCGGGTAGTCCCAACCCCAGGTACTTTCCCAATCCCAGCCGGCCAGGACATCGGCCAGTGTGGCCCGCATGATGTCTTCGTCAATGAGGTCCGTCAGCGGCAGGACCCCCAATGCGCACAGCATCGACGGGTGGTCAGTCCTGATGGTGAAAGGCTCCACGTCTATCGCTGCGTAGACGCCGTCCATGATGCGCGGCGGAACGAGTCCTCCTGCAACGTCCTGCCATGCCGCCACAGGTTCAAGGCCCAGCCGTTCCCGCCATGAGGCGGCGGTCCGGAGGCCCCACTGCCAGTAGGCCAGCTCAAAGGTGGGATTCGTGACGGAGGCCCGGAGCGCGCCGTAGCTTTCCTGGGCCGGAACGAGGGGCGGCCCCAATTCGAATCCGCGCGCTGTGGGGTGCGCGAAACTGGCCATGAAGGAGGCCGACTCGAACACAATCTCCGCGAACTCCGCCAGGACCTCCTTGCACGGATTGGCGCGATAGGCGAGTTCTGCGAGATAGATGGGGTGCGGCTGCTGCCAGAGAAGGAAGGTGCCGATCGGACTGGGGCTCTCCCGCCCGTCCGGGCCCACCTGCTTGGGCCAGCGGACGCCGTCGAACCCCTGGACCCTCGCCGTCTGCCGCGACGTTTCGAGGACCGTGGAGTACCACCGCAGGGACGGCAGCAGGAGGTCTGCACGGCCCCAGAGGGCGAAATGTGCAGCGTGCCACCAGTGCATCTCAAGATGGAACCGTCCGCGCCACGAATTGCAGACGAGCCCGGTTTCCTGGGGCGGGAGGGAGCCGGCGCAGTTGACCGCTGTCAGGTACTGGGAGAGGACAATGCGGCGCTCAAGCTCCTTGGCACGGGCGTCCGCGGTGGCATCCAGTTCCACGGCGGCCCCCGTGCTCCAAAATCCCTCCCAATGGTCCGCGGAGGCAGCGGCGATGCTGTTGCCGGGGCTGTTGCTGCCGGGGAAGGGCCCGACGGCGGCACCGGTCTTTGCCACTCCGCGCGGCAGTTCCGCCGGCGGGAAGGTGTCGTCACCGGTTCGCGGGATGCAGTCGCCGTCGCCGGCGGGTACAAAGGCCAACGCGACGTCGAGCACGGCGGGCGCCCCGGGCAGGGTGCTGATCCGGATCCGGTGCCTGCCCGTTTGTTCCACGACGAGTCCGCTGCCGCTGACCACCATCCGGTACCGGGCGTCGTCCAGTTCACGGTGAACGGTCCACGTTGTCGAGCCAGGATGGACCTCAGACGCGACAGGCTCCCCGAGGGTGGTGGTATGGGCCTCCGGCCGGTTCCAATCGGCGGCGTTGTGCCAGGCCTCGGATCCGTAAGGGAAATCAACGCAGAGCACCAGCCCCACGTGGAGGGCAGCTGATTCCACGTGGAGGCCCAGTTCATCGCGACGCGGATGGCAGGCGGTGAGGACGTTGACCGGCCGGCCACCAAGGGTGAAGCCGCTGTGGACGGTGCCTGTCCACAGGTCGAGGGTCTGCGCGGTGCCTGCCAGGTCTATTCGGCTGATCGCCTGTTCGGTTGGGCCTGGTGCCAGCATGAAGCCGATGCGTGCCAGGTCCAGCCGGTGCGGGTTGGCCCGCAGCCATGTTTCGGCGGCCGATGTGCCGGTCTCGCGGTCGTTGACGATGTCGCCCACCATGTCCACGTAGGGCACAGGCCCGCGGGGCGAATCGTAGGAAACGGTGGAGCCGGCCAGTCCGTAGGGCTCTTCGGCGGGACGGGAATGCCAGCCCCACTGGGACAGCGTGCCGAGGAGTGTCCCGGGCGCGAGGGCGTCGTCGCGGGCACCCACCGGATATTCGGCCGGGAAGGTCTGCACGCCGGTCAGGTCCATCGTGAAGGCAAACTCGCCGTTCCCCACCGACACCGGGCTTCGCGGGTCCAGGGTTCGCTGGCTGACGTTGTGCTTGCTGACCAGCGCCTTCCTGTCGATGGGCACGGTGCTGCCCGGCGCGGCCTTGGGCCTAACCGGACGGTCGGTGGCGCCTTGGCTGTGCACGCTGAACGGCCTCCTGAGGAGTGGGGGTGAGGGCACGGTTACGAAAAGCCGCCCGGCCGGGGAGCTTAGGGTGCGGGATGGGGGGAGTAGAAAGCGTTTTCCCGCTTCCTATCCTCGGGGCGTGAAGGGGCGACTGTCAACGGTCCGCCCGCGAGGTGCGGAGCACACAACTATCGGAGTTGCAGGGAAAGCTCATGTTGCACATGTGCCCGACAATGGGTCCTTGACGTCGGAAGCAGGCCTTTGATACGTTTCACGAAATCGCTTTCCCATCTCGGAAGAAGCTTGCCCAATGACGCGAAAAGTTATCCGAACCCTTCGTAAATCAACTGCCATCCTGACAGCCGCGGCACTCCTTGGCCTCACCGCGGCATGCTCCAGCACCCCATCCAACAAGCCTGAGGACGGCCCTGTTGAAATCCGGTTCTCCTGGTGGGGCAACGCAGGCCGCGCCGACCTGACCAACAAGGCCATCGCCGAATTCGAGCAGGCCAACCCGAACATCAAGGTCAAGCCGGAGTACGGCGACATCGGCGGATACTTCGACAAGCTTGCCACCCAGGTGGCCGCCAATGACGCTCCCGACGTCATCACCATGGGTGGCGCCTACCCGGCGGAGTACGCCAACCGGGGTGCCCTGCTGGATTTGGCCACAGTGAAGGGCCCGCTGGATCTGTCCAAGATGGACCAGGGAGCACTGGAAAACGGCCAGGTCAAAGGCAAGCAATACGGGGTGTCCACCGGCGCCAATGCCCTGGCGATCGTCGCCAATCCGGCGGTGTTCTCGGCGGCGGGAGTTCCGCTGCCGGACGATACTTCCTGGAGCTGGGACGACTTCGCGAAGATCGCGGCGGATGTCACGGCCCATAGTCCCAAGGGGACCTACGGAACCGCTACGGTACTCACCCACGACTCCCTGGACGCCTTCGCCCGCCAGCGGGGTGACTCGCTGTACACCCAGGACGGCCAGTTGGGGCTCGGCAAGGAAACGGTCCAGGACTACTTCGACTACTCACTGAAGTTGAGCGAAACCGGGGCGGCCCCAAGCGCCTCCGAGACCGTCGAGAAGCTCAACGTCAGCACCGAGCAAACTCTCATGGGCATGGGCAAAGCAGCCATGATGCTGACCTGGAGCAACTCGTTGTCCGCCCTCAGCAAGGCATCCGGCGCCGACCTCAAGCTGCTCAAGCTCCCGGGTGAAAAACCCACGCCCGGAATCTGGCTCCAGTCCTCGCAGTTCTACACCATCTCGGCCCGCAGCAAGCACGCGGATGCTGCGGCAAAGCTCGTCAGCTTCCTGGTCAACGACCAGTCGGCGGCCAAGATCATCCAGAGCGACAGGGGCGTTCCCAGCAACGCCGACATGCGCAACGCCATCAAGGACATGCTCACGCCGCAGGGAAAGGTGGAGGCCGACTACATCAACCAGATCGGCAAGATGGACTTCGCCCCCACGTACATCGGACCCACAGGCTCAACGGCCGTCTCCGAAATCACGGCCCGGATCAACACCGATGTCCTGTTCAAGAGGCTGGCGCCGGACAAGGCGGCAGACCAGTGGATCAGCGAGAGCAAGGCTGCCATCGGCAAATAGCCAAGGTGCCCGGGCGCGCTCCCTGGAACGGGATGTGATTTAGGCGTCGAGGTACTGGTCGGCCCACGCCGCGATGATCCGGGCGGCGCGGGCGGCCTGGCCCTTTCCGGTCAGCAGGTGGTCGCTTCCCTCGAGGGAGACGAAATTGCGCGGGTGCCGGGCGGTCTGGAAGATCGTGCTGGCGTTCTCGATCCCCACCGTGTTGTCGGTGGGGGAGTGCAGCACCATCAGCGGTTTGTGAAGCTGCCGGATGCAGTCAGTCAGGTCGGCGTTCTCCAGGTCCTCCACGAAGTGCCGGCGGATCTCCACCCGCTTCCCGCCCAGGTCCACCTCGGCACTCCCGTCGCTGAGGATCTTGTCCAGGGCGGCGTCAAAAACGTGTGCCACATGCTTGGGGGAGAAGGGCGCGCCCACCGTCGCCACGGCGTCGAGCTCGGGGATCTCCCGTGCGGCCGCCAGCACGGCGGCACCACCAAAGGAATGGCCCACCAACAGGGAGATTTCCTTTCCCTCCGCACGCATGAACTCCGCGGCCTTCACCGTGTCGGCCACTTTGTGGCTGAACGAGCCGGCAGACCATTCGCCTGCCGAGCCGCCCAGGCCAAGGTTGTCGAACCGAAGCATGCCAATGCCGCTGTCCGCCAGGGCCTTGCACATCCGGGACGCGGATGGGCTGTCCTTGCCGAGCGTGAACCCGTGCGAAAACACTCCCCAGCCCTTGACCGCGCCTTCCGGGACGTCGATAATTCCGGACAGCGTCTCACCGGTTGAGCCTGCGAAGGATACTTTTTCGGAGCGGGACATGCTGTTCCCTTTCGCTTGGTAGGAATGGCTGTGGGCCCATGCCCGCAGGGTTCCCGGGCCGAGCGTGCACGGTCAGGGGGCGGGTGGGGAGAAACAACGACGGCGCCCCCACCACATGTGGTGGGTGACGCCGTCGGCCGTTCTTGCTTTTGTTGGACCTGCTAGATCTTGCGGGCGAGGATGGCCTGCTTGACCTCTGCGATGGCCTGGGTCACCTGGATGCCGCGGGGGCACGCCTCTGAGCAGTTGAAGGTGGTGCGGCAGCGCCACACGCCTTCCTTGTCGTTCAGGATCTCCAGGCGCATGTCGCCGGCGTCATCACGGGAATCGAAGATGAAACGGTGGGCGTTGACGATCGCGGCGGGGCCGAAGTACTGCCCGTCCGTCCAGAACACCGGGCAGGACGACGTGCACGCCGCACACAGGATGCACTTGGTGGTGTCGTCAAAGCGCTCACGGTCCTCGGCGGACTGCAGGCGCTCCCGGGTGGGCTCGTGGCCCTTGTTGATCAGGAACGGCATGACTTCGCGGTAGGACTGGAAGAACGGCTCCATGTCCACGATCAGGTCCTTCTCCACCGGCAGGCCCTTGATGGGCTCCACCGTGATGGGCTTGGAGGTGTCCAGGTCCTTCAGGAGGGTCTTGCACGCGAGGCGGTTGCGGCCGTTAATGCGCATGGCGTCGGAACCGCACACGCCGTGGGCGCAGGAGCGGCGGAAGGAGAGGGTTCCGTCCGTCTCCCACTTCACCTTGTGCAGGGCGTCCAGTACACGGTCCGTGCCGTACATGGTGAGGTGGAAGTCGTCCCAGGTGGCTTCCTCGGAAACCTCCGGGTTGTACCGGCGGACCCGCAGGTGGACATCGAACGTGGGGATTTCCCCGCCCCCGCCAACGCCGGCAGGCAGTTCAACTTTTGAGGCTGGCTCAGCGATTTCAGCGGTCATCTTAGTACTTCCTCACCATCGGCTCGTAGCGGGTAAAGACAACCGGCTTGGTGGCGAGGCGGATGCCGGCGATTGATTCCGCCGATCCGTCGGCCGGCGCATGGTCATCCTTGTACGCCATGGAGTGCTTCATGAATTTCTCGTCGTCACGCTCGGGGAAGTCCTCGCGGAAGTGGCCGCCGCGGGATTCCTCACGGTGCAGGGCGGCCACGGTCATCACCTTGGCCAGTTCCAGCAGGAAGCCGAGCTCAACGGCCTCCAGCAGATCCAGGTTGAAGCGCTTGCCCTTGTCCTGCACGTTGATGCGCTTGTACCGCTCCTCGAAGGAGGCGATGTCGCGCAGCACCTGGGTCAGGGTATCGGCGGTACGGAACACCTGCATGTTGGCGTCCATGGTGTCCTGCAGTTCCTTGCGGATCTGGGCAACCTTTTCGTCACCGGTACCGTTGCGGGCAATGTCCAGAAGCTCGGTGGTGTAGGCCAGCGGGTTCTCCGGCAGCTCCACGAAATCGGCCGTCTTCGCGTACTCGGCGGCGGCCACGCCGGCCCGCTTGCCGAACACGTTGATGTCCAGCAGGGAGTTGGTGCCCAGGCGGTTGGAGCCGTGGACGGACACGCATGCCACTTCACCGGCGGCGTAGAGGCCCGGCACCACGGTGTCGTTGTCCTGCAGCACCTCGGTCTGAATGTTCGTCGGGATGCCGCCCATGGCGTAGTGCGCCGTGGGGAACACGGGTACGGGCTCGGTGTACGGTTCCACGCCCAGGTAGGTACGGGCGAACTCGGTGATGTCCGGGAGCTTCGCGTCGATGTGCGCCGGTTCCAGGTGGGTCAGGTCCAGGAGGACGTAGTCCTTGTTCGGACCGCAACCGCGGCCTTCACGGACCTCGTTGGCCATGGAGCGGGCCACGATGTCGCGGGGCGCCAGGTCCTTGATGGTGGGAGCGTAGCGCTCCATGAAGCGCTCACCCTGGGAGTTGCGCAGGATGGCACCTTCACCACGGGCTGCTTCGGAGAGCAGGATGCCCAGGCCGGCGAGGCCGGTGGGGTGGAACTGGAAGAATTCCATGTCCTCCAGCGGGATGCCGCGGCGGAAGGCGATGCCCATGCCGTCGCCCGTAAGGGTGTGTGCGTTCGAGGTGGTCTTGAAGACCTTGCCGGCGCCGCCGGAGGCGAACACCACGGACTTTGCCTGGAAGACGTGCAGTTCACCGGAGGCGAGGTCGTAGGATACGACGCCGGCCACGCGCTTCTGCTTGTAGGGCGTGCCGTCCTCGCGGACAGCATCCTCTTCGACCGTCAGCAGGTCCAGGACGTAGTACTCGTTGTAGAACTCAACGTTGTGCTTGACGCAGTTTTGGTACAGGGTCTGCAGGATCATGTGGCCGGTGCGGTCTGCGGCGTAGCAGGCACGGCGCACGGGAGCCTTGCCGTGGTCACGGGTGTGGCCGCCGAAGCGGCGCTGGTCAATGCGTCCCTCGGGCGTGCGGTTGAACGGCAGGCCCATCTTCTCGAGGTCCAGCACGGCGTCGATGGCTTCCTTCGCCATGACCTCTGCGGCGTCCTGGTCAACCAGGTAGTCGCCGCCCTTGACGGTGTCGAACGTGTGCCATTCCCAGTTGTCTTCCTCGACATTGGCAAGGGCTGCACACATGCCACCCTGTGCCGCACCCGTGTGCGAGCGGGTGGGGTAGAGCTTGGTCAGTACTGCTGTGCGCGCGCGCTGACCGGACTCGATCGCGGCGCGCATGCCAGCGCCACCGGCACCGACGATGACGACGTCGTACTTATGGACCTGCATACCAGACGCTCTTTCTCTCAAAATTCGCTATCAAACAACGGGGCGGCTTCGCCTGCTCCGCAAAACAAGGCCCGCGGGTAAGCCCGCGGGCCCGGGGTTGTGCCTGAACTAGGCAGGGCAGAATCCGCCCGGAAGGGCCACGCCGTCCACCACGGGGCAGGGGTTGAAGGTGAAGATCACCAGGGTGCCCAGGAGGATGATGACCACGGCGGCCGCATAGAGGACGGTCTTCAACCAGCGCCGCGTCCCCGTCTTTTCGGCGTAGTCGTTAATGATGGTCCGCACGCCATTGGTGCCGTGCAGCATTGCCAGCCACAGCATGGCCAGGTCCCAGAACTGCCAGAACGGGTCCGCCCACTTGCCGGCGACGAAGCCGAAGTCGATGGCATGGATGCCTTCGCCGACCATGAGGTTCACGAACAGGTGCCCGAAGATGAGGACCACCAGCACCACGCCGGAGAGGCGCATGAACAGCCAGGCGATCATCTCGAAGTTGCCGCGCGAACCGCCGCTGCGGCGGTACTGGGGAGCTACCCGGCCGCTGCGGGGGCTCTCGATGGTTGCAGTCATGGCTTAGTGACCTCCGAGGGCGAGGGACAGGTGGCGGATGGAGAACGCAAGCATGGTCACGATCCAGAGAGCCAGGACTGCCCACAGCATCTGCCGCTGGTACTTGGCGCCCTTCTTCCAGAAGTCGACCGCAATGATCCGCAAGCCGTTAAAGGCGTGGAACACGATCGCGGCGACAAGGCCGGTCTCGCCCAGCGCCATCAGCGGGTTCTTGTAGGCGCCGATCACCGCGGTGTAGGCCTCCGGCGACACACGCACCAAGGAGGTGTCCAGGACGTGGACCAACAAGAAGAAAAAGATCACTACACCGGTAATGCGGTGTCCTACCCAGGACCACATGCCTTCACGGCCGCGGTACAAGGTGCCAGCTGGTTTTGTCGGCACTGATAAACCTCCCTGCAACACAGCGGCGCTGGCATGAGATCCATGCGGGGGGAACGCCTGCTGCGAGAGCACTCGTAGCTCAGGCCTAAATCTAGGCTTCGCTTACAGCTTATTCAATTTAGGAGATTCTTGGAGACCAGTGCTGGAGCGGTTTTTCGGCGGGAATGAGACGAACGCCACACGGATGCGCTGTTTTGGGCTCCGGGATGACGGATCACGCCGGTGGGCAGCCCGTGGCGGGCCGCCGCCGCCGGCCGGGGGCCGTCAGCTAAAGTAGCGGTGATGAGTACAGACAAAGTGACAAGCCCGGCCTCACCCCTTGACCGCTTCATTGCGGTGATTCCGGCAGGCGGAGTGGGGACCCGCCTCTGGCCCCTGTCACGAGCAGCAGCTCCCAAGTTCCTTCACGATCTCACAGGATCGGGCAGCACCTTGCTGCGCGCCACCTATGACCGGCTCCACCCGCTCGCGGGCAGCCGCGTGCTGGTGGTCACCGGAAAAGCGCACCGCGACGCCGTGTGCCGCCAGCTTCCCGAGGTCCAGGACGCGGACCTTGTCCTGGAATCGGAGCCCAAGGACTCCGCGGCGGCGATCGGCCTTGCCGCGGCCATCCTGCACGAGCGGGACCCGGACACCATCATGGGGTCCTTCGCCGCGGACCAGGTGATCAGCCCGGACCACCTCTTCCAGGACGCCGTCCGGGAGGCAATCCATACCGCCGCGGCCGGCAAGATCGTGACCATCGGCATCAAGCCCACGCACCCATCCACCGGGTTCGGTTACATCCGCTCCGGCAAGGCATTGCACATCGACGGAGCACCGAGCGCCCACGATGTGGTGGAGTTCGTCGAAAAGCCCGACGAAGTGGTGGCCCAGCAGTACGTCGACAGCGGTGACTACGTGTGGAACGCCGGCATGTTCGTAGCCCCCGTGGCACTGATGCTCAAGCACCTCGAGGCCAACCAGCCCGAGCTGTTCAAGGGCCTGCAGGAAATCGCGCAGGCCTGGGACACCCCCGAACGCGACGAGGTCACTGCCCGGATCTGGCCCACCCTGCCCAAGATCGCCATCGACTACGCAGTGGCCGAGCCCGCCGCCGAGGCCGGGGACGTCGCCGTCGTGCCCGGGACCTTCCGCTGGGACGACGTCGGCGACTTCGCCTCCGTCGGTCGGCTCAACAGCGCCAAGGAAGTGGACGACGTCACCGTCCTGGGCGAAGGCGCGCGGGTATTCACGGAGAACTCAAGCGGTGTGGTGGTCACGGACACCAAGCGCGTCATCGCCCTGATCGGCATCCAGGATGTGGTCATCGTGGACACGCCGGACGCCCTGCTGGTCACCACCATGGCCAATTCCCAGCGGGTCAAGGCAGCGGTCGACGCACTCAAAGCCAGCGGGGACACGGACGTCCTCTGATCGCCCAACCTGCCGGCGCGTTCGGCGCCGGCAGGTTCACGTTGTAACGGGGCGTCAGTGAATGGCCCTTATCGGGGCCGTGATCGCTAGAGTAAAACAGTGCGCAACTACACTACTGAAGCCGAGCCCACCGCCTTGGTGGCGCCGTGGCTTGAACCGCTCCTGCCGGAACTGATCGAATTCCGGCGGGACCTCCATGCGCACCCGGAGCTTTCCTTCAAGGAGTTCCGCACCACTGACAAGCTTGCGGAGCGGCTGGAGGCCGCTGGGCTGAGCCCCCGCCGGCTCGAAGGCACCGGCCTGACCGTTGACGTCGGCGAAGGCCCCATCGCCACCGCGCTGCGCGGCGACATCGACGCCCTGCCCATCATCGAGGAAACCGGCCTGGAATTCGCGTCCAAGAACCACGGCGTCACCCACGCCTGCGGCCACGACGTGCACACCACCACCATGCTGGGCATTGCCCTGGTGTTGCAGCGCATGCACCAGGAATCGCCCCTGGGCGCGACGGTGCGGATCATCTTCCAGCCCGCCGAGGAAACCATGCCCGGCGGGGCGCATGCGTGCATTGAGCAGGGCGTGCTGGAGGGAGTTCCCAGGATCCTCGCGCTGCACTGCGACCCCCGCATCGAGGTGGGCAAGGTCGGGACCCGGATTGGCGCCATCACGTCGGCCTCGGACACCATCCGGATTGAACTGTCCGGCCGCGGCGGCCACACGTCCCGACCGCATCTCACCGAGGACCTCGTCTTCGCGCTTGCCCAGATCGCCGTCAACGTTCCGGCCGTCCTGTCGCGCCGGGTGGACGTCCGCAGCGGGGTGTCCGTGGTGTGGGGCCAGATCACCGCCGGGTCGGCGCCCAACGCCATTCCCGGCTCGGGCTACATGGCCGGAACCATGCGCTGCCTGGACCGTGACGCCTGGCACGCCGCCGGCGAGCTCCTCGACGAGGTGGTCCACCAGGTGGCCGCTCCGTATGGGGTGGACGTCCACCTGGAGCACACCAGGGGAGTGCCCCCCGTGGTGAACTCCGAACACGAAACGGCGATTATTGAGGCGGCGGCTCGCGCAGAGATCGGCGAAAGCGCCGTGGTGCTGACCCCGCAATCCATGGGTGGCGAGGACTTTGCCTGGTTCCTCGCGGAGCTTCCCGGCGCCATGATGCGGCTGGGTACCAAGACGCCAGGCGGGGAGGACTACGACCTCCACCGCGGCGATTACATCCTCGACGAGCGATCCCTCGGCCTGGGGATCCGCGTACTCACCGCGGCAGCGTTGAGGACCATCAGGGACATCGAGCAGCCGCCCGCGCTGTAGCCGCCGGCCGCGTCGTAGGCGCCCGCCGCGGCGTCCAGACTCCAGCGGATTGTTTGCCCCGGGCCCGGTAACGCCGGTGGATCACGACGACGGTCAACGGGACGGTCTCGCGGTTCAGTTAAGTTGTGCACAATTTAATTGTGGGCTATTATCTTTTCATGACCGAAGCTCCCCGCCTGGACCGCCAAGTGTGTTTTGCCTTGTATTCGGCTTCCAGGGCCGCCACCGCCGTGTACCGGCCCGTGCTGGACGAGCTGGGGCTCACTTACCCGCAGTACTTGGTGATGCTGGTGCTGTGGGAGGACGAGCCCCGAGGGGTCAAGGAACTTGGCGGGGAACTCGGACTGGACTCGGGGACCCTGTCGCCCCTTCTCAAGCGGCTGGAAGCACTGGGGCTCGTGGAACGCCGGCGGTCAGGCGAGGACGAACGGCGTGTTGCCATTCACCTCACGGCGGCAGGCCGGGACCTCAGCGTCCCGGCCCGGGCCATTCCGCAGCGGCTGGCTGACGCCGCAGGGCTCTCGAACGGAGAGCTCGAACAACTGCGCGCCACCCTGGGCAAGCTCACGGCCGCGCTGCACGAGTCGCTCTAAGCGGCGCCACACTGCACCATCCCACCTACAGGACGGACATTTTCGTGAAGACTCTCTACACCGCCGAGGCACTTGCCTCCGGCGAAGGCCGCGACGGCACCGCACGCAGCAACGACGGCAAGCTGGCAGTGGACCTGGCCAGCCCCGTGGAGCTGGGCGGCAGCGGCCGCGGCACCAACCCTGAACAGCTTTTCGCCGCCGGGTACGCCGCCTGCTTCCACTCCGCACTGCGCCTGGTGGGCCGCAAGGCAGGCGCCGACCTCACCGATTCGGCCGTGGCGGCGATAGTCCACTTGGGACAGCTGGACGGCGGAACAGGTTTCGGGCTTGCCGCCGAACTGGAAATCGCCCTGCCGGCGCTGGACCTGTCCACCGCCGAGGAGCTGGTGGCCAAGGCGCACGAAGTATGCCCCTACTCAAACGCCACCCGGGGCAACATCACCGTTGACATCAAGATTTTGGAGTACGCAGCATGAGCACAGCACTGGCCACCACCACCCGTGAAATCCGCTTGGCCTCGCGCCCTGTGGGCCGTCCCACCAGCGACAACTTCGAACTCGCCGAGTCCCCACTGCCCGCCCTCGAGGACGGCCAGATCCTGGTCCGGAACCTCTTCATGTCGGTCGATCCCTACATGCGTGGCCGGATGAATGACGTGAAGTCGTACTCCGCGCCCTTCGCCGTGGGCAAAGCGCTCGACGGCGGTGCGGCAGGCGAGGTGATCGCGTCCCGTTCGTCGGCACACAAGGAGGGCGACGTCGTCGTGCATTCCCTCGGCTGGCGGGAGTACGCCGTGGTTGACGGTGCTGCCGCCACCCCGGCCCGCACGGACCTTGCCCCGGCCTCCGCCTTCCTTGGCGCCCTGGGCATGACCGGACTGACCGCCTACTCCGGCCTCCTGAAGGTCGCCGAATTCAAGCCGGGGGACGCCGTGTTCGTCTCCGGTGCCGCCGGTGCTGTGGGCTCCCTGGTGGGCCAGATCGCCAAGGCCATGGGCGCCTCCCGCGTGATCGGCTCCGCCGGTTCGCCGGCCAAGGTGGCCCGGCTGCTGGAGCTCGGTTTCGACGCAGCCTTCGACTACCACGATGGTCCCGTGCTGGAACAGCTGCAGAAGGCCGCAGGCCCGGCCGGCATCGACGTCTACTTCGACAACGTGGGCGGCGAACACCTCGAGGCGGCCCTGGCAGTGCTCAATGTCGGCGGCCGGGTGGCAATGTGCGGTGCCATCGCGCAGTACAACTCCACCGAGCCGACTCCGGCGCCCCACAACCTGATGCAGGCCATCGGCAAGCAACTGACGCTCCGCGGCTTCCTGGTAGGCGGTCAGCGGCAGCACGCGGCGGAGTTCGCCGAGAAGATGTCCGGCTGGCTGGCTGACGGCACCGTGCGCTACGACGAGACGATCGTGGACGGACTGGAGAACGCGCCGCAGGCGTTCATGGATCTCCTGGACGGTGCCAACACCGGAAAGATGCTCGTCCGGCTGTAGTCCGGCGGTCACAACTCAAGAACCATCAGCAGCAGGGGCGCCTCCTAAGGGGGCGCCCCTACTGCTTGGTAACAACTTGTAAACAATCTCCGGGGTCGGCTTCCGACGTGCTATGGGGACGTGGCGCAGGCCACTAAAGTAAGTGGCATCAGTGCGCTCCGGCGCAGTGCTGCGTGCCTTCAGTGAAAACAGAATTTCAGCGCCGAAACGGACACTCATTGAATTCCAGCCCGTAGTGCCACTCGCATCATCCCTGGAGGAAAATTGAAGAAATCACTGCGTGCCGGCTTCAAGCGCGGTTCAATGGCCGGTGTGGCCACCCTCGGTGCGTCCGCCTTGCTGCTGACCGGCTGCGGGGCCGCCCCGTCCGCGTCCGGCCCTTCGGGTTCAGCCACCGCCTCGGACTACACCGCCTGCATGGTGTCCGACTCCGGTGGATTCGACGACAAGTCGTTCAACCAGTCCGGCTACGAGGGTCTGCAGGCCGCGGTCAAGGACCTTGGCATCAAGGAAAAGCACGTCCAGTCCAAGGCTGACACCGACTACGACCCCAACCTCCGCTCCATGGTCCAGCAGGACTGCAAGCTCACCGTGACCGTCGGATTCCTGCTCGGCGATGCCACCAAGTCCATCGCGACGGCCAACCCGAACAGCCACTTCGCGATCATCGACTACAACGACCCCACGTTCCCCAAGAACGTCAAGCCGATCGTCTATGACACGGCCCAGGCAGCGTTCCTGGCCGGCTACCTGGCAGCAGGCACCTCCAAGACCGGGAAGGTCGCAACCTTCGGCGGCATCAACATCCCCACCGTCACCATCTTCATGGACGGCTTCGCCGACGGCGTGAAGTACTACAACGAGAAGAAGGGCAAGAGCGTCCAGCTCATCGGCTGGGACAAGGACAAGCAGGACGGCACGTTCGTCGGCGACTTCAAGCAGGTGGACAAGGGCAAGGTCCTCACCCAGGGCTTCCTTGACCAGGGCGCAGACATCGTCCTTCCCGTGGCCGGACCCGTAGGCAGCGGCGCGGGCAGCGCGATCCTCGACGCCAAGTCCAAGGGCAAGGATGCCAAGCTCATCTGGGTTGACTCCGATGGCTACCTGACGGCCCCCGACTACAAGTCCGTGATCCTTTCCTCTGTCCAGAAGACCATGGCCACCGCTGTGGAGACGGTCATCAAGGACGACAAGGACGGCAAGTTCGACGCCTCGCCGTACATCGGAACCCTTGCAAACGGCGGTGTTGCCCTGGCTCCGTTCCACGACCTCGATTCCGCCGTGCCGGCGGACCTGAAGAGCGAACTGGACCAGCTCAAGAAGGACGTCATCTCCGGCACCGTCAAGGTCGAGTCGAAGTCCAGCCCCACCAAGTAAGCACTGAACAGCGGGGCGCGCTGCCCTTCCGCCGTTACCCCGGCCGGAGGGCAGCGCGTTCTGTTTTGCTGGCAACGCACTGCCGCCAGCGCCATGCAGGCGGTCCTTTTTCCCGCCTGCCCGCCCTGCCCAGGAACCACCCGTGACACTAGGCTGGGACTACCCGCTGCCTTGCCGCCGACAGCGCGCCGGAGCAGATCCATACACACACAGATTGGTTGGGGTTTTGAAACTCGAACTGAAGGGGATCACGAAGCGATTCGGGTCCTTGGTAGCCAATGACCACATCGATTTGGTCGTCGAACCGGGGCAGGTGCACTGCCTCCTGGGAGAGAACGGCGCAGGGAAATCCACCCTGATGAACGTGCTCTACGGCCTGTACGATCCGACTGAAGGCGAAATCCTGGTCGATGGCAAGCCCGTCGTCTTCAAAGACCCCGGCGAGGCCATGGCGGCCGGCATCGGTATGGTCCACCAGCACTTCATGCTCATCCCGGTCTTCAGCGTGGCCGAGAACGTGGCGCTGGGCAATGAGACCACCAAGGCCGCCGGCCTGCTCAACCTGGAAGCCACGCGCGAGAAGATCCGCCGCATCTCGGATCAATACGGGTTCGATGTCGACCCCGACGCCATGGTGGAGGACCTCCCCGTCGGCGTCCAGCAGCGGGTCGAGATCATCAAGGCACTGGTTCGCGACGCCGAGGTGCTCATCCTGGACGAACCCACCGCCGTGTTGACGCCGCAGGAAACCGACGAACTCCTGGACATCATCCGGCAGCTGAAGCGCGACGGTAAGTCGATCGTCTTCATCTCCCACAAACTGCGTGAAGTCAAAGCCATCTCGGACACCATCACGGTCATCCGCCGCGGCAAGGTGGTGGGGCAGGCTGACCCCACAGCTTCCCCCACCGAACTGGCGTCCGCCATGGTGGGCCGCACCGTGAGCTTGACGCTTGACAAGGCACCGGCGAAGACCGGTGACGTGACCTTCAAAGTCCGCAACCTGACCGTCACGGACCACAACGGCCAGCACGTGGTCGATGACCTGTCATTCGACATCGCCAAGGGCGAAGTCCTCGCCATCGCGGGGGTGCAGGGCAACGGCCAGACGGAGCTCACCGAGGCGATCCTCGGCGTGCAGCCGCACGTAGCCGGGTCCATCACGCTCGACGGCGAGGAATTGTTGGGCAAGAGCGTCAAGCATGTGCTCGGTGCGGGCGTGGGCTTCGTCCCGGAGGACCGCACCCTTGACGGCCTGGTGGGCACGTTCACCATCTCCGAGAACATGATCCTGGACCTCTACGACAAGGCACCCTTCGCCCGCGGCGTGGGGATGAAACCGGGCGTCATCGCGGAGAACGCCACCAGGAAGGTCGAGGAATTCGATGTCCGCACCCCTTCCGTGTCCGCCGCGGTGGGCACCCTCTCCGGCGGCAACCAGCAGAAGGTCGTCCTGGCCCGTGAGCTCTCCCGCCCGCTGCGCCTGTTTATCGCTTCGCAGCCCACGCGCGGGCTTGACGTCGGCTCGATCGAATTCGTCCACAAGCGCGTCATCGCCGAACGTGACCACGGAACACCCGTCATGATTGTGTCCACGGAACTTGACGAAGTACTGCAGTTGGCAGACCGGATCGCGGTGCTCTACCGCGGCCGGCTGGTGGGAATTGTGCCTGCCACCACGTCCCGCGACGTCCTGGGCCTGATGATGGCCGGTGTCCCGGCCGCGGAAGCCGAAGCCAATGCCGCCGCCCATGCTTCCGGCGCAACGGTCGCACCGACGGTATCCGAGCCTGCCGGCCACGAAGGAGAAACCCATGTCTGAGAAGACAACCCCGGACCCGCAGGCCACGGGCCATAACAGCGCCCCCGAGCCTGCCCCTGCCCCGGTGCCAGGCGGCACCACCTCCGAGGCCGTCGCCTCCGACGTCGCGCTGGACACCGCCGGGGGCCAGATGCCGCCGTCCGCCGTTCCGGCGGCCACCCAGCTGCGCGGCCGGGACCACCGGGACGGGGACGGATCCGTCCTGCACCAGATCTTCACCGGCAACGCCATGGTCTCCTTCCTCTCCGTGCTGCTCGCCATCGTGCTCGGCGGCATCCTGATGGCGGTGACCAACCCCAAGGTCGCCGTCACGGCCGGTTACTTCTTCGCCCAGCCCGGAGACCTCCTGGCCGAGGTCATCCGTCCCTATACCGCACTGGTGCAGGGATCCATCTTCAACTGGGCCGGCGCCGACCTGGCCGCCCAGCTGTACCCGATCACCGAGACCCTCACGGTCGCAACCCCCTTGATCTGCGCCGGGCTCGGCGTCGCGCTGGCGTTCCGCGCCGGCCTGTTCAACATCGGCGCCCAGGGGCAGATCATCTTCGGCGCGCTCTTCGGCGCCTACGTCGGCTTCGCCTGGCACCTGCCCATCGGCCTGCACCTGCTGGTCGTCATCCTCGCCGGCCTGGTTGGCGGCGCGGTCTGGGGCGGCGTCGTGGGCCTGCTGAAGGCGCGGACTGGGGCCCATGAGGTGATCGTGACCATCATGCTCAACTACATCGCCAACTTCCTGCTGCTCTTCCTGCTCACCACCCCCGCTTTCCAGCGCAAGGGTTCCACCAACCCGATCTCCCCGTTCCTTGACTCCACCGCGTTGTTCCCGGAGCTGCTCGGACCGCAGTTCCGCCTGCACGCCGGTTTCCTGGTCGCGATAGCGGCCACCGCCTTCGTCTGGTGGCTGCTGAACCGCTCCACGATCGGTTTTGAGTTCCGCGCCGTTGGGGCGAACCCCAGTGCTGCCCGTACCGCCGGCATCAACGTTGCCCGCAGCACCATCCTGGTGATGGCGATCGCGGGTGCGCTGGCCGGCCTGGCCGGTGTGGCGCAGGTGTCCGGCACGGAAAAGTACCTCTCCGGCGGTGTCGCCGCCTCCATCGGTTTTGACGCCATTACCGTCGCACTGCTGGGACGCTCCACGCCGTGGGGAACCTTCTTTGCGGGCCTGCTGTTCGGCGCCTTCCGTGCCGGCGGCGTGGCAATGCAGGCACAGACCCAAACCCCCATCGACATTGTGCTCGTCATCCAGTCCCTGATCGTGCTGTTTATCGCAGCACCGCCGCTGGTCCGTGCGATATTCGGACTCAACCCCCGTAAGAAGAAGACCACCACAAGTGGGACCGCCGGTTCGCATACCGGCGGCGTCAAGAGCGGAGCGGCAGCATGAGCGCCACCACACAATCTCCCGCGAGCAAACAACCTGGAACCGGGAAAACCACCGGAGCCAACCGTGCCGGAGGCCGGGCAGGGACAACGGAACTGGTGAGCTGGAAGGCCGGCGTCGGCCTGGGCCTGCTCGCCATCCTGGGCACCGTGCTGTTTGGATTCCTCGCCAACACAAAATCTGCCGGATTCCGGATCGCTGAAGCCCGCGACCCAAACGCTTCCTCCACCGCGGCGTGGATCACCCTTGTCGTGGCGTTGGCTGCCGCCGCTTACGTCGGCTACCGCTGGATCAGCCAGCGCCGCGAGGGTGGGGGAGTGGACCGCTGGATTCCCGCCACCACCATCGCTGCCGTCGTGGTCCTGGGACTGGCCGCCCTCGGCGTCGCCCAGGTGGAAAAGATCACCGTGCCGTCGATGGTCTTCGGCTGGATTTGCGCCCTCTTGTTGCTCGGCCTGGCCGGGTACGCCATCCTGCTGACCCTGCAGCGGCGGCGCACCCCCGGATGGCTGGGCGGTCTCTTCGCCGTCGTCTTCCTGGTCGGGTTCATGATCTGGATCGTCGCCGGGGGCCGTGACCCCGAACCCTCCATCTCCCTGGGCGGCCTGATGGCAGGTGCCGTGACGCTGGCCGTACCCTTGGTGTTCGGCTCGCTGTCCGGCGTGCTGTGCGAACGGGCCGGCGTGGTCAACATCGCCATCGAAGGCCAGCTCCTGCTCGGTGCGTTCTCCGCCGCCGTCGTAGCCACCGTGACCGGCAATGTCTACGTGGGACTGATCTCGGCGGCGGTGGCCGGTGCACTTGTGTCCCTGGTCCTGGCCGTGGTGAGTATCAAGTACCTCGTCAACCAGATCATCGTCGGCGTGGTCCTCAACGTGCTGATCAGCGGGCTCACCAGCTTCCTGTTCTCCACCCTGCTCACGGCGGATCCGGAACACCTCAACAAGCCCGGCCGGCTCCAGGCAGTGGATATCCCGTTCCTCGCCGACATCCCGATCATCGGACCCATCCTGTTCCGGCAGTCCCTGGTGGGCTACCTGATGTACGTGGCCGTAATCGTGGTGTACGTCGGGCTCTTCCACACCAAGTGGGGCCTGCGCGTCCGCGCCGTCGGTGAACACCCCCAAGCAGCGGACACCGTGGGTATCAACGTCAACCGCACCCGGTTCATCAACGTCCTGATGGGCGGGGCGATCGCCGGTATCGGCGGCTCCTTCTTCACCCTCGTCTCCGTCGACGCGTTCAGCAAGGACATGTCCGGCGGCCGCGGCTACATCGCCCTTGCCGCCATGATCTTCGGCCGCTGGAATCCCATCGGAGCCTTCCTGGCCGCGCTGCTCTTCGGGTTCGCCGACAACCTGCAGAGCATCATCACCATCATTGGCTCGCCCGTGCCCAGCCAGTTCATGGCGATGCTGCCGTACGCCCTGACCGTCATCGCCGTGGCAGGCCTGGTGGGGCGGTCCCGGCCGCCCGCAGCCGACGGCATCCCGTACGTCAAGGGGTGAGCAGGTGACGGAAACCGAAGCCCCCGGCACCCAAGGGAATCCCGGCGTCGATTGGGCCGCGCTTGAGGCTGCCGCCGTAGCCGCCATGGCGAATGCCTACGCGCCGTATTCGAACTTCGCGGTGGGGGCGGCCGCGCTCACCACGGACGGCCGGATCGTCAGCGGCTGCAACGTGGAAAACGCCAGCTACGGCCTTACCCTCTGCGCCGAATGCGCCCTCGTAGGCAACCTGCATATGACCGGCGGCGGCCAATTGCGCGCGTTCTACTGCGTCGACGCCGGCGGCACGGTCCTGATGCCGTGCGGCCGCTGCCGGCAGCTGCTGTACGAATTCCGCGCCCCGGACATGGAAATCATGACCACCCAAGGCATCAGGACGATGGACCAGGTGCTGCCCGACGCATTTGGCCCCCAACATCTGGAGGAGACCCGGTGACCCAAACCACCAGCAACGCCGAGGCATTCGACGCCGTGGACATCATCCGCATCAAGCGGGACAAAGGCACGCTGAGCCCCGAACAGATCGACTGGACCATCGACGCCTACACGCGTGGAGCCATTGCCGACGAACAGATGGCGGCCTTGAACATGGCCATCCTGCTCAACGGCATGGACCGGGCGGAAATTGCCCGCTGGACCGCCGCCATGATCGCGTCCGGGGAGCGAATGGACTTCTCCAGCCTTCGACGCCCCGATGGCGGCCTGAAGTACACGACGGACAAGCACTCCACCGGCGGGGTGGGGGACAAGATCACCCTGCCGCTGGCCCCGCTCGTGGCAGTGTTCGGCGTCGCCGTCCCGCAGCTCTCCGGCCGCGGACTGGGCCACACAGGCGGCACCCTGGACAAGCTCGAGTCCATTCCCGGGTGGCGCGCAAACCTGACCAACCGCGAGATCCTGGCCCAACTTCAGGACGTCGGGGCAGTGATCTGTGCCGCCGGTGCAGGCCTGGCCCCCGCAGACAAGAAGCTTTACGCGCTCCGTGACGTGACCGGCACCGTGGAAGCCGTCCCGCTCATCGCCTCATCCATCATGAGCAAGAAGATCGCCGAGGGCACGGGCTCGCTGGTCCTGGACGTCAAGGTGGGCAGCGGAGCGTTCATGAAGGACGAGTCCCGGGCCCGGGAACTGGCCGAGACCATGGTGGCCCTGGGCAAGGACGCCGGCGTCAACACGGTGGCGCTGCTGACCAACATGAACACGCCGCTGGGCCTCACCGCCGGCAACGCGATCGAAGTCGAGGAGTCCGTGGAGGTCCTCGCCGGCGGTGGCCCGGAAGACGTGGTGGAGTTGACCGTCCGGCTCGCCGAGGAGATGCTCGCCGCCGCAGGAGTGCACGACGCCGACCCCGCCGCCGCGCTCAAGGACGGCCGCGCCATGGACGTGTGGAACCGGATGATCTCCGCCCAGGGAGGCGATCCGCACGCAGCCCTGCCGGTGGCCGCTGAATCCGACGTCGTCTACGCCCCCGCGGACGGGGTGCTGGTGGAGCTCGACGCCCTGGCCGTCGGTGTGGCCGCGTGGCGGCTGGGGGCAGGCCGTGCCCGCAAGGAGGATGCCGTCCAAGCCGGCGCCGGGGTACGGATGCATGCCAAACCGGGCGCCACCGTCCGGGCCGGAGAACCCCTGATGACCCTGCTCACGGACACCCCGGACCGGTTTGCCCGCGCCCGGGAAGCACTCGAACACGCGGTGGTCATCGCTCCGGATGGTTCGCGGCCTGCCCAGCAGCTGATCATCGACCGCATAGCATAGGGACCCATGCAGGCCATCAACGACTTCATCCTCGCCGCAGCCGGACAGCCCTGGGTGCTGGTCCTGGTGCTGGCTTGCTGCGTCATTGACGGCTTCTTCCCGCCCGTGCCCAGCGAATCCGTGGTGGTGGGCCTCGCCGCCGTCGCCGCCACCGCGGATGTACCCAACCCCCTGCTCCTGGCCGGAGTGGCTGCCGCCGGAGCCTTCGCGGGCGACAACATTGCCTACCTCCTGGGCCGGCGGGTGGGCACCACCCGCTGGGCCTGGATGCGCGGACCGCGGATGCAGGCCGCCTTCCGCTGGGCGGGCCGGGAACTGCGTAAGCGGCCGGCGTCGCTGATCCTGGTGGCCCGGTTCGTTCCGATCGGCCGCGTGGCGGTCAACCTGACCGCCGGCGTCACCCACTATCCGCACCTGCGGTTCGTTGGCCTTACCGTCCTCTCCGCGAGCCTGTGGGCCGGATACTCCGTGACGATCGGGCTGTTCTTCGGCCAATGGTTCGAGGACAACCATGTCCTGGGTGCCGCGATCGCCATTGTTTGTGCCGTAGCCCTGGGCATTCTGGTGGACCTGGTGATCAACAAATTCCGGGGTAAACCCAATGTGGTGGAACGGATCCGGGAACCCGGGGCCTGAGCCCCGCGTTTAACCGGATAATTCCGCGCGCCGGGGCGTAGCGGACTGCGTCCCCGCCATGGGACACTTAGGAACGATTTCCGCTTTGGCTGCGGCGCTTCGGCCGTGCCATTTTTTTACAGGAGCAACACCGCGTGGAGTTTATTAATGAGGCCGTGCTCCATGCAGCGGGCCAGTGGTGGATCTACCCCGTGCTGCTGGTGTTCTTCTTCGTGGACGGCTTCGCCATGGTGGTCCCGAGCGAAACCCTCATTGTGGCTTTGGCGGCTTTCTCCCGGCACAGCGGCGAACCCAATCTCTGGATCCTTGGCCTGACGGCCCTGATCGGCGCGATCTGCGGCGACAACATGGCCTATATGCTCGGCCGAAAGATCGGACTGGACCGGTGGGCGTGGATGCGCCGGCCCAAGGTCCGGAAAGTCTTCGCCTGGGCCCGCTACGAGCTCGAGAAGCGCGGAGCGGTACTCATCTTCACCGCCCGGTACATCCCCTGGGGACGGGTGGCCGTCAACTACGTGGCCGGCAGCACCGGATTCTCACACCGCAGGTTCTTCGTCTTCGACGCCTTTGCCTGCGTCACGTGGGTGGGCTACTCGCTGGGCATTGGCGTGCTGGCCAGCTCCTTCCCGTGGCTGCACCACAACCCGCTCCTGAGCGCCGGCATCGCCGTCATCTTCGCGATAGTCCTGGGCGTCGTGATCGACCACGCCCTGCGCTGGTGGCACAAACGGCTGGGACGCCATGATGCGCCCGAGGCTGACGCCGACGTGGACGGGTGGGCCGAAAACGCCCCGGGCCAGGAAGGACGGCCCGGCACCCGGCCCCTCACGGTGCCATCGGCGGATGCGGGTCCCGCAGCCAAGTAGCGGCTGGCTTTGAACCCCGCCCCACCCTAAGGTGGGAACGTGACTGAGCCCATTCTTGACGCTGCCCCTGCCATTGATTTCGACCTGAAGAGCCTGCCCAAGGTTTCCCTTCACGACCACTTGGACGGGGGACTCCGTCCGGCCACGATCATCGAATTGGCCGAAGCCGTAGGGCACACCCTCCCCTCGACGGACCCGGTTGCCCTGGGCGAGTGGTTCCGCGAATCCGCCGACTCCGGCTCCTTGGTCCGCTACCTGGAAACCTTCGACCACACCGTGGCCGTGATGCAGACCTACGACGGCCTGTTCCGCGTGGCCAAGGAGTTCGTCGAAGACCTGGCGGATGACGGCGTTGTCTACGGCGAGGTCCGGTGGGCACCCGAGCAGCACCTGCAGAAGGGGCTCAGCCTGGATGAAGCCGTGGAAGCGGTCCAGGACGGCCTGGAAGCCGGCGTCGAGGCCGTGTCCGAGTCCGGCCGGGAGATCCAGGTGGGCCAGCTGATCACCGCCATGCGCCACGCAGACCGCGGCCAGGAAATTGCCGAACTCGCCGTGCGCCACCGCAACCAGGGCGCTGTGGGCTTTGACATCGCAGGCGCGGAGGACGGCTTCCTGCCCAGCCGTTTCAAGGACGCCTTCACGTACCTGGCCCAGCACAACTTCCCCGCCACGGTGCACGCCGGCGAGGCCGCGGGGCTGGAGAGCATCCAGTCCGCACTGGTGGACGGCCGGGCCCTCCGCCTGGGACACGGCGTCCGGATCGCCGAGGACATCATGGTGGAATTCGACGAGAACGACGAGGCCGGCGACACCGTCGGCCTGGTCACCCTCGGCGACCTCTCCAGCTGGGTCCGTGACCGCGGCATCGCCCTGGAAATCTGCCCGTCCTCCAACCTCCAGACCGGAGCCATCGCCGAATTCGGCGAGGGTATCGAGAGCCACCCGCTGGACATGCTGTACCAGCTGGGCTTCAACGTGACCATCAACACCGACAACCGCCTGATGAGCGGCGTCACGCTGACGGACGAGTTCAACCTGCTGGTGGAGACGTTCGACTACGACCTTGACGACCTGCTGGAACTGACCCTGAACGCCGCCGAGGCATCCTTCCTGCCCTTGGAGGAAAAGGAAGCGCTGGTGGAATACATCAACGACGCCTACGCCAATCTTGGCTGACCAGGTTCCTCCTCCCGGCAGCTCCGCCACCGCGGAGCTGCTGGAAAAGATGGCCCAGCTGCGCGAGCACTGCCCCTGGATGGCTGCCCTGACGCACGCCTCGCTGGTGGAATACCTCCTCGAGGAGGCCTACGAGGTGGCTGAGACCATCGAGGAGGGCCACCCCGACGCCGAACTCCAGGGCGAGCTCGGTGACGTCCTGCTCCAGGTGGTGCTGCACGCCCGTCTGGCAGAGGAACGCGGGGCGTTCACGTTCGACGACGTGGCGCGCGGCCTGGCTGCCAAGATGGTCCGCCGGAACCCGCACGTCTTCCGGCCCGACGGATCCCTGCAGGACACCTTCCCTGCCACGGTGGCGGAAATTGAGCAGACGTGGGACGCGGTCAAACGGGCAGAGCGCCCGGAGCGGCGCCATGCCTTCGAAGGAGTCCCCGCTGCCCTCCCGGCACTGGCCAAGGCGCAAAAATCGCTCGACCGTGCAGCCCGGGCAGGACTCGGGCTGCCCGCAGGGGTTCCCGTCCCCGAAAGCGAGGAGGAACTGGGAACCCTGCTGCTCGCCGTCGTGCGGTCCGCCCGGGACCGCGGCATGGACGCCGAGCGTGCCCTCCGTACCGCCGTACGCCGCTACCACGGCGACCAAGCAGCATCATGACGTCCGGGCCTTGACCGGTTTGAGTAACCCGGAGCACTCTCGACTACGCTAGTCCCTGACGAGTACGTCGAGTTTTCTGCCTGATTCCCCCCGTTAATCGCCCATAAGGAGCAAATTCATGGCGCTTATCGATGCCATCCACGCCCGCGAGATCCTTGATTCCCGCGGCAACCCCACTGTTGAAGTTGAGGTCCTGCTGTCCGACGGCCAGATCGGCCGCGCCGCAGTTCCCTCCGGTGCTTCCACCGGTGAGCACGAAGCCGTTGAACTGCGCGACGGCGACAAGGGCCGCTACCTCGGCAAGGGCGTGCAGAAGGCCGTCGACGCCGTGATCGACCAGATCGCCCCCGCCCTGACCGGCTTCGACGCTACCGACCAGCGCAGCATCGACCAGGCCATGCTGGACCTGGACGGCACCCCCAACAAGGGCAAGCTCGGCGCGAACGCCATCCTGGGCGTCTCCCTGGCCGTCGCCAACGCTGCCGCAGCATCCGCCGACCTGCCCCTCTACAAGTACCTGGGCGGCCCGAACGCCCACGTCCTGCCTGTGCCGCTGATGAACATCCTCAACGGTGGGTCCCACGCCGACTCCGATGTCGACATCCAGGAATTCATGATCGCCCCCATCGGCGCCGAAACCTTCTCCGAGGGCCTGCGCTGGGGCGTAGAGGTGTACCACAACCTCAAGTCCGTCCTGAAGGAACAGGGCCTGTCCACCGGCCTGGGTGACGAGGGCGGCTTCGCCCCGAACCTCCCGTCCAACCGCGCGGCACTGGACCTGATCCAGGAAGCCATCAAGAACGCCGGCTACACCCCGGGCAAGGACATCGCCCTGGCCCTGGACGTCGCCTCCTCCGAGTTCTTCAAGGATGGTGCCTACCAGTTCGAAGGCAAGGCCCTGTCCGCCAGCGAGATGAGCGCCTACTACGCCGAACTCGTTGCAGACTACCCGCTGGTGTCCATCGAGGACCCGCTGGACGAGAACGACTGGGAAGGCTGGAAGACCCTCACCGACGCCATCGGCGACAAGGTCCAGCTGGTGGGCGATGACCTCTTCGTCACCAACCCGTCCATCCTGCAGCGCGGCATCGACACCAAGACGGCCAACTCCCTGCTGGTCAAGGTCAACCAGATCGGTTCCCTGACCGAGACCCTGGATGCCGTCAGCCTGGCCCAGCGCGCAGGCTACACCACCATCACCTCGCACCGTTCCGGTGAAACCGAGGACACGACGATCGCCGACATCGCGGTGGCCACCAACGCAGGCCAGATCAAGACCGGTGCACCTGCCCGCTCCGAGCGCGTTGCCAAGTACAACCAGCTGCTGCGCATCGAAGAGGAACTCGACGACGCCGCACGCTACGCCGGCCGCAGCGCGTTCCCGCGTTTCAAGGGCTAGTAACCGGCTAAACGCACCGGCGGTGGCTATGGTTGGAAGACCATAGCCACCGCTGTTGTTTTCCGCAGCTTTGGTCTCAGCAGTGTTTGTCCAGCACAGATAGTGGCGGCCCAGGGAGGCTGCGTTTCAGGAGTGTCATGGCTACCCGCCGCCCCAAAGTTCCCAAGGTCGCCCCCGCACGTCCGGCAAAGGATACGGCCGACGACGGTACCTCCGGCGGGGCCGAGGTCATCCGGGCGGATTTCCGCCCGGCGAAGGACGCCGGCACAGCAGGCGCGTCACCGGGGCACGGCTACGGGAGCCGCGGAACTGCAGCCCGGCCCGCCGGAAAACCGGGGGACGCAACCACGACGAAGACGTCCGCCGGACGCAAGGGCAGCAGCTCCGTTGACGGCAAGGACGGCCGGGGCGGCGATGACGATCAGCACCCTGTCCCCGCCAAGGCGTTCTCCGGCCGCATGCTGGCCCTGGCCGTGGTGATGGTGGCCATCACCATCATGCTGGCGCCCACGGTGAAGATCTTCTTCGACAAAAAGGCCGAAATCGACGCGCTGAACGCCGATATCGCCGCACGCCAGGCCCAGGGTGATGCCCTCCGGCAGCAGGTTTCGCGGTGGCAGGACCCCAACTACGTCAAGCAGCAGGCCCGCGACCGCATTAACATGGTTATGCCGGGCGAAACCGGCTACTGGGTTTTTGGCAGCGATGAACCGGCTGGAGAAAGCAGTAGCCCCGCCGGCGCAACAGCACAAGACCCCGCCGATCTGCCGTGGGTGGATTCCCTGTGGGAGTCCATCAGGCGTGCGGCCACAGACTGAACCGCACAGGAAGGACGGCCCGCGACAATGGAACACAGCACGGAAGCCGCCCGGGACGAATCCCGCCAACCGACAGCACACGACCTTGACGTACTGAGCAGGCAGCTGGGGCGTCCTGTCCGCGATGTCGTGGAAATTCCGGCGCGGTGCGTCTGTGGCAACCCGCTGGTCGCCGCGACCGCACCCCGGCTCAGCAACGGGACCCCGTTCCCCACCACGTTCTACCTGACCCACCCGGTGATCACCTCCGCAGTGTCCCGGCTGGAAGCCTCAGGCGTCATGAATGAGATGAATGACCAGCTCGCCGGGGACCCCGCGCTCGCGGCGGCCTACCGTTCGGCCCATGACGAATACCTGGCCGCCCGGAATGCGATCGGCGAGCGTTCCGGCATCGGCCCGGTGCCGGAAATCGACGGCGTCTCGGCCGGGGGTATGCCCGTACGCGTCAAGTGCCTGCACGTCCTGGTGGGCCACTCCCTGGCGTCCGGTCCCGGCGTCAACCCGCTCGGCGACCAGGCCCTTGGAATGATCAGCGAGTGGTGGACGGCGGACAAGTGCTACTGCGACGGCGCCTGGGACACCACCGGGGAAGCCCCGTCCAGGGACCTCAGCCGCCACGGCCCCCAGGGCCTGCCGGGCATCGTCGGCCGCCCTGCGCCCGTCCGCAAGCCTTCCCGCGACGCCGGGGTGGCGGAATGACGCGCGTGGCCGCCATCGACTGCGGCACCAACTCCATCCGGCTCCTGATCGCGGATATCGACCGCAGCAGCGGCAGCGCGGCCCTGACCGACGTCGTCCGGGAAATGCGCGTGGTCCGGTTGGGCCAGGGGGTGGACGCCACGGGCGAGCTGGCTCCGGAAGCGCTGGAACGCACCTTTGCCGCCGCCGCCGACTATGCCCGCCTCATCCGTGAGCACGGGGCGGAACGCACCCGGTTCGTCGCGACCTCGGCAAGCCGCGACGCGCGCAACCGTGACGTCTTCGTGGACGGCATCCGGGAGCTGCTGGGAGTCGAACCTGAGGTCATCTCCGGTGACGAGGAAGCGGCCCTGTCCTTCGCCGGCGCCAGCAGTGTGCTGCCCATCCTCGACGGCCGCGAAGTCCTGGTGGTGGACCTCGGCGGCGGAAGTACCGAATTTGTCCTCGGCACCGCCTTCGGGGTTACGGCCGCCAAGTCCGTGGACATCGGCTGCGTTCGCCTCACTGAGCGGCACCTGCGTGACGATCCGCCCACCGCCGAACAGGTGGCGGCCGCCGAAGCCGACGTCGACGCCGCCTTGGCCCGTGCCGGACGCGACGTTCCGCTGGAACGCGCCGCCGCCGTCGTCGGTGTGGCCGGGTCCGTCACCACCATCACCGCGCACGCCCTCCGCCTGCCCGAATATTCGCCGCAGGCCATCCACGGCGCTGAGCTGCCCCTTGGGGAAGTGCGCGCCGCTGCCACCGACCTGCTCACCATGACGCGGACCCAGCGCGCCGGACTGCCGTACATGCACCCGGGCCGGGTGGATGTGATTGGCGCCGGGGGACTGGTATGGCGCCGCATCCTGGAACGGATGGGCACGCTGACCGGCGGCAGGATCACGTCCGCCACCGCGAGCGAGCACGACATCCTTGACGGCATCGCCCTGAGCATCGGCTAGTCCCATGCAGTCCACCCCAGCTCCGACCCCGCTTCCGCGCCGGGCCGCCGCCCTTGTCGCTGTCCTGCTCGCAGCATGTTTCCTGTGCGCCGGCCTCTTTACCGCCCCCGCGGCCAAGGCCGACGATTGGCGCGACAAAGAATATTGGCTGGCAGATTCCGGCATCACCAAGGCCTGGGAGGTCTCCAAGGGCGCCGGAGTCAAGGTAGCCGTCATCGACAGCGGCATTGACGCCCAGCATCCGGACCTCAAGGGTGCGGTCACCGGCGGATATGACGCGTCCGGCTCGGGCCAGCCGGACGGCCAGAAAAGCGTTGGTTCCAAGCCCGAACATGGCACCTTGGTGGCCACCATGCTGGCAGGCCGCGGGCACCAGCCGGCCAATGCCTCACCCACCCCCAGCCCCGGGCCTGCGGGCACGCCGCCGGACGGGATCATGGGCGTGGCACCGGAAGCGCAGCTCCTTTCCGTCTCCACCTGGCTGGGTTCACCGAACCCGTCCGGCAAGAGCGACCAGGACCAGATTCCCGAGGCCGTCCGCTGGGCCGTGGACAACGGTGCCAAGGTCATCAACATTTCGCTCGGCAGCACGACACCCCAGTGGCCCCAAAGCTGGGACGCGGCGTTCCTGTATGCCGAACAAAAGGATGTGGTCATCGTGGCCGCGGCCGGCAACCGGGTGGGTGGCAACACCCAGGTGGGCGCTCCTGCAACCATTCCCGGTGTCCTCACCGTCGCCGGCCTGGACCGCAAGAACACCGCCAGCGTGGATGCTTCGTCGCAGGGGATCAGCATCGGTGTGGCCGCGCCGGCGGAGAACCTGGTGGGCGGGCTCCCCGGCGGGAGCTACGCGGAGTGGGCCGGAACGTCGGGGTCCACGCCGATCGTTGCCGGGGTGGCCGCCCTGATCCGGTCCAAATGGCCGGACATGAGTGCGGAGCAGGTCATTAACAGGATCGTCTCGACGGCTAGGGATGCCGGTGCGCCCGGCAAGGACCCGCTGTACGGCTACGGCATCCTCAACGCGGAGGCCGCGCTCAAGGCCGACGTCCCGGAAGTGTCGGTGAACCCGCTGGGCACCATTGCCGAATGGATCCGTGTCCACCGGCGCGGCAACGCAGCACCGGCAACCCCGCTTCCCTCCGCCACCCCGGCGCCCAGCGCGGCGCCGACCCTGCCGGAGGCAACCGTCCCGGCCGCCAAGGCCCCCTCGCAGCGCGACAGTGCCATCGGCGCCGCCGTCGTGATTGGTTTCGCCGCCCTGTTCGTGGCCATCGTCGCGGCAGCCGCCTTCCAGCTCAGGCGGGCATCCCGCAACCCGGCCCTGGCCGGGGAGGACCCGGAAACAGGAGTGGTGGAACGGGTGAATCTGCCCCGTGAATCCCACGTTACGGACCAGCGACCAAGTTAGTGAAGATTTTCACAAACTGCGCTATCCTTAAACTATGGCAACCACCCCACAGCTCCAGGACCGTCCCAGGGTACTCGTCGTCGGCGGCGGGTACGTCGGCCTGTACGTAGCACTGAAACTGCAGAAGAAGATCGCGAATGCCGGTGGCATCGTCACCGTCGTTGATCCCCTGCCCTACATGACTTACCAGCCCTTCCTTCCCGAAGTAGCCGGCGGCAACATCGAAGCCCGCCACGCGGTGGTGTCCCACCGCCAGCACCTCAAGCAGACGGAACTGATCCAGGGCCGCGTCACCTCGATCGACCACGTCAACCGGACGGCTGTGGTGGCTCCCTCCGACGGCGGCGAGAACTTTGAGGTTCCCTACTTCGATGTCGTCCTCGCAGCCGGCGCCATCACCCGCACGTTCCCCATCAAGGGCCTGGCGGATAAGGGCATCGGCCTGAAGACCATCGAGGAAGCCGTTGCCCTGCGCAACAAGCTGCTGGAGCGCATCGAAGTTGCCTCCACCATGACGGACCCCGCTGCACGCGCCAAGGCCCTCACCTTCGTGGTGGTCGGCGGCGGCTTCGCCGGCATCGAATGCATCACCGAAATGGAAGACCTCGCCCGCGCCGCCGTGCGCAACAACCCGCGCGTCAAGCAGGAGGAAATCCGCTTCGTCCTCGTTGAAGCCATGGGCCGCATCATGCCCGAGGTCACCGCCAAGCAGGCCGACTGGGTAGTGGAGCACCTCCGCAGCCGCGGCATCGAGGTCCTGCTGAACACGTCGCTGGACAGCGCCGAGGGCAGCCTGAAGCTCATCAACCTGCCGGACAAGACCCCCGCGCAGGAATTCGAGGCCGACACCCTGGTGTGGACTGCAGGCGTGCAGGCCAACCCCATGGTCCGTTCCACCGACTTCCCGCTCGAGCCGCGCGGCCGCGTCCGCGTCCTGCCGGACCTGCGCATCGCGGGCGACGAAGGCATCGTGGAGAACGCCTGGGCAGCCGGTGATATCGCGGCTGTTCCGGACCTCACCGGCAAGGGCCTTCCGGACGGCACCTGCGTCCCGAACGCCCAGCACGCCCTCCGCCAGGCCAAGCGCCTCGCGAAAAACCTCTGGGCCTCGCGCTGGGAGAAGCCGCTGGGGGACTACAAGCACAAGAACCTCGGTGCTGTGGCCGGCTTCGGCGAATGGAAGGGTGTTGCCAACATCAACCTCCTGGGCCGGATCGGCCTCAAGGGCGGCCTCGCGTGGCTGGCACACCGCGGCTACCACGGCATGGCCATGCCCACCGTTGAGCGCAAGTTCCGCGTCATCCTGAACTGGATCATCAGCTTCTTTGCCGGCCGCGACACCACGCAGCTGCTGGACCTGGACAACCCGCGCGGCGCCTTCGTCGCGGCGGCCACCCCGGCTCCCAAGCCTGCGGCTGCACCCGCAGCCGTTCCTGCGTCCGGCTCCGGTTCATCCGCCACGCCCGCTCCGAAGGAAGCGGTGGCGGCCAACGCCAAGTAGCGCGTCCACGCCGCATCAGCACGCCGACGGCGGCCGTCCCCTTTCCGGGGACGGCCGCCGTCCGCGTTTCCCGGCAATGCGTCGCCGGCAGGTACCATTGACCCGGCGCCCCAGTAGCCCAATTGGCAGAGGCAGCGGACTTAAAATCCGCGTGTTGTGGGTTCGAGTCCCACCTGGGGTACAACTGCCACGCGCGGGGAACCGACGCCCCCACGATCGAAAGCCGCCTGCATTGCAGGCGGCTTTCGCCATTTAATTCCACATAGGCAACGACTGTTATAAGGCTGTGACCTCAGTCACTTAGATTCGCTGCCCTCCATGCACTAGCTTGAACCTAAATCAGGAATACCTGGTCCCATTTTCGGGCGCCGCAGCGCCCCATTGATCCGCACGCGCATCGCATGGCCCTGTTTCGGAAGGCAGACAAATGTACCGAAAGAAAGTCCTCACCTCGTTGGCAGCAGCAGCCACATTCAGCATGCTGCTGTCGGCCTGCGCCAACCAGGCGGGCCCCGGCACCACCGAAAGCTCCGGCTCCTCCAGCAAAGTGAACATCCCCGCCATTTCGAAGGTGGATGTTCCTTCCGGCGCGGTCAAGCCGGCCGGCGACGGCAAGGCAACCTGCCCGGCCACCACCACGCTGGCCTATGCCGGCGCGCAGACCGGCCCGAACGCCCAGCTGGGCGTCAACATTTTCAACGGCATCCAGCTCGCCATCGACCAGCACAACAAAGCCAACCCCGGCTGCCAGGTCCAGTTCAAGAAGTTCGATACCGAAGGTGACCCCAACAAGGCCACCGGCCCGGTGACCCAGTTGGTGAGCGAGTCCGACATCCTTGGTGTCATCGGCCTGCCGTTCTCCGGTGAGTCCAAGGCAACCGGCAACATTTTCGAGCAGAAGGGCCTGGTCCACATCACCCCGTCGGCCACCAACCCCACGCTGACCGAAAACGGCTGGACCACCTTCTTCCGAGGCCTCGGCAACGACGCCGTCCAGGGCCCGGCGGCCGCGAAGTTCCTCACCGGCAAGCTCGGGGCCAAGAAGGTCTACCTGGTCCAGGACGACTCCGACTACGGCATCGGCCTGGGAACCTCCACCTCCGCAGGCCTGGGCAGCGCCCTGGCCGGCACGGAGAAGGTCACCACGGGGCAGAAGGACTTCTCCGCAGTCATCTCCAAGATCATGAACGCCAAGGCCGACGCCGTCTTCTACGCCGGCTACTACGCCGAAGGCGCACCGTTCGACCAGCAGCTGGTCGGAAAGGGATTCACCGGAACGTTCGTGGCACCCGACGGTGTCAAGGATGACCAGTTCATCAAGCAGGCAGGCGACGCCTCGAACAACGCCTACTTCACCTGCCCCTGCCTCCCGGGTGAACTGATCCCGGACTTCGCGTCCGCGTACAAGGACGTCTCAAAGGGTGCCGAGCCCGGCACATACTCCATTGAAGGCTACGATGCCGCAACGGTGCTCCTGTCCGGCATCGACGCGGGCAAGCAGAGCCGCGCAGACCTGCTGTCGTGGGTGAAGTCCTACGACAAGGACGGCTTCAGCAAGCACTACAAGTGGGATGCCAAGGGCGAGCTCCAGGCTCCGACCGTCTACGGCTACAAGGTGGAAAACGGGAAGATCGTTCCGATCGGCCCCATCGGGGAGTAGCAACCCGGCGGGAATCGGCTGTGGGGGCCAGCACTGCGGGCCCCCACAGCCTTTTCTTCGCTTGGCAACAAACCCAGGACCAAGCTACGTCACTAGACACAAGTCCCACGGCCGGGCCCACAAGGCCCCGTGCAACTGGATCAGGATGTTCCCATGCTTCCCTCTCTCGTCCCACTGCTCCCGACTGAAAATGACTGGATTACTTTCGATATACCGTCCCTGGCCCAGAATTTCTGGAGTGCCACCTTTGACGGCCTGACGTTCGGCGCCATCTACGCGCTGGTGGCCCTTGGCTACACCCTGGTTTACGGCGTCCTGAACCTGATCAACTTCGCCCACTCTGAGGTGTTCATCGTTGGCTGCTACGCCGTCTTCTTCACCCTGAGCAGCCTTGGCTTCGGCCCTTCCGTTCCCCGCCTCGACATCTGGGCCATCATCCTGAACCTGCTGTTGGCCTTGGTCCTGGCCATGCTGGCCTCCGCAGTCACGGCCTTCCTGCTGGAGCGGATTGCATACAAACCGCTTCGGCAACGCAACGCCCCGCGCCTGGTCTTCCTGATCACCGCCATCGGCGCTTCATTCACCATCCAGTACCTCATCTACCTGTGGCGCGGCCCCAGCCCCGAACTTGCGCTGACAATGTTCCGGCCAACCCCCATCTTCGATGTCTTCGGCACCATCGTCGATTCCCAGCAGCTGGTGATCATCATCGCGGCGGTCATCATGATGGTCGGCATTGACCGTTTCATCAGCAAGTCCCGCACCGGCCGCGGCATCAGGGCAGTCGCCCAGGACCCGGACACCGCGACGTTGATGGGTGTCAACAAAGAGCGCATCATTATTACCACCTTCATCATCGGAGGCCTGCTCGCAGGAGCCGCCGCATTGTTCTACGTCATGAAAATCCCTTCCGGTGTCCAGTACAGCGGCGGATTCGTCCTCGGCATCAAGGCCTTCGCCGCAGCCGTGCTCGGCGGCATCGGCAACGTCCGCGGCGCCCTGCTGGGTGGACTGCTGCTTGGCTTGATCGGCAACTACGGCCAGATCCTGCTCGGAAACTCGCAGTGGACCGACGTCGTGGCCTTTGTGGTGCTGGTGCTCGTGCTGCTCCTGCGGCCCGAAGGCATCCTGGGAACGTCCCTTGGAAGGAGCAAAGCATGAGCATGACGGATGGACCCACGCCGCTGCAGACGGCGGCCGCCGCGCAGGCGGCTGAGGACCGGGAAGCCTCGTCCAAGGCGGCCGGCAAGAGCGATCTGCGCCAGCGCGGGAAACGCAAATCCGGGTACTTCTCCGACCGTTGGCACGCCCTGTCCCGCCAGCAACAGTGGGCTTTCCTGGTCATCGTCGTTGTCCTGGCCTACCTGCTCCCGCTGCTCAACCCGCCCATCATCACCACCGAACCGGGCAACAATTTCGCCCTGGCGTGCTTCGACATGGCACGGTTTGCCCTCATCGCGGTAGGCCTCAACGTGGTGGTGGGATACGCAGGCCTGCTGGACCTTGGGTATGTCGCCTTCTTCGCCGTCGGCTCCTACTGCGCGGCGATGCTGACCAGCCCCGACTCACCGTTCCTGCACATCCCGTACCTGTGGACCATTCCGGTGGCCATGGCCGTGACAATGTTCTTCGGCGTGGTGCTGGGTGTCCCCACCCTCCGGCTTCGCGGCGACTACCTGGCCATCGTGACGCTTGGATTCGGTGAGATCGTCCGCATCCTGGCCACGATCATTCCGGCCATGAAGGGCCAGGTCGGCTTCCAGAACGTCGGCCATCCGCCCGGCACCGAAGCTGACGGTACGCCCATCTTCTCCAACTCGAACGGTGTGCCCTGGTACTGGCTGACCCTGACCATCATCATCATCGTCACCCTCCTGGTGGGCAACCTGGAGCGCAGCCGGGTTGGCCGGGCCTGGATCGCCATCCGCGAGGATGAGGACGCAGCTGAAATCATGGGTGTTCCCACCTTCAAGTACAAGGTGTGGGCATTCGCCATCGGCGCCGCGATCGGCGGCCTTTCGGGGGCGCTCTTCGCCGGGCAGGTGGGGTTCGTCAACAACCAGAAGTTCGACGTCACCACCTCAATCCTGTTCCTGGCTGCCGTCGTGCTCGGCGGCGCCGGAAACAAGGTCGGTGCCATCCTGGGCGGGGCCCTGGTCAGCTACATTCCCTTGAGGTTCACGGCCATCGCCGAATACAAGTACCTGATCTTCGGAATCGCCCTGGTGCTGATCATGATCTTCCGCTCGCAGGGGCTGCTCCCGGCACGGCAGCGCCTGCTCGCCTACGGCCGGACGGCTTTCAATAAGGTCACGGCCCGGGACACGGAAACCAAAGACACGGACAATCCAACAGCCGGCCCCGGGACCCGCACGGCCGGAGAGAGGGGAGCGGAGGCATGAGTTCCGAGGAACGGCAGGCCGGCCCGGGCAGCGTCGAGGAGCAGCCGGACAAGGGCAGCCCCGCAGCTGTAGCACCCGAAATAGACATCGAGGCCCTGGCCGAAGCAGGGGTGGACCAGGAACTGGCCGAAAAAGTGGCGCCGGACCGCGATATCGCGGTTGCGGTGGGCGACAACATCGTGGAGGTCCAAAACCTCACCATCAAGTTCGGCGGCCTCGTGGCGTTGGACAACATCAGCTTCAACATCAAGCGCGGCGAGATCCTGGGACTTATCGGTCCCAACGGCGCCGGCAAGACCACGTGCTTCAACGCCATGACCGGGGTCTACAAGCCAACCAGCGGGAAAGTGGTGTTGGAGGGCCAGGTCCTGAACGGCATCAAGCAGCATAAGATCACGCGCCTGGGCCTGTCCCGCACCTTCCAGAACATCCGGCTCTTCGGCGAGATGACGGCGCTGGAAAATGTGGTGGTGGGCCTGGATGCGCGGCACCGGACCAGCGTGGGCGGGGCCCTGCTGCGCCTGCCCACCCACATCAAGGAGGAGAAGTCCGCCATCGAGCGCGGCATGGCCCTGCTGGACTTCGTGGGCATCAGCAGCCACGCCCACGTCCTGTCCCGCCAGTTGCCCTACGGCTTCCAGCGCCGGCTGGAGATCGCCCGGGCACTGGCCACTGATCCGAAGGTGCTCTGCCTCGACGAGCCGGCAGCCGGCTTCAACCCGGCCGAGAAAGAGGAGCTGATGGCGCTCATCCGCACCATCAGGGACGAGGGTTACACCGTATTGCTGATCGAGCACGACATGAAGCTCGTGATGGGTGTGACCGACCGGATCGTGGTGCTGGAGTTCGGCAAGAAGATCGCGGACGGACTGCCGCGCGAGATCCGCGAAGACCCGAGGGTCGTTGCCGCCTACCTAGGAGAGCCTGAAGATGACGTTGCTTGAACTTGAGGACGTTTCCGTCCATTACGGCCGCATCCAGGCACTGCGGAACATCTCCTTCACCGTGGAGGAAGGCGAAGTGGTGGCGCTGATCGGCGCCAACGGTGCCGGCAAGACCACCACCATGCGCACCATCTCCGGCCTGTTGAACTGCTCCGAGGGAAAGATCACCTTCGCGGGCCAGGACATCACCAAGATGAAGGCGCACATCCGGGTGGTGCACGGGATTTCGCAGGCGCCCGAGGGCCGCGGGATCTTCCCGGGCATGACGGTGATGGAAAACCTCGACATGGGCACCTTTGGGCGCAAGGACAGAAGCGGTGTATCCAAGGACCTGGACCGCGTCTTTGACCTGTTCCCACGCCTGAAGGAACGCGAGAAGCAGTTCGGCGGAACCATGTCCGGCGGTGAGCAGCAGATGCTCGCCATCGGACGGGCCCTGATGTCCAACCCGAAGCTGCTCCTGCTGGATGAACCGTCCATGGGCCTCGCGCCGCAGTTCATCCGGCAGATCTTCAAGATCATCAAGGAGATCAACAACCAGGGAACCACTGTGCTGATGGTGGAGCAAAACGCCAACCAGGCCCTGGCGGGAGCGCACCGGGCCTTCGTCCTGGAGACCGGCGAGATCACGCACAGCGGCACCGGCAAGGAACTGCTGGAAGATCCCTCCATCAAAGAGGCCTACCTGGGCGTGGGATAGTCGCCCGGCGGGGCCCGGTTGTCCGGGAGGCAACGGTCACGGTTCGGTTGCAACCGGGCCCCGCGGGAACTTTCACCACAGCCGCCACGTGGGACTTGGTAGCGTAACCAACAGCTCATCACCCACACCCACATGGAGGAATTCCGCAATGGCACTTGGCGGCAACCCGATCTTCAACGGAAAGAGTTTCCGTGGCGCCACCCAGGCACAGCCTGTCCCGCAGGCACCCTACGGTGCTCCTTACGGCCAGGCACCCTACGGTCAGCAGCCGTACGGCCAGCCGTCGTATGGCCAGCAGGGGTGGAGCACCCAACCCCAGGGCATGACGGACGAACAACTCCAGCAGATGTACAACCAGCCGTCTGCTGGCCCCGCCGACACCGGCAGGATGACATTCGACGACGTCATCATGAAGACCGCAGCCTGCCTCGGTGCAGTGGTGGTGGGCGCAGCAGTCACCCTGGTGGTGGCGCAGGGCCTGGCTTCCCTGCTGATGATCGTCGGCGCCTTGGGCGGCTTCGTGCTGGCCATGGTCAACACCTTCAAGAAGCAGCCCTCACCCGCGCTGATCCTGGCCTACGCCGCCCTGGAGGGCCTGTTCCTCGGCGGCCTGACACGGATCCTGGACGGCATGTTCCCCGGCGTCGGCCTGCAGGCCGTTATCGGCACCCTCTCCGTCTTCGCCGTGACCCTGGTGCTGTTCAAGAGCGGCAAAGTCCGCGCTACGCCCCGTGCGATGCGCTTCTTCATGATCGCCCTGATCGGCTATGCCGTCTTCGCGCTGATCAACATGGTGATGATGTGGACCGGAGCCGTGCAGTCTCCGTTCGGCCTCCGCACTTCCTTTGAGATCTTCGGCATCCCGTTGGGTGTCTTCATCGGCCTGCTGGCCATCGGCCTGGCAGCCTTCTCGCTGGTCATGGACTTCACCAGCATCGAGGCCGGAGTCCGAAGCGGTGCTCCGCAGCGCTTCTCCTGGACCGCCGCCTTCGGCCTGACTGTCACGCTCGTCTGGCTGTACGTGGAGATCATCCGCCTGCTGGCCATCCTGCGCGGCGACGATTAGGCACCGGCGGCTACTGCCGCCGTCGTCAGCAACGGCCGTGGGCCCCACCAAACGGTGGGGCCCACGGCCTTTTTACGTGCCGCAGCCCGTCAGGGCCGCGCGCCTAGACGATACGCATGGCTCCGGCGGCCGGGGAGACAGTGAAGATGTCCGGTGCCTTGAAGCCGGCGTCGGAGAAGGCCTTGGCGACGGCGGTCCGAACCTGATGCTCCGCATCCACGGGGGTCAGGGCGATCGCGGCCCCGCCAAATCCGCCACCGGTCATGCGGGCGCCGAGGGCCCCGTTCGCCCGGGACGTGTCAACGGCCAGGTCCAGCTCCGGGCACGAAATTTCAAAATCATCGCGCATGGAGGCGTGGCTGGCGTCCAGCAGGGGCCCAATGGCAACCGGACCGGCACCGTCCAGGAGTTCGACGGTCTGGAGCACCCTGTCGTTTTCGGTCACCACGTGCCGTACCCGCCTGAACGTCACCTCATCGAGCAGCCCGGCAGCCTCTTCAAGGTCACCCACCTGGACGTCCCGCAGCGCCTTGACCCCGAGGACTTCCGCCCCGAGCTCGCAGGACGCGCGCCGGGAGGCGTAGCCGCCGTCGGCGTGGGAATGGGACACCTTGGTGTCGATGACCAGCAGCACCAGGCCGGCGGGTTCTGTCTCGAACGGAACCAGGGCGGCTTTCTGGTCCCGGCAGTCGAGGAACACCGCATGGCCCTTGGCGCCGCGCAGCGACGCGGACTGGTCCATGATCCCGGTGGGCGCGCCCACGAAGTCGTTCTCCGCACGCTGCGTTGCCAGCACCATCTCCTCGGCCCCAAGCCCGGCGCCGGTGAGGTCGTTGAGGGCTGAGATCACGGCGCATTCGATGGCGTGCGACGACGACAGGCCGGCGCCCAGCGGCACGGTGGAGTCCAGGAGCAGGTCCAGGCCGGGGACGTCGATGCCCCGCTGCCGGAGGGCCCACATGACTCCCAAGGGGTACTTGGTCCAGCCCTTGGCCGTTCCGGGGTGCAGGGAGTCCAGTGACGTGGTCACGGTGCCCTGGTCACCGTAGGTGGACAGCAGCCGCACGGTCCGGTCCGGGCGGACCGCGACGGCCACCCGGGCCGTGCGGTCGATGGCGAACGGAAGGACGAACCCTTCGTTGTAGTCGGTGTGCTCGCCGATGAGGTTGACCCGTCCCGGCGCCTGCCACACGCCGTCGGGAGTGCCACCGAAAGCCTCGGCGAAGCGGGCGGCGAGATCGTCGGCGGAGACCGGGGCTGTGCCGGCCTGGTCCTGGCTGCTCACGCGGAAGCTCCTTCTGGTGCGGCCGCCATGGCGGACGGCTTTGTCGACGACGGGACAGAGACGCTGCGCAGGCGCTCCGCCACGCTCTCCGGCGTGGTGTCGTTGATGAACGCGCCCATCGCTGCCTCCGAGCCGGCGAGGTATTTCAGCTTATCCGCTGCCCTGCGCGGGGAGGTCAGCTGCAGGTGGAGGTAGCCGGCCGGGCGGAGGACATCATCCAGGGGAGCCTGGTGCCATGCGGAGATGTAGGGCGTGGGCGTGGGGTAGAGGGCATCCACCCGCTTGAGCAGGTCGAGGTACACCTCCGCGAGTTCGTCCTTTTCCTCCCCGTCCAGGGCAGCGAGGTCGGGGACGTGGCGATGCGGGACCAAGTGGATCTCCAAGGGCCACCGGGCGGCGAAGGGCACATAGGCGCTGAAATGCGTGCCCTCCACCACCATTCGGCTGCCGTCTTCGCGTTCCGCACGCAGCAGGGAGCCGGTCAGGGTATCGCTCCCGTCCTTGGCGTCGTAGTACTTCCGGGCGGCAGCGCCCAGGACGCCGGCGCGGGGTGTGACGTAGGGGTAGGCGTAGATCTGTCCGTGGGGGTGATGCAGCGTCACGCCGATATCCGCGCCCCGGTTCTCAAACGGGAACACCTGCTTGATGCCGGCCATGGCGCTGAGCGCAGCGGTGCGCTGTGCCCACGCCTCGATCACGGTGCGGGACCGTTCCCGGGTCAGTCCGCTGAAAGAACCGGTGTGTTCCGGGGTGAAGGAGACCACCTCGCAGCGGCCGTAGGCGGGACCTTTCGTTCCCCATCCCGGATCTGCCGGAACGGGCCCCAGCGCAGGGCCGAGGGACGGGAAGCGGTTTTCGAATACCACCACGTCGTAGTCGGAAGCCGGAATCTCTGACGCGTTCGAGTCCGTGGTGGGGCAAATGGGGCATTGGTCCGCCGGAGGCAGGTGTGTTCGTGTCTGGCGGTGGGCAGCCACAGCCACCCATTCCCCGGTCAGTGCGTCGAAGCGGAGCTCGCCCGGCTCGCCCCTGGGCGGCAGCCCGCGATGGTCCTTGGTGAGTTCCGCGGTCCGTGGCGTGGTGGTGCCCGCATCGTCGAAGTACATCAGTTCCCGACCGTCGGAGAGCGTGGTGGTGGTCATCCCTGTCATGGCAAAAGTTTCTCATAAACGCTCAATAAAGAATAGTTAACAACAAAAAGTAACAGTGACGCTCATGCGGGTGCGACGCCGCCCGTTGTACGGTAAGCCCATGACTGCCTCTTCCCAACCCGAAAACCAGGGTGCCGCGTCCCTCCCGTCCTGCGCCACCGGCCGCCAATACGAACTGCGCCGCGGTGATGCCGCGGCCGTGGTCACCGAGCTGGCCGCAGGCCTGCGCTCGTACCGCCGTGGCGGTGTCCTGCTCACCGAAACGTACGGCGATGACCAGATCGCTCCCGGCGCCACCGGTATCACGCTGGCGCCCTGGGCCAACCGGGTGGAGGACGGGACCTGGTACCTGGACGGGAAGAAGCAACAGCTGGACATCACGGAAGTGTCCCGCAACAACGCCAGCCACGGACTCCTCCGGAACACCGGCTACTCCCTCGTGGGGAAGTCGGAGGACTCGGTGGAACTTGAAGCCACCATCTTTCCCCAGCACGGGTACCCCTTCCTGGCCCGGCACCGGGTGCAGTACCAGCTCACCGAAGACTTGGGACTCCACGTCAGGCAGACGCTCATCAACGATGCCACGGCGCCGGCCCCGTTCGTTCTGGGCGCACACCCCTACCTGCGGGTCGGCGACACCCCGGTTGAGGAGCTGGTGCTGACAGTCGCCGCCGAAACCCGGCTGGTGGCCGATGACCGCCTGATTCCGCGCAGCACGGCGCCGGTGGAAGGAGATACCGACTTCCGTTCCGGCAGCGCCATTGCCAATCTCGCAGTGGATGTTGCCTTGACCGGCCTGCGCTACGAAGGGGGCAGGGCGCGGCACACCCTGGCCGCCGCCGACGGCGCCGCAGTGTCGCTCTGGCAGGATGAAGCCTGCCGCTACGTCCACGTTTTCGTGAGCACCGAGTACCCCGGACGGGCCCGCGCCGTGGCCGTGGAACCGATGACCGGTCCAGCGAACGCCTTCAACTCCGGAGACGGCCTTCGCTGGCTGGTGCCGGGCGAATCCTTCAGCATCGAATGGGGGATCGACTATGTCCCGGCCCAGGCCGGGGCGTTGGTTTCCCATTAGCGCAAGGCTGCGGAAGGATTGGGTTATGACGCCACATGAGGACGCCGTGACCCAGGCAAGCCGACCTTCTGCCACCGCCGCCCCGCTGAGGGTGCTGACGGATCGTGAACTCGACAAGGACATTCCCTACGGCGTCCGCATTGCGGCATCCTGGTCCTGGCGGCTGGGCCTGATCCTGCTGATGGCAGGAACCCTCGTGTGGCTGCTGAGCAAGATCACGCTCCTGATCATTCCGATCATGGTGGCCGCGCTCCTCGCGGGACTCCTGAGCCCCGTCACCCACTGGCTGAAACGCCGTCGCCTGCCCGCCGGGCTCGCCGTCGCCGTGACGGTCCTGGGCTTCATTGGGGTCATCGCGGGTGCGCTGGCACTGGTGGGCCGCCAGCTTGCCGTCGGGTTTGGAGAGCTCTGGTCACAGGCCCTCGAAGGCATACGGCAGGTCCAGGACTGGCTGTCCACCGGCCCCCTGCACCTCACGGACGCCCAGGTGGACCAGTACGTCAAGGACGCCAGCGACGCGCTGCAGAACAACAGCAGCAGCATCCTCAGCGGTGCGCTCTCCTTCGGCAGCACCGCCGGCCACTTCGCCGCCGGGATGCTCCTGTCGCTGTTCATCCTCATCTTCTTCCTGTTGGAAGGAGACCGGATCTGGGCTTTCCTGGTCAGGCTGCTGCCCCGAAAGGCCCGGGCCGCGACCTTCGGTGCAGGCCGGAAGGGCTGGGCGTCAATGGTCAGCTATGCGCGCATCCAGATGTTTGTGGCTGCCGTCGACGCGATCGGAATCGGCGTCGGAGCGGCCATCATCGGTGTCCCGCTGGCCCTTCCGCTCGGCGTGCTGGTCTTCCTCGGTTCCTTCATCCCGGTGGTGGGCGCCCTGGTGACGGGCGCCGTCGCCATCCTGCTCGCATTGGTGGCCAACGGCTGGGTCAATGCCCTGGTGATGCTGGCCATCGTCCTGCTGGTCCAGCAACTCGAGGGCCACATCCTGCAGCCCCTGGTCATGGGCAAGGCAGTCTCGCTGCATCCGGTGGCGGTAATCCTCAGTGTGGCGGCGGGCTCGTACCTCGCCGGAATCCCCGGGGCGCTGTTCTCGGTACCCATCCTGGCCGTAGCAAACTCGGCCGTTCGCTACATTGCCGCAAGAACGTGGGAACATGAACAGGTGCCGGTCATCGCCGGAAAGCCCATCACAGCCGGAGCGGGCGGGGACAACACCATCGAGGACGTTGAACCGCAGGCTGCATCCGATGCCGGGCTCGAGGCGGCCGGCGCAACAGCCGAACACCGCGATGCCCGCACCGCCTCCCGAGAGGGCACCGGAGCCGAATCCAGAGGAGAGTAGTCCGTGAAGATCCTTGAAACCCTTCCCGTCACACTGGACGATGTCCTTGAGGCGCAGAAGCTGCTTGACGGGATTATTGCGCGCACCCCCGTGGAATCGTCCCGCGCGCTGGGCGGCATGGTGGGCGGCGACGTCTACTTCAAATGCGAAAACCTGCAGCGGGCCGGGTCATTCAAGGTGCGCGGTGCCTACGTCCGCATGGCTCGGCTCTCCCCGGAAGAGAAAAAGCGGGGCGTCGTGGCAGCTTCGGCCGGCAACCACGCCCAGGGCGTTGCAGTTGCCGCCAAAAGCCTTGGCATCAAAGCCCGTATCTACATGCCCCTGGGAGTGGCGCTGCCCAAGCTCGCGGCAACCCGCAGCCATGGCGCCGAAGTGATCCTGCATGGCCACAACGTTGACGAAGCGCTCGCCGAAGCACAGCGCTACAGCAACGAGACCGGTATGGTCTTTGTCCACCCGTTCGACAACGTGGACGTCGTGGCAGGGCAGGGGACCGTTGGCCTTGAGATCCTGGAACAGGTACCCAACGTTGACACCGTACTCATGGGCGTGGGCGGCGGAGGGCTCCTTGCCGGGGTCGCCGTCGCCATCAAGGCCCGGGCCAGGGAGCTCGGCCGGGAGATCCGCATCATCGGGGTCCAGGCGGAGAATGCCGCCGCCTACCCGCCCTCGCTGGCCGCCGATGCCCTGGTGCCCCTGAAGAAGGTTTCCACCATGGCTGACGGCATCGCCGTGGGCCGCCCGGGACAGTTGCCCTTCAGCATCATCCGCGAACTGGTCGATGACGTGGTCACCGTCAGCGAGGACTCCCTGGCCCGCGCCCTGATCTTCCTGCTGGAACGGGCCAAAATGGTGGTGGAGCCCGCCGGCGCGGTGGGCGTCGCGGCCCTGATGGACGGCAAGATCGAGAACCCGGGAACCACGGTGGCGGTTCTCTCCGGCGGCAACATCGACCCCATGCTGATGCTCAAGGTCATCCAGCGCGGCCTCTCCGCCGCGGGCCGCTACATGACCGTCCGAATGATGCTGGACGACCGTCCCGGCTCCTTGGCCACCATTGCGCGCATCATCGCCGAAAACGATGCGAACGTCACCGGCCTGGACCACACCCGCGTGGGTGGTTCCATCAGCATGGGCGACGTATCCATCACGGTGAACCTTGAAACCAAGGGCCACCAGCACGGCGAGCAGGTCCTCAGCGCACTCCGCGCTGAAGGTTTCCAGCCGATCGTGGTGCATTAGGACAGCGCATGGCCGGACCTGCTGGTAACGCACGCTTCCCCGGGCGCCAAACCCTGGCGTCGCGCGCGAAGGGCGGCCTGGCGGTGCTGGGCGGCTTCCTTGCCCTGTTGTTCGCCCTGGAGGTGGCCAACTCGCTGATGATGGGCGCGCTGGTGAGGACGTTCGGGCTGCGGCCCAGGAGCGTCGACGGGCTGCTGGACATCTTCACCTTCCCGCTGCTGCACGCCAACTTGAACCACCTGCTCTCCAACAGTTTTCCCCTGGTTATCTTCGGGTTCCTGGTGTTCCTGTCCGGGCTGCGCGTCTTCCTGACTGCGCTGGCCTTCAGCTGGCTGGGCAGCGGCCTGACCGTGTGGTTCATTGGCGACGGCGTTACCGTGGGGGCATCCGGCCTGGTCTTCGGGCTGTTCTCGTTCCTCCTGGTGCGCGGGTTCTTCAACCGGAGCTGGCGGCAGATCCTGCTCGCCGTGGTCCTGTTCATGGGATACGGGAGCATCCTGCTGGGCGCACTGCCATTCGTTGCGGGCTACGTGAGCTGGCAAGCCCACCTGGGCGGTGCTGCCGGCGGCGTCGTGGCGGCGCTCCTCCTTCGGCCCCGCATCCCAGCAGCCGTGGAGCCCTGAGCGGGGTAACGGTTCGCCGACCCGGGCGGCACTTAAAACACTGCGGCGGCCGTCTCCCCTGAGGGGACGGCCGCCGCAGTGTACCGGCGTCAACCAGGCGGGCGAAGGCTAGGCTGCGTAGGGCTTGGCGGAGAGGATCTCCACCTTGATGTCCTTGCCGTTCGGGGCGACGTAGCTGAGGGTGTCGCCCTCCTTGTGGCCCACGATGGCGGCGCCCAGCGGCGACTTTTCGCTGAAGACATCCAGATCGGAGTCGCCGGCGATTTCACGGGAGCCCAGCAGGAACGTCTCTTCGTCCCCGGCGATCTTGGCCACCACGATCATGCCCGGTTCCACGATGCCGTCATCGGCAGGTGCTTCACCCACGTGGGCATCCCGAAGCAGCACCGTCAGCTGGCGGATGCGGGCTTCAATCTTGCCCTGCTCCTCCTTGGCTGCGTGGTAGCCGCCGTTTTCCTTGAGGTCGCCCTCTTGCCGCGCTGCTTCAATCTTCTGGACGATCTCCGCCCGGCCTGCGCCGGAAAGGTGGTCCAGCTCTGCCTTCAGGCGGTCAAAAGCTTCCTGGGTGAGCCAGGCCGCAGAAGCGCTGTTGGTGGTAGACACGGACTTCTCCTCTGGTGGTCCTACATGCAAAAGACCCCGCCATGGTGGCCACTTGTGGAGCAGCAACCAGCTCAGCGGGGTAAAGGTATCTCTCCAGTGTAGTCAATCACTTGGAGATAACCCAACCTGGACGAGTCGCGGGTCACATCCCTTATTGCGCCTGGCTGGGAATCCAGCAGCTGTCCACCAGGCCCGACACGGACTCGGACTCGGTCAGCAGGGTGACGCGCTGGGCGACTGTCCTGCCGCCGTCGGCCGTTCCGTCCGCCGCCGACGGCGGGATGTCAACCACCTTCCAGCCCACGACGGCGAACTTGGAATCCAGCGCCTTGACGGCGCACTTTACGGCGTTCCCGGGCTCGCGGGTGACCTGGAAGTCGACCTCGGCGACGGTGGAATCGGTGGTGCTGTAGCCGATGTCCTTATACGTCACCCCGGACAACGAATTCGACGTCGAAACCCAGGCGAGGAACCCGATTCCGGCCGCCAGGGCGATTCCGATGGCGGTGCGGGTGGCCTTGGGAGTGAACCGGCGCTTTTTAGCACCATACCGATTGGCTAGGCTAGTGTTTGCGGGCGCGGGTTGGGCCGGCTGGTCCGGGGAAGTCACCAGACCAGTTTAGTGCCCTTTCCGCCGGCCCTCTGCGGCGGCCGTGGCCGCCGGTGAGGCACTACGCCCGCGACAATATCCTTCGGCTGCCACCAGCCGCGAAACAAGAATAAGGAGCCGTCCTTTCCATGACAGCGTCCAGCAACTCCCAGGTGCCGCTCCGGCTGCTCGCAGTCCATGCCCACCCGGACGACGAATCCAGCAAGGGCGCTGCGACCATGGCCATGTACGCAGCCACGGGCGTGGACGTCATGGTGGCAACGTGCACGGACGGGTCGCGCGGCGACATCCAGAACCCGGCAGTCGAAGGCGAGCCACACCCGAAGCGGGACATGGCCGGTGCCCGCAGGCTGGAAATGGCCAACGCAGCCTCCATCCTGGGCATCAAGCAGGCGTGGCTTGGATTCGTGGACTCGGGACTTCCGGAAGGCGATCCCCTTCCGCCGCTTCCGGCTGGTTCGTTCGCCACGCTGCCCCTGGAACGGGCTGCGGCACCGCTGGTGCGGCTGGTCCGTTCCTTCAAGCCGCACGTCATCCTCAGCTACGACGAAAACGGCGGCTACCCCCACCCTGACCACATCATGGCCCACCGCGTGGCGGTGGAAGCTTTCGAAGCCGCCGGCGATCCCGGACGCTACCCGGACGCCGGGGAGGCATGGGAGCCGAGCAAGCTCTACTATGACCGTGCCTTCAGCCCCGAACGGTTCCGGGCGCTCCACTTTGCGCTGGAAGAGGCGGGCCTCCAGTCCCCGTATGCCGAGCGTTTGGCCGCGTGGCTCGAATCCGATGCCGAGGGCCACACCCCGCCGCCGGCGCCGCACCCCACCACCACACAGATCGACTGCGGCGACTACTTCGAAGTTCGTGACGACGCCCTGCGCGCCCACCGGACGCAGGTGGACCCGCTGGGGTTCTTCTTCGCCGTCTCACCCGACATGCAGCGCCGGACCTGGCCCTGGGAGGACTACTCCCTGATCCATTCGAGGGTGCCGTCCGAGCTCCCGGAGAAGGACCTGTTCGCCGGGCTAAGATAGTCAGAGCAGGCTTTTTCTATCCAGCGTAGAAGTCGGGTGCGGCCCAGGCCCGTGCTGTCCGCCTCCTGCTGCATCCGTTCCACCAAAAGGTATCAATCGTGCATTCATTGCTCCTCCGCCTCGCCACCACGCCGACCCCGTTGCCCACGCCGACGCTGCGGGACGGGATCTCCGAGGACCAGGTAACCCCCGGCCTGCTGGGGTTCGTCATGACGGCCTTCTTCGTGGTGGCCACGGCCCTGCTGATCGTCGATATGGTGCGGCGGATCCGCCGGGTGCGCTACCGGGCCCAGGTGGAGGAAGAACGTATGGCGGCCGCAACCGCGGCAGACGTGGAGGCGGCTGACGCGCAGGACGGGCTCGACGACGGCCCGCGCCCGGCAGCGCCGGAGTCCAACGGAAACGGGCTCCAGCGGCCGGGGGAGTAAACCGCCCTCAGGCGAGGACGGCCAGGGCGATGGCAACGAAATGTGCAGCGAAGGCGAACACCGTCAGTGCGTGGAACAGTTCGTGGAAGCCGAAGTGGTGGTAGCTGAAGTTTGGCTTTTTCAGGGCGTAGAAGACGGCGCCCGTGATGTAGAGAACTCCGCCCACACAGATCAGGACCGCTGAAGCCGGGCTCGCCTGGAAGAACTGAGGCAGGTAGAACAGGGCGCCACAGCCCAGTGCGATATAGATGGGCACGTACAGCCAGCGGGGCGCATCGGTCCACAACAACCGGAACAGCACGCCAAGGATGGCACCGGACCAGATGACCCACAGGAGGATCACCGCCTGCGGGCGTTCCAGGAGCGTCCATGCAAGCGGCGTGTAGGTGCCGGCGATGACGAGCATGATATTGGTGTGGTCCAGCCGCTTGAGGACCAGCTTGACCCGCGGAGACCAATTGCCGCGATGGTAGACGGCGCTGACGCCGAACAACAGCACGCCGGTGGCCGCAAAGACGGCAGACGTAATCCGCCGGTCCACAGTAGGGGCCAGGACAACCAGGACGATCCCCGCGGCAAGCGCCAGCGGGGCGGTGACTGTGTGGATCCAGCCCCGCCATTTCGGTTTGATCATCAGCAGTTCCGCCAGTCGGACGGCAGCATCATCCACTGCGTTGGGCCCGGGCCCGTCGCCGGGGTTCCTGTCCTCGGGCCCGGACGGCCGGGAACTGTGCGGAGCGTCGCTGTTCATTGGTCCAGAATAACTTACGCAACGGTAAGTTACTTGTCGGTAACTTACCGTTCGGCCCGCCTCCCGGACCCCGGCGCGTCCCGGAGCGCTGCTGGCGGTAGCCTAGGATGTGGATGTACGTACGGCAGGAAAGTCAGGTGAGTGGACGCGTGGAGTTGCCCGGGTTCCTCTATGGCTACTACGAACGCCGGCTGCTGAAAGATCTCCCGCGCGACCGGATTCCCCGCCACATTGGCGTCATGGTGGACGGCAACCGGCGCTGGGCCAAGCAGTTCAACGCCCCCACCAGCCAGGGCCACCAGGCGGGAGCGGACAAGATCCATGAGTTCCTCGGCTGGTGCCAGGAACTCGGCGTCAAGGTGGTCACGCTGTACATGCTGTCCACTGACAACATGAACCGGTCCAGCGAAGAATTGGACCTCCTGATGGGCATCATCGCCAACACGCTGGACCGGCTCGACGACGACGCCAACATTTCCGTCCACGCGATGGGTGCCCCTGAGCTGCTTCCGGACTACCTGGCCGAGCGGCTCAACAAGCTGACTGCGCGGACCCCGGTGCGGGAAAAGATCCACGTCAACGTGGCCGTCGGGTACGGGGGAAGACGGGAAATTGTCGACGCCGTCCGCGAACTCCTGCACGACGCCGTCGCCAAGGGCATGGACATTTCCAAGCTCGCCGACGACCTGTGCGTCGACGACATCTCCCGCTTCCTCTACACCCGCGGCCAGCCTGACCCGGACCTGGTAATCAGGACATCGGGGGAGCAGCGGCTCTCCGGCTTCCTGATGTGGCAGAGCGCCTACAGCGAGTTCTATTTCTGCGAAGCCCTGTGGCCGGCCTTCCGCAAGGTCGATTTCCTCCGTGCCCTGCGCGACTACGCCGGCCGGCAGCGGCGCTTCGGCGCCTGACAACCACGGTTCAGAACGAGTTAATCGACGCGCAACGGGAATCGCCGCGTAATGGTTGCGGAAACTTGCCCGGGTGGATTTACGTTATATCCATCAGCAGGCAAAACCGCCGGCTGATCGGGGAGGCCAATACATGGAGCGAAACATCGCACCGGTTGTATGGGAGGCCGGACCCGGCCTCGTGGCCGAGCCGCCTCACCAATAACAATTCCGGGCTGGTGCCCGGGGCTGGAGTCGATGTGGCTACTTCTGAACAACTGCCCGAGGTCCTGGCTGGACAGGGCGGAAAAGCTACCTCTCGCGCCGAGCGCGCCACTTTTGAAACCGGCGCAGCAACTGATGCTGCGGCCGGTTTCGCTGTCTCCGGAAGGGAAGCCGACATCCACACCTTCGTCATCGACACGTCCGTCCTGCTCTCGGACCCCCGGGCACTCCTGCGGTTCGCCGAGCATGAAGTCGTGGTGCCAATCGTTGTCATCACCGAACTTGAGGCAAAACGGCACGACCCCGAACTGGGCTACTTCGCCCGGAAGGCCCTGCGGCTCCTGGACGACCTCCGGGTCAAGCACGGCGGACTGAACCAGGCCATTCCCATTGGTGACGACGGCGGCACCCTGGTGGTGGAGCTCAACCACATTTCGGCGGAGGTCCTGCCCCTCGGCTTCCGCAGCGGTGACAACGACAGCCGGATCCTTGCCGTCGCCAAGAACCTCGCCAACGAGGGCCGCAACGTCACGGTGGTTTCCAAGGACCTCCCCATGCGGGTCAAAGCGTCCGCCATGGGCCTCACCGCCGACGAGTACCGCAACGAGCTCGTCAAGGACTCAGGCTGGACCGGCGTCGCCGAAATCGAAGCCGACGAACAGGAAATTTCCACCCTGTACGGACACGAACCCGTGTTCATCCCCGCCGCGGCGGAACTGCCGGTCAACACCGGACTGGTCCTGCTTTCCAACCGCGGCTCGGCCCTGGGCAGGGTGGGCGCGGACAAGCAGGTGCGCCTGGTCAAGGGCGACCGCGATGTCTTCGGGCTCCACGGCCGGTCCGCCGAGCAGCGGCTCGCCATCGACATGCTGATGGATCCGGGCGTCGGCATCGTGTCCATTGGCGGACGCGCCGGCACCGGAAAATCGGCGCTCGCCCTTTGTGCGGGCCTGGAAGCCGTACTCGAACGCCGGGAACACCGGAAGGTGATTGTGTTCCGCCCGCTCTACGCCGTGGGCGGCCAGGAACTTGGCTACCTGCCCGGTTCGGAATCCGAAAAGATGAACCCCTGGGCCCAGGCCGTCTTCGACACGCTCGGGGCCCTGGTCAGCCAGGAAGTGGTGGAGGAAGTCATGGACCGCGGCATGCTCGAGGTCATGCCGCTCACCCACATCCGCGGCCGCTCCCTGCACGACGCCTTCGTGATCGTGGACGAGGCCCAGTCGCTGGAGAAGAACGTGCTGCTGACGGTCATGAGCCGGATGGGCCAGAACTCCAAGATCGTCCTCACCCACGACGTCGCCCAGCGGGACAACCTCCGCGTCGGGCGCCACGACGGAATCGCCGCCGTCGTCGAAACCCTGAAAGGACACCCGCTCTTCGGCCACGTCACCCTCACCCGCTCCGAAAGGTCCCCAATCGCCGCCCTGGTGACAGAGATGCTCGAAGGGTAGGTCGCTTAGTGAGGGGCCGTGGCCGGGTTCGCCGGGCCACGGCCCTTCGCCGTCGCTTAGACACGACGCATAGGGGCACCTGCGGTCGTTCGGCGAGTTGCGCACATGTCCGGTTCGAGTCCTTCGCGTAGGAGCGCATCGCCGACCAGAGCGTTGCGCAGGTCGCCCAGCGACCGTAGCGGCGCGCCGGGAGGTGTCTAAGCGACGGCGAAGGGCTCGAAGCGGACGGACCCGGCCACTGCCCGCCCAACCCAGCCCGGACTTACGTGACCTTCAGGAACTTCGCCGCCGCCTCGTGGCCCTCAACCTGCAGCGTCCAGCCGGGGCGGTGGAAGGTTTGCGGGGTGAGGCGGACGTGCTGGAGCGTTTCGACCTTGGTGCCCCAGGCTTTGCGGGTGATCCCGTTCAGTTCGTAGCCAAGGGAGCGCGAGACTCCCAAGGAGGCGTCGTTCCAGGCCGCGGCCTCGGATTCGGCCACCTCTGCGCCCAGCCAGTCAAAGGCCCACAGCACGACGGCGGCACGCATCTCCTTCCCCAGTCCGCGCCCTTGGACGGACTGCTGAAGCCAGGAGCCGGTGCGGACGGTCTTGAGGTTTGCGAAGTCCTTGGCGCCAATGTCCTGGCAGCCGACAAACCGTCCCTCATGCCAGATGCCAAGCAGCAACGTCCAGTTTTCCGCCGAGCATTCCGCCCTGCAGCGCCAGTACCAGCGGGCCATGTTCGGGCCCAGTTCGTCTTCCGGAAGTTCGGTCCAAGGCATACTGAACGGGTTACGGCCGGCCTCGTGGATGCCGCTGCGGGCCGCTGCCACGGCGGCGGGCACGTCCTGATCGGTGATGGGCCGGAGCTCCAGCCGGGGCGTGGCCAGCCGAAGGTCGAAAAGGGGCCAGATGGAGCTCAGGGAAGTCATCCGCGAAGCCTAGCTGATCGCTGCCACCGGTACCTGTCACACTCAGGCGGGGAGGTCCCAGGTGATATGCCGCCGGACGTCCGTGAGGTTCATGGACTGGGCCAGGAACAGGTCATCGAGCATGTATTCGTCCACGGCGATGATCCGGATCCAGTGCCCATAATCCCCGGTCCCCGGTTCCAGTGACAGGCTGGCGACGCAGACCCCGGTGCCCACGTCCACGCGGAGGCGCGTGCGCCCGGGAAGGCACAGCGGAGCAGCGGCATCCCCCGGGTGGTAGGCGGCGTTCGGGACCACCACAGCTTCCAGGGCGGGCCTGCCCTCGTGCTCGACATACTGGACCTCCTTGATATCGAGCGCGTTGCTGCCCGGGAATTCGATGGGAACCGGAGCATTGCCGGCGAGCTCAACGGGGTCCAGGGCGGCCGAGAAGCGACCGTTGCCGAAGCCCGGTTCGCCGTACGCTGCCTCAGGCCTCCGGCGGACCTGTCCGGCGTCGTCGTAGACGGGCGTGACCAAATGGGGCGGCAGGAGCCAGGACTTGCGGGTGGCGCTGACGTAGAAGTCGCCACGGGAATCGTTGATGCCCGTGGTGCTGTGCAGCACCAGGCCATCCGGACTTTCCAGCCGGAGCGCCCCGGGCCGCCGCAGCCAGGCCCGGACGAACGGCGCCCCCGGTCCGGGAGCCGCATCGAATGGCTGGTCCCAGTACTCGAACCTCAGGGACTGCCACTTCCAGGGGGATGACCGGCACAGGTTCCGGAACGCGGCAGCCGGGTCCGCGGGCGTGCCAGGAGGGTCCGGAACCGTCCGGCGCCGGGACTCCCAGGTCGACATATCCACAGTTTACGCGGCAGCGCTACGGCCGGTACGGCTGGATCCAGTAGCATCCGAGGGGTGATCGGACGACTGGGCGACCTCTGGCAGTACACCCCCGTGGCCTTCTGGCTGGTGCTGGCCGCCTGCCTCTATTTTGTGGTGATGGCCGTGCGGCTCACCGTTATCGATGTCCGGCACCATCTCCTGCCCAACCGCATCGTGTTCCCCTCCTATGCCGTGGCGGGATTCCTTCTCCTGGCCGCAGCGGCGGTGGCGGCCTGGGGCGGGGCGGTGGCGGCCGTGGGGAATCCGAACGGCAACCCCATCCTGCCGATCGTCAGGGTGTTGGCGGGGGCCGCGATCCTCTGGCTCTTCTACTTCGTCCTTCGCCTCGCCTATCCGCCCGGGATGGGATTCGGCGATGTGAAGCTGGCGGGCGTCCTGGGCATGTACCTTGGCTACCTCAGTTGGGGACATCTCTTTGCCGGTACCTTCCTGGCGTTCCTGCTCGGCGGCCTGTGGTCGCTGGCGCTCCTGGCCGCCCGCAGGGGAACGCTCAAGTCCGCCATACCGTTTGGCCCGTTCATGTTGGCAGGGGCCGCGGCCGCCATGCTGCTGCCGGCGTAGGTGTACGGCCTTGGGCCGTCTTTGACCTTCGGTAGGCTGGCATTATGCCTGCACCTGAATACGTCCTGAAACTGCGCGAGAAGATCGGCAACGACCCCCTCTGGGTTCCCGGCGTCCGGGGCGTGGTGGTCGATGACGGGGGCAGGATCCTGCTGGCCCAGCGGGCAGACAACCGGCAGTGGGCTCTGATCAGCGGGATGCTGGACCCGGGGGAGCAGCCTGCCCGGGGTCTGGTCCGGGAGATCTTCGAGGAAACGGCCGTGGTGGCGGAAGCCGAGCGCGTGGTATCCGTGGGGGCGGTGGGTCCGGTGACCTACCCGAACGGCGACGTCTGCGAATTCCTGGACGTCGTGTTCTTGTGCCGGTATGTGTCCGGCGAAGCCAGGGTGAACGATGACGAATCCCTGGCGGTTGGCTGGTTCGGACTGGACGAGCTTCCCGAGCTCATGCCGGGCCACCTCATCAGCATCCGACAGGCGTTGACGCCGGCTGGAGCCGTCTACTTCGAGCCGTAGGAGTGCCCGGACCCGGCTCCGCGCCCGACGCCAAGGTTGGCGGTACGGAACAGGGACGCCGCAACCCCCAAGATTGCGGCGTCCCTGTTGGCCTCAGGCCGCCCTGAGGCCCCCGGACCGGCACCCGGCCGGCCACGGCTGCCCCAGGCGTCCGACGACGGTCAGCGGCCCGGGGAGACCAGCTCGCCGTCGTCGTCCCTGGCATGCTCGTCCACGCCGGCGTCCGCAGCGCGGGCCGCGGAGTTGGCGGGCAGCCCGGCGGCGAGCCGTTCTGCCTCCTCCCCGCCGACCGCCTCGCCGCGTGCCACCATACCTGCGGTATCCGACAACGGGATCTGCTTAAGCGTCAGGGCCAGCAGCAGCGCCAGGGCAATGAACGGCAGCAAGTACCAGAACACGGGTGCAAGCGAATCCGCGTAGGCGTTCACGATGGCGTCGCGCAACTGTGAGGGGAGCTGGCTTAACGCCTGCGGGTCCAGCGTCCGGGTGGACTGCCCGGCCTGCTCGGCGGAGGCTCCCGCGCCGGTAAAAGCGCTGGTCAGGGCCTCGGAGAGGCGGGTGGTAAAGATGGACCCGAAGACGGCCACGCCCATGGCGGCGCCCACTTCGCGGAAGTAGTTGTTGGTGCTGGTGGCGGTGCCGATTTGGTCGGCCGGTACCGAGTTCTGGACCACCAGGACCACCACCTGCATGATCAGGCCCAGGCCGGCTCCGAAAACGAACAGCTGCAGGCAGATGACCCAGATGGGGGTGCTGGCCGCAAGGGTGGTCATCCAGAGCATGGCCGCCATGGTGAAGACGGCGCCCAGGATGGGGAACACCTTGTACTTGCCGGTCTTGGAGATCCTGATGCCGGAGTAGATTGAGGTGCCCATGAGGCCGGCCATCATAGGGAGCATGAGGAGGCCGGATTCTGCAGCGGACGTGCCGGAGGACATCTGCAGGAACGTGGGGACGAACGCGATGGCGGAGAACATGCCCAGGCCAAGGGTGAAGCCGATGGCGGTGGCGTTGATGAAGATCCGGTTCCGGAACAGGCTCAACGGGATGATCGGGTCCTCGGCGCGCCGCTCCACCATGACGAACGCGGCGGCAGAAACCAGCAGGCCCGCGCCAAACGCCCAGGTGAGGGGTGAATCCCAGCCCTCGTCCTTCTTGCCGCCGAAGTCGGTGAAGAAGATCAGGCAGGTGGTGGCGGCGGAGAGCAGGACGACGCCGAGGACGTCGATCCGCTTCTCCGCCTTCTTGTTGGGCAGGGTCAGCGCAAACCAAGCGATGGCAAAGGCGGCAAGGCCAACGGGGATGTTGATGTAGAACGCCCATTCCCACGTCAGGTGGTCCACGAAGAAGCCGCCCAGCAGCGGGCCGGCCACGGCGGAGAGGCCGAAGATTGCACCGAGCGGACCCATGTACTTCCCGCGCTCCTTGGCGGGAACAATATCGGCGATGATCGCCTGCGAGAGGATCATCAGGCCGCCGCCGCCCAGGCCCTGGATGGCGCGGAAGATGACGAATCCCCAGAAGTCGGTGGCCAGGGCGCAGCCCACCGACGCGAGGGTGAACAGCGCGATGGCCACCAGGAACAGGTTGCGGCGCCCCAGGATGTCACCGAACTTGCCGTAAATCGGCATCACGATGGTGGTGGCCAGCAGGTAGGCGGTGGTGATCCACGCCTGGTGCTCCACGCCGCCGAGCTTGCCCACGATGGTGGGCATTGCCGTGGAGACGATGGTCTGGTCCAGGCTGGAGAGCAGCATTCCGGCGATCAGCGCGGAGAAGATGATCCAGATGCGTTTTTGCGTCAACAGCAGGGGTCCTGCCGGCGGCTTGGCGATTGCGGTGCTCATTGGTTTCCTTCTGCGGCGGTGGCCGTGCTGTCGAATGGCTGGGAGAAAAGGAGGCTGGCGGCGGAAATGTTCTCCAGCAGCAGGTCCGGATAGCTGCGGGTATTGCCGTCGGAGAAGTAGGCCATGCTGCTCTTGCGGGCGATGGTGCTGAGCAGGACCACTGCCATCTGCACCACTGGGTGGTCCGGCGCCACGCCCTCACGCCTGGCGACGTCCCGGGCGAACTGGGCTTCGCGCTGTTCCGTGACCCCGATGATTTTCAGGATGAGCTGCGGCTCCTTTTTGACGACCCCGATCAGCTGCCGCGTTTCTTCCTCGGACTCCGTCATGCCCTCGGCCAGGCGGAGGGAGAGCCGGACCAGGTCGCTGAACAGGGTGGGCGAAATTTCGCCGGGGCGGGAGCCGGCGGCACCGGCCACGAATTCCTCGATGGCATCGGCCGGAACGTCGTCCTCGGCGTGGCCGATGATGGCGTCTTCCTTGGTGGGGAAGTAGTTGAAAAAGGTCCGGCGGGAGATACCCGCAGCCTCGCAGACTTCCTCCACGGTGTAACCGTTGAGCCCGTGCTCGGCGGTCATGCTGCGGGCAGCGGCTGTGATGGCGCGCCGGGTGGCGGCCCGTTTGCGTTCACGGAGGCCAGGGTCCGAAGTTGCACTGTTATTCACAAAGTAAAGTTTTGCACTAAGTCTAAACAAGTGCAAGTTTATTGGGAAGCCGCAGGGGACTTAAACGACGACGGCGGCCGGTACCTTTCCTGCGAAAGGTTCCGGCCGCCGTCGGACGCTGTGGCGTGTTATGCCTTGTGCGCCGGAGCCGTCATGGTGGTGACGTCCAGGGCCTTCTCCAGGTCTGCCTCTGAAACCTTGCCGTCGCCCTCGCCCACGAAGCCAAGCTGCTCGGTGGCCTGGCGGATGGTCAAGCCCTCCTTGACGGCCGTCTTGGCGATCTTGGCGGCGTTCTCGTAGCCGATGTACTTGTTCAGCGGGGTGACGATGGACGGGGAAGCCTCGGCAAGGAAGCGGGCGCGCTCCACGTTGGCGGTGATGCCGTCGATCATCTTGTCCGCCATGACCCGGCTGGTGTTGGCCAGCAGCCGAATGGACTCGAGCAGGTTGGCGGCCATGACCGGGATGCCCACGTTGAGCTCGAACGCGCCGTTGGTGCCGGACCAGGCGATGGCGGTGTCGTTGCCGATGACCTGGGCTGCCACCATGATGGACGCCTCGCAGATGACCGGGTTGACCTTGCCCGGCATGATGGAGGAGCCCGGCTGCAGGTCCGGGATGGCGATTTCGCCGAGGCCGGTGTTGGGGCCGGAGCCCATCCAGCGGAGGTCGTTGTTGATCTTCATGAAGGAGATGGCGATGTTGCGCAGCTGGCTGGAGGCTTCGATCAGGCCGTCGCGGTTTGCCTGTGCTTCGAAGTGGTCGCGCGCCTCGGTCAGCGGCAGGCCGGTGTCCGTGGCGAGCAGTTCGATCACGCGCTCCGGGAAGCCTGCGGGGGTGTTGATGCCGGTTCCCACGGCGGTGCCGCCCAGCGGAACCTCGGCGACGCGGGGGAGCGAGGCGTTGATGCGCTCGATGCCGTAGCGCACCTGCGCGGCGTAGCCGCCGAACTCCTGGCCCAGGGTTACCGGGGTGGCGTCCATGAGGTGGGTGCGGCCGGACTTGACCACGTCCTTGAACTCGACGGCCTTGCGCTCCAGCGACTCGGCCAGGTAGCCCAGCGCGGGGATCAGGTCGTTGATCAGGGCGGAGGTGGCGGCGACGTGGACCGAGGTGGGGAACACATCGTTGGAGGACTGCGAAGCGTTGACATGGTCGTTCGGGTGGACCACTTTGTCACTGCCGGCAGCCTTCAGGGCGCGCGTGGCCAGCTCTGCCAGGACCTCGTTGGTGTTCATGTTCGAGGAGGTGCCGGAGCCGGTCTGGAAAACGTCGATGGGGAAGTCGCCGTCGTACTTGCCGGCGGCCACCTCATCGGCAGCGTCTGCAATCGCCTTGGCCAGCTCGCCGTCGAGCACGCCCAGTTCTGCGTTGGCCTGGGCGGCAGCCTTCTTGACCCGGGCCAGCGCCTCAATGTGGGTGCGTTCCAGGGTCTTGCCGGAAATGGGGAAGTTCTCCACTGCCCGCTGCGTCTGCGCGCGGTACAGTGCGTTCACGGGGACGCGGACTTCGCCCATCGTGTCATGTTCAATGCGGAACTCTTCAGTGGAAGTCATGGGGCTAGCTTATGGCGATCAGGCGCCCCATCGAAAACCGTTAAGGGGGCCGCACGGAGGTCCCGTGCAGCCCCCTGGACGGTGTGGCTACAGCTCGCCGATTCCGTAAACCAAGTCAGCGCGGCCTTCCGCCAAGCGATAGGAAAGGCCCACGACGGCGGTCCGGCCGGCCTCGATTGCGTCGGAAATCACACGGGAGCTGTCCGCCAGGCGCTGCGAGGTCTGCTTGACGTGCTCCACCACCATGTCGTTGACCTCGTGCTGGTCGTTGCGCAGCGAGGTCAGGACAGAGGGCGTGATGCGCTCGACGAGGTCGCGGATGAAGCCTGCCGGCATCTCGCCGGTCTCTACGGCGTCCTTGGTGGCCGTCACGGCGCCGCAGCTGTCGTGGCCGAGGATGACAATCAGGGGCACGTTCAGCACTCCCACGCTGTACTCCAGGGAGCCCAGGACGGCGTCGTCGATCACTTGGCCGGCGGTGCGGACCACGAAGACGTCGCCCAGGCCGACGTCGAAGATGATCTCCGCCGCAAGCCGGGAATCGGAGCAGCCGAAGATCACCGCGAACGGATTCTGCGTCTCCACCAGCGATGAACGGCGGGACGCGTTCTGGTTCGGATGGGAGGACTCGCCGTTTACGAAACGTTCGTTGCCTTCGCGCAGGCGGCGCCAGGCCAGTGCAGGGGTCAGGTTAGTCGTCACGGCCCCACCTTACGGCGTGGGGGCCGCCGAGGGTGAAACTGTGACGGCCGGGCTGCTGTCCAGGGAGGTCACGACGGCGGCCGCCAGCGTGGAGAATTCGTCCAGTTGGGCGGCGCCGGAGAGGATGACGGTGCTGCCCCGGTAGTTCAGGATCATCGACTTTTCGCCCTTGCCGGTGTCACGCAGTTCCCAGTCCTGGCCGCCGGCGTTCCGGGTACCCGTAACGGGGGCGTTCTTGGTCTGTTGGAGGAGCCAGGTGGGGTTGGCACTCTTGGTCTGCACGAGGGCGATGAACGAGGTCTTGGGCGTCAGATAGCCAACTTCCCACGTGGGCACCCCGCTGCCCGTCCCGGCCTCCCACCGCGCGTAGTTGGCGCGGAAGGCGTTGCCGGTATCCGGCGCGACGGGTGTGAATCCAGCCACATCCGCGGCGTTCCGGGCCACCGACGCGACGTCGATATCCGGCCGGTAGCCGTCACTCTTCGGCTGTGGGTTCATCAGGACCACAGGCAGGAACGCGGCAATGCTGAGTACCAGGGCAATGATCATGCCGATCACCGAGGCGTTGGCCCGTTTGGCGGCCGCCGCCGGAATGACGGGCTTTACGGGGGTTTCCGCACCGGTCCTTGCGGCCTCGGGCCGGCCCCCGGGCTGTGCCTGGCCGGAATTGGGGCTGGTGGCTTCCTGCATGTCATTCACTTCTCTATAGTCGCCCATCCCGGAGCCGTAGTTCCATTCGGGGGTCAGCAGGCCGCGGCGGCGGATGTCCGGGCACATTGCGCCGTCGCGTCATGGGCCGCCCGCCGCGCGGCGCCGCGACTATGATCGGTACCAGAGGAATCACCGCTCTGCTGCACCGGCAAGCGGGTTCAATGATCGCCACTCGAAGAAGAGGTTCACGTGTCACCAGCGTCCATGACCCAGAAGTACTCCACGATTTCACCGTCCCTTGCGGTGGGCCACGACGAGCCGGACCGCAACCTTGCCCTTGAACTCGTCCGCGTCACCGAGGCCGCGGCCATTGCCGGCGGCCACTGGGTCGGCTTCGGCGACAAGAACACCGCCGACGGTGCGGCCGTCGATGCCATGCGCTCCTTCCTGCAGACGGTCCACTTCAACGGCGTCGTGGTCATCGGCGAAGGCGAAAAAGACGAAGCCCCGATGCTGTTCAACGGCGAACGCGTCGGCGACGGCACCGGCCCCGAGGTTGACGTGGCCGTGGACCCCATTGATGGAACACGGCTGACCGCCCTGGGCATCAACAATGCGCTGGCCGTCCTGGCCGTAGCCGAGCGGGGTTCCATGTTCGATCCCTCCGCCGTGTTCTACATGGAAAAGCTCGTCACCGGTCCTGAAGCGGCGGACATGGTGGACCTGCGCCTGCCGGTCAAGCAGAACCTGCACCTGATCGCCAAGGCCAAGGGCGTGAAGGTGAACCAGCTCAACGTCATGATCCTGGACCGGGACCGGCACCGCCCGTTGGTGGAGGAAATCCGCGAGGCCGGCGCGCGCACCAAGTTCATCATGGACGGTGATGTCGCCGGGGCCATCGCGGCGGCCCGCTCCGGCACCGGCGTGGACGCCCTGATGGGCATCGGCGGTACCCCTGAGGGCATCGTGGCCGCCTGCGCCATCAAGTCCCTCGGCGGCGTCATCCAGGGCCGCCTCTGGCCCACCAGCGACGAAGAGAAGCAGAAGGCCATCGACGCCGGCCACGACCTGGACCGCGTGCTTTCGACCAACGACCTCGTCTCCAGCGACAACTGCTACTTCGCCGCGACGGGCATCACCGATGGCGACCTGCTCAAGGGCGTCCGCTACTCCAAGGACAAGGTCCTGACCCAGTCCATCGTGATGCGTTCAAAGTCGGGAACCATCCGCTTTGTGGACGGCGAGCACCAGGCCAGCAAGTGGGAGGGCTACGCCCGCAAGAGCTGATCCGCGTCCGGAAACGGATACCAGGGCCCCGGGGCGCCGTGCGCGTTCCCGGGGCTTTGGCGTTAACGCCTTGGTATAGGGTTTAAGCCATGATTCCTGCCGTTGTGCCCTGTATTGACCGCGCCCTCTGGGACGAATTTGTCGACCGGTTCCAGGGCCACCCGCAGCAGCTGTGGGGCTGGGGAGAGACCAAGGCGATGCACGGCTGGTCGGTGGACCGGGTCCTCGTCAAGGCCGGCGACGAAACCATTGGCTGCGCCCAGCTGCTGGTCCGGAAGCTGCCCGCACCGTTCCGCGCCCTGGTCTACATCCCGCGCGGTCCGATGTGCACCGTGGAAAATGCGCAGGAGGTGCTCAACCGGCTGGCCGAGCACGCCGCCCTCCGCCACCGGGGCGTTGCCCTGAGCATCGAACCGGACTGGGACCGCGGCTCTGCCTTCGCCGGTGCCGTCGCCGCTGCCGGCTTCCGGGAATCAGCCAACACCGTCCTGATCCCCAGGACACTGATCCTGGACCTCACCCGGTCAGACGACGAACTGATGGCGGAGATGTCCAAGTCGACGCGGGCCAACATCCGCAAGGCGATGCGCAGCGACGTGGAATTCCGCAAGGTCAAGAACGACGCCGAGCTTGAGCAGGTGCTTGCCATCTACCACGACACGGCCCAACGTGCCGGCTTCGGCATCCACGAGGACCAGTACTACCGCGACATCTTCCGGAACCTGGGGGATGCCTCGCCCATCATCGCCGCGTTCGACGGCGAACAGATGCTTGCGTTCACCTGGCTTTCCCGCAGCGGCACCACCGCGTTCGAACTCTATGGCGGCGTGTCCGCCGAGGGCCAGAAGCAGCGCGTGAACTACGGGGTCAAGTGGGCGGCATTGCAGTCGATGCGGGAAGACGGCTGCAGCCGCTATGACTTCAACGGCCTCCTGAACGACGGCATCTCCGACTTCAAGAAGCAATTCGCCAAGCACGAGGACATGCTCCTGGGCACGTGGGAGAAGCCGTTGTCGCCGTTCTACCCCGCGTACTCCACAGCCATGCCGCTGGCCCGCAAAGGCCTCCAGACGGCCCGCCGGCTGGTCAAGGGCGCGGCGGGCCGGGCGGCAGGCGCTGATTAAGCGGCGCTAGAGTCCCGTAGTCACGGCGAAGGCGAGGGCGGGCTCATTGCTGCCTGCCGCGCGGTGGACGTTGACCGGGGCCTCGGCAGCAGCCACGAACGCGCTGGAACCGCGCGACAGTTCCAGGTCGCCCTTGGGTGAGTCCAGGTAGACGGCACCGGCCACCACTATGACCACGGAGGCGCCCGACTGGGCCAACGGGACGGGGCCGGAGTCCGGGCCCAACTCGATGCGCTGAAGCTGGAACTCCCCGAACGGCGGCCGGTACACTTCCTGGTCCATCATGGTCTTCCCGGCATGAAGCATCGGAACGCCCACCGGGTGGAAGTCGATGGTCTTCAGGAGCTCCGGCACGTCGATGTGCTTGGGGGTCAGGCCGCCGCGCAGGACGTTGTCCGAGGACGCCATGACCTCTACGCCGAGGCCATGCAGGTACGCGTGGACGTTTCCTGCCGGCAGGTAGACGGCCTCGCCGGGCTGCAGGGAGATCCTGTTCAGCAGCAGCGAGATCAGGACGCCGGGATCGCCAGGGTACTTCTCATTGAGGCTGATGACGGTTCCGAGCTCGGCCTCGTACGGCGCCAGGGGAGCACCTGAAAGCAATGCTGCCACCACGAGGGCCGTAGCCTCGGCCACGGCCTGCCCGCCGGTGATGAGCCGTTCGAAGGCGGCGTGGAGGCCGGCTCCTTCATCTGCCGCGGAGAGCTCGGACAAGAGGTCCTGCACCAGGGCAGGGCACTCGTTCGGCGATGGGAAGGCCCCGGCAACGTGGTCCAGGATCTTCCGGGTCTCGGCCGCCGGGCGGAATCCGCACAACGCCTCGAACGGCGTGAGGGCGAAGATCATTTCCGGCTTGTGGTTGTCGTCCTTGTAGTTCCGGTTGGCGGCATGGGGGTCGAGCCCTGCATCTTTTTCCCGCGCGAACCCGGCCCTTGCCTGCTCCAGGCTGGGATGGACCTGGAGGGACAGCGGCTGGGCTGCTGCCAGGATCTTGGCCAGGAAGGGCAGCCGGGGGCCAAAAGCGGCCACTGATTCCGCGCCCAGGAAATGCTCAGGGTCGGAGGCGATCAGGTCGTCGAGCGGGCGTCGTCCGCCGTCGGGAGTGTGGGCCACCGACGGCGAATCAGGGTGCGCGCCGATCCACAGTTCGGCCTCGGGCCGCCCGGATTCGGGGCGGCCGAGCAGCGAGGCGATCGCCGTCGTCGAGCCCCATGCGTAATCCCGAAGGACGTTCTCGATCTCGTACAAGGATGTTCCGTTTCCCTAGGTGTGTTGGGACGGCTACAGTGCGGCGCACTGGCCGTTGGTGGCCACGAGGTTGCGGATGGCCTGCTCGTTGCCCTGGCGCTTGAAATCGTCGAGCATCTGCTCCGTGATCGGCTCGCCGTCGGGGGTGGTGGTCACCGGTGTGAAGTCCGACGGCGCCGTGGACTCCTGCGGCAGTCCTCCGGTCATGGCCCGCGAAAGCCCGGCCGGCCCAGCCGCCTGGACGTGCCCGGCACCGGCTGCCGGTGCGTTGATCGTGTCGTCGGCCGCCCCCGTTGCCTGGGCTCCGGACGCTGACGCGAGCAGCTGGTCCACACGGTTGTGGATCTGGTCGAAATCGGGGTTGGTGGAGAATGCGGGGTCGAAGTCCGGCGGCCCGATGGTGAGCCGCTTGACCTCCTTGCCCTTGGCCTTGATGGCCAAGTCCACAAAACTGCCCAGCTGGGTGGAGGAGATGTTGGACTCCACCACCTTGGTGCCAGCGTTGGCAATATCCTCGAATTTGGACAGCAGGGTGGCCGGGTCCAGCTGCTTGAGCATGGCCTGCTGCACGCACTGCTGGCGGGCGATGCGGGCGTAATCGTCCACGAATTCGCGTGACCGCCCGTACCAGAGGGCGTGGTAGCCGTCCAGGGTGTTGTCGCCGGCCGGTATCCAGCCCAAGGGCATGCCGTGGATGCCGTTGGCTTCGTCGATGGTTTCACCGCTGATGGGCACCCAGCCGCCGGCCTTGATCCTGATGCCGCCCATGGCATCGATCAACTTGGAAAAGCCGTCCATGTCCACCAGGACGTAGGCCTGGATGTCCATGCCAAGCGTTCCGGATACGGCCTCCAGGGTGGCTTGTGCGCCCGGGTCCGCCACGCCCGGGTAGAGATTGGCGTGCTCGTTGGTGACCTCGGTGTTGATGGCGTTGATCAGGCATTCGTCCCCGCAGTCGTAGCCGTCTGGGTAGAGGGCGCGCATGGGTGAATTCGCACTGAACTGGGCATTTTGGAAGTTACGGGGGATCGAAATGATGGCCGTCTGGCCGGTCTTGGCGTCAACGCTCAGCACGGAGAGGCTGTCGGGGCGGCGACCGGTGCGGTCGTCGCCGGCGTCGCCGCCCATCATCAGGAAGTTGTACCTTCCATCCACTGGCTCAATGGCGGGCCCGGACGAGAAGATGCTACCGATCGCATTCCGACCCACGTTCAGAAGGTAGGCGGCGTAGCCAAGGGACCCGCTGCCAAGGACCAAAGCCAGCACCAGGGCGATTCCGACGGCGGGGCGGGCCGGCGGTGCCAGCAGGACCGGGCGGATGATTCGCAGGGTGTTGACGAACAGCAGGGCCCAGCCAACAGCCAGGGCCGTCAGCAGGATCACCAGTACCAGTGACGTGACGGGGTTGGTGAACACATTGATCACCAGCGTCCGGTCCAGCAGCAAGAGGACCACTGCCAGGACCAGGAGCGCCCAGACGCAGAGCGTGACGCGCAACGCGATCCTGCCCAGCTTCCGGTCGCCGGCCACGAGCTGGGCGCTCCCCGGTACCAGCAGCGTCAGGAGGACCAGCACAAAGGCCCGTTTGGTGCGGACTGCCGGGGAAGCGCCGGCCGGGTAACGGACCGGATCAGTCAAGATCGCTCCGGTGCCCGGTTGCTGCGTGCTGCTGGCCATGCCCGCCGCCCTAACGGCTGCCCCGAAGTGAGCCGGACACGTCAGGGAAGACTTCGCTGACTTTCTGCCGCAGGTTGGCGCCCTTGCGCGAGGCGACGGCGTTGAGGTCGGCGGCGAAATCCAGGAGGTCGGCGCGCAGTGACGCGGCGAGTTCATCCGTACCGGAGGCAAGCATCCGCACGGCCAAGAGGCCCGCATTGCGTGCACCGCCGATGGATACCGTTGCCACCGGCACCCCTGCAGGCATCTGGACGATGGACAGTAGCGAGTCCATGCCGTCAAGGGTCTTCAACGGGACGGGGACACCAATGACCGGCAGGGGAGTGACGCTGGCCAGCATGCCCGGCAGGTGCGCAGCGCCACCGGCCCCGGCGATGATGACGCGCAGCCCCCGCTCGTGCGCCGTCTGGCCGTAGCGGATCATCTCGGTCGGCATCCGGTGTGCCGAGACGACGTCGGCTTCAAACGGGATGCCGAATTCGGCGAGGGCCTCGGCCGCTGCCTCCATGACGGGCCAGTCCGAGTCGGAGCCCATCACCAGGCCCACCAGGGGGCTGGCCCCGGTACCGGCGGCTGGGGTGGCTTCGGCGCTCATGCGTTCTCCTCGAAGATAGGGGAAGGTTCCTCGGCGCCGGCACGTCCATCACGGATGATGGCCGCAACCGCCGTTGCCCGGCGCCTGACCGAGTCAACGTCCGTCGTCGAACTTCCCACCAGGTTGACATGGCCGATCTTACGTCCGGGCCGCACAGATTTGCCGTAGCAGTGGACCTTGGCGGCCGGCTCGCTGGCCAGGGCCATCGGGTAGGCGGAAAAGAGGTCCTGGTTTTCCCCGCCCAGGAAATTCTTCATCACGGTGACGGGGGCCAACGCGTCGGTGGCACCCAGTGGAAGGTTAAGGACTGCGCGCAGATGCTGTTCGAACTGGCTGGTGATGGAGCCATCCTGGGTCCAGTGGCCGGTGTTGTGTGGCCGCATGGCCAGTTCGTTGACCAGGAAGCCGGCGCCCGCGCCTGGCGTTTCGAAAAGTTCAACAGCGAGGACGCCGGTGACGTTGAGCTCCGCTGCGATACGCAACGCGGCGTCCTCGGCGGCTGCGGCCACCTCCAGCGGGATGTCCAGTGCGGGTGCGATTACCTCGTCACAGACACCATCCACCTGGATGGTGTGGACCACCGGCCAGGCCCGGGCTTCGCCGTCCGGGGTCCGCGCCACCAGGGCGGACAGTTCGCGGGTGAACTCCACCTTCGCTTCGGCCAGCAAGGGGCTCATGGCGGCGAACCACTCGTCGGCGCCGGCAGCTTCCTCTGCGGAGGCAACAATCCGGACGCCCTTGCCGTCGTACCCTCCGCGCGGCATCTTCAGCACCACGGGCCAGCCGGTTTCCTCGCCGAAGCTGACCAAGTCCGCGACGTTGTCCACTGACGCCCAGGCGGGGTTGGGCAGCTCCAGCCGGTCGATGGCTGCGCGCATGACCAGTTTGTCCTGTGCATGGACCAGGGCGTCGGGTCCGGGCTGGACATTGACCCCGGCTTCCTGGAGCGCCCTGAGGTGTGCCGTCGGCACGTGCTCGTGGTCAAACGTCATCACGTCCAGGCCCCGGGAAAAGTCCAGGAGGGTCTGCAGGTCCTTGTAATCGCCCACGGGCGTGGCCGGTACGGCAGAGACCGCGGAAACGTCCTCGCCTTCGGCAAGGACACGGAGTTCGAAGCCGAGTGCTGTAGCGGCAGGGGCCATCATTCGCGCAAGCTGGCCGCCGCCAACTACACCTATTACTGGAAAAGTCACGTATGCCAGCCTACCGAAGACGCACCGTATCCCGCTTTTACGGCCCGGCAGCAGCGCGACATTTTCTGCTGTGGCCGGCAGCGGGGGGCAGCCCGGGGCCAGTCCAAAGCTTTGGGGGCTAAAATAGGTCCTTGGCCGAGTGGCCCACAGTTCGGACGGCCATGGAGGGTCATGTTTAGCGCACTTGCAGATCGTATCCGGGGGCTTGCCTCGCTCTTCTGGCGGGAAGTGGCCAAATTCGGGGCCGTAGGCGGTGTGGCATTCGTCATTGACAACGGGTTGACGTACTACCTGATGCACGGCCCGATGTCGGACAGCGAAGCGAAGGCGCGCTTCGTGGGTGCCACCGTGGCCACGGTCTTCTCGTGGGTCGCGAACCGCTTCTGGACCTTCCGGCACAGACGCCAGGCCAATGTGCTTCGCGAGTTCGTCATGTTCGTCATCATCAATGGCATCGGGATCGGGATCTCCACCGGATTCACCGCGCTGGCCAAGTATGGGATGGGTATCGACGACAAGAACCTGCTGTTCCTGGCAGGTGTCGCGGGCATCCTCGTCGCCACTGTGGTCCGATTCTTCGCGTACCGCTTCCTGGTGTTCAACCAGGAACTGGACCAGGAGCCGGAGTTCTCGCACGACCACGAACTCATCGAAGCGCATCCGCACCGGGAGCCAGCCCGCGCTGAACGTCCCGCTTCCGCCCCTGTCGACGGTGGCCCGAAGGCCTAAGCCCCGCGCTTGCTAGCTGCCGTGGATGCGTTCGTCGGCCAGCAGTTTGTCCGTGAGTTCAACATCCTGGTGGGTAAGGACCACGGAGCCGCCGTGCTGCCAGGCGCCCAGCGCGTTGGACAGCGCCGACTCGAGGCCGTTGCCCGCTGGAATGTGGAGGCGGACGCCTTCCCCATGGGATGCGCCAAAGTCCGTGAGCAGGTCTTTGTGCTCCACCGGGCGCCCATCGCCCGTAAGGAGCGCGCGGGCTGAGGGATCCGGGTCCCCGTGCGGCATGAACACGTCCCCGTGGGACCGTACCTCTGCCGCGTAGTCGATGCAGCCACCCGGGAGTTCCCCCGGCCAGCGCATGGCGAGGGCGGGCAGCGCGACGGCGATCACGGCGTGTTGCCCTTTTGGCGCGTCGGCAGGGGCGGCTGTCGCCAGGAAGTCTGCCGGGCCGCCGTCGAGCACTGCTTCCAGGCCAAGCTGCCAGCCTGCCAGCGCCCAGACCAAAGCCTTCCAGTGCGCCGGAAGCGCAAGTCCGAGGCGCATGCCCGGCTCTGCGTCGAGCTCGTCCTGAAGCAGGTTGCTGGTCTTGGCCACCCAGTTGTCCAGGACCCGGCCCGACAATTCAACGCGTTCCGAATCCGGCCCGTACCAGGTCAGGCGCGGTGCCGTGGAGTTGCCGGAACGGAGGCTGCCCATCAGGGTGATGGCGGGGATCGATGTCATGGCTTCATCCTGCCATCCCGGATTCCCCGGGTCGCCAGCGGCGGGACAGTGCTTCCCCTTCCACCGCCGGAGTGATGTTTATCACCATACCTGCTAAGTGTGCTTGCTATTTTAGCCCGTAGAAGGTATTTTCCCCGTCGTTGCGCTGTTTTTGCGGCTTTCCTGCCCGGAATATGCTGCTTCCGGCACGCGCCACGCCGGGGCCGGCAAAAAACCCGGGCGTGGCGTGCGCAAAGTTCTTAGGCTTAACTGTCTATTATCCCGGCTACGGCTTGACTCGCCCTAGTTACACGCGTGTAATTAGGTATCTAAAGCAATTGCGTAAATACCGGCACACAACCGAGTGTCCATGTATCAAGGCAGTGGCTGCAACGTCAGGAGGGTCGCCGTGGGGCAAGCAGAGCGTATCCAGGAAGATGCCGTCGTAGCCGGCCAGGCAACGGCAAAGTACCGTGCGCGGGGGGTGCCAAGCGATTGGTACGTTGACCCTGCCGATCCTGATGCTGCGGAACGGTACAAAAGGAATTCCGGCAGCGTCCTTGAAGACCAGGCCACGGCCTTCCTCGCGGCCCATGAGGCCTTGCTGGACGGCGCGGAGCCGGAGGACGATCTGGATCCGCCCATGGAGCTTGCCGCCCCCGGCAGTGCGCAGCCGGTATGGATCGGGCTGCCACTCCAGCAGGACTTCGATGACGAAGGCGAACTGGGCTGGCAGACTGACGCTTTGTGCGCCCAGACTGACCCGGAGGCGTTCTTCCCGGAAAAGGGCGGTTCCACCCGCGACGCCAAGAAGGTGTGCGGCGCCTGCAACGTACGGTCGCAATGCCTGGAGTACGCGCTGGCCAATGACGAACGGTTCGGCATCTGGGGAGGCCTTTCCGAGCGTGAGCGCCGGCGGCTTAGGAAGCGAGCGATCTAATTCTTCAGGATGTCCATGTCACTGCCGTTGTGGTCGCCCACAACGGCAGTGCCTATCTGCCCAGAACCCTGTCAGCCCTGGCTGGCCAGACCCGGCCTGTCGACCGTGCCATCGGCGTTGACGCCGGTTCCGCCGACGACTCTTACAGCCTGCTTCGGGAATCCTTGGGCGACGCAAGCGTCCTGGCCTGCCCGCGGACCAAGGGCGGCATGGGGGCTGCCATCTCCGCAGGACTCGCCGGTCTGGTTCCCAAAGCCGGGTCGGGCAGCGGCGACGGAACGGAATGGATCTGGCTGCTGCACGACGACGCCGCCCCGGCGCCTGATGCACTCGCTGAACTCCTCGGTGCCGTGGAGCGCGCGCCCTCCGTGACCGTGGCCGGCTGCAAGCAGCTCGACTGGCATTCGCCGCGCCGGCTCATCGACGTCGGACTTTCCACCAGCCGCTGGGCTGAGCGGCTCACCTTGATCGACGCCGATGAGCTGGACCAAGGCCAGTACGACGGCCGCACCGACACTTTCGCCGTCAATTCCGCGGGCATGCTGGTCCGCCGCGATGTTTGGGAACAACTGGGCGGTTTCGACCCCGCCCTGCCTGGCAGCGGCGACGACGTTGACTTCTGCTGGCGGAACCGGCTGGCCGGCCACCGCGTCGTGGTGGTCCCCGCAGCCCGCATGTTCCACGTCGCGCACCGGCCCCACGCGTTGGGAAACCCCGCAGCAGCCCGCAAGGCACAGGTGCACCTGCGGCTCAAGCACAGCCCGCTCTGGATGGTGCCCGTCCACGCCCTGGGCGCATTGCTGGGCAGCCTCTTCAAACTCATCCTGAGCATTGTGGTCAAGGATCCCGGCCACGGCATTTCACAGCTCGTGGCCACCTGTGCGGCCCTGGGCCGTCCACGGGCGGTGGCAAAAGCGCGAAGGGCGGCCAAACGGACCCGGCGGATCCGCCGCTCGGTGATCCGCAAGCTGCAAACACCACGCCGCGAGGTGTGGAGCCACCGCCGGTCCCTGATGGAGGCGCTGGGCTCGGACGGATCCGGCGCTGACCACCTGGTGCAGGATCCGCTCGCGCACCAGCCCACCGGTGACGCCGCTGATGACTTTGCCGCCCTCGCCACCGCCAGGAGGGGATGGGTGGGCAACGGCGCCCTCGCCGCCGTCATCATTGCGTCCATCGCCTCGCTCCTGGCCCTGACCGGCCTGTTCCGGGCCAATGCCGTCACCGGCGGCGGCCTGATCCCGGTTTCGGCCGGCCTGGGCGACATCTGGCACAACGCCTCCGGCTGGTGGATCAGCCTGGGAGCCGGACTCCCCGGCCACGGCGACCCCTTTGGCTATGTGCTGTGGATCATAGGTGTCCTGGGTGGCGGCGATGCCAACCCGGCCATGGCGTGGCTCCTCCTCCTGGGCGCCCCGCTCTCCGGCCTTACCGCCTGGTTTGCGGCAGGCGGCCTGACTGCCCGGCGCCGGCTCCGGCTCGCAGCCGCCATCTTTTGGGCAGCTGCCCCGGCCCTGCAGGTAGCACTCAACCAAGGCCGCGCCGGCGCACTCATAGCCCACATCATGATCCCGCTGGTGGTCCTGGGCCTGCTGCGGGCCACTGGTTCAGCCGTGGGCCACGGCAGCTTCAGCCTGGAAACCCCGGGTGATGCACGTCCGGCCGACCAAACGCCTGCCAAACCGGGCGTCAACGGCATGCCGTCCTGGACTGCATCCGCCGCAGCCGGCCTGGCCCTGGCCGTCACCACAGCCTCTGCCCCTTCCCTGCTTGTCCCGGCCGTTGTGCTCATTGTCCTTTGCGGGGTCCTGCTGGGCCGTCGGGGGCGGACCGTCTGGTGGGCCCTGCTGCCCAGTGCGGCCTTGTTCGTACCCTTCGCCCTTTCCACCATAGACAGGCCGCGCGCACTCCTGGCCGACCCCGGACTCCCGCTCAGCTTCGACTCCGCGCCGCTGTGGCAGCAAATTATCGGGCAGCCCCTGGCATTCGACCCCGCCGGCGGATTGCAGGGACTGGGACTGTTCTCCGGCGGACAGGTGCCCTGGGCCCTGCTGATGGCACTGCTGATCGCTGTCCCGGTTGTGGCCCTCGCCATCCTTGGCCTCTTTATCGCGGGACGCCCGGCCCGGGCCGTGCGCTGGTTCTGGATTGCGGCACTGGTGTCACTGGCCAGCGGATGGCTGACCAGCCACGTTGCCACCGGCATCAATGCCGATTCCCTGGTGACCCCGTTCCCGGGCCCGGCGGTCTCGGCTGCCTCCTTCGCCCTGCTGTCCGCCGCAATTTTGGGCGCCGGCCAAGTCATGTCGGCAGTGGACCGCCGGTCCGCTGCCGGGTCCAAGGCCACCACTGCGGCACGCGCCGGGCTGGCAGTGGGCCTGATAGTCCTGCTGGCCGGACCATTGGCCGGGATGGCGGCGTGGTCCGCGCAGAACCTCCTGCGTCCTGCGGCGGCCCCCGCAGCTGCACCGGCAGCACCGGCGGGTACTCCTGCGCCATCCGGCTCCGGGACCGGCGGAGCACTCGGCGCCGCCCGGCTGGTGGAAGCCGCGAACGCACGGTCCCTGCCTGCTACGGCAATCGACCGCGGTACCGGACCCGAACAGACCCGCACCCTGCTCATCAGCACCAGTGACGACGGCACCTATAAGGCTTCCCTGATGCGGGGGTCCGGGACCACCTTGGACAACCTCTCGGCCATAGCGTCCGCCCGCACCATCATCGGTGCCCCGGGCGCCGAAGAGGTCCGCGACGACGACGACGTCACGGCCTCTGTCCGCCGTGTCGTCGCCACCTTGGTTGCCGGGCAGGGAGTGGATCCCCGTGCCGATCTCGAACAACTTGGCATCGGCTTCGTGGTGCTGCGGGCCGCAGACACGGCAGCCCAACTGACGGCCAGCCGCATGGATGCCGTACCTGGCCTGGTGGCGGTGGGGCAGACGGACGTCGGCTGGCTCTGGCGCATCAGCCCGTCGAACCAGGCGGTGCTGCAGGCTGCGGACGTCGCCCACCGCGTCCGCATCGTGGATCCGCGCGGTGCCACCACAACCTCCGTCCCCTCCGGCCGGGACGGCGTTGACGCTGCCGTCCCCGCCGGTCCGGAGGGCCGCCTGGTGGTGCTTGCCGAGCGCGCGGACCCGGGCTGGAGCGCCTGGCTCGACGGCCGCAAGCTGACATCAACCACGTCCGGCTGGGCCCAGGCCTTCACCCTTCCGGCCTCGGCCGGCCAGCTGACGGTCCGCTACGACAACCCGTGGGCTTTCTGGGCAGCTGCAGGCCAAATCACGGTGATCGGCCTGACCGTGATCCTCGCTGTCCCGATGCCGACGCAACGGCCGCGGACCGGCCTCTCACGCGACGAGGGCTCCCTGCGTAAGGAACACCAAAATGCATGAGCACACCCCGCCGGCGGCTGCCGAGGCTCCCGCCCCGGTCCACGCACCGGCTCCAGTCCAAAGCGAAACCGGCGGTGACGCCCAACGGCCCGGCCGCGGTTCCACCCGGGTGCCTCGCGGCAGGGGCCGGGCAGCGCGGGTGGCCGGAGCAGCCGCAGGGGTGCTCATCCTCGCGGGCGCTGGGGCCGTAGTGGCTGCCGGGTCGCTGGTGCAGGGGCCGGCGTCGAGCCGTGTTCTGCCGGTGGCACGGGCAGCTGTTCCGGCAGGAGCCAGTGTTGGCGTGTGCCCGGGGCCTGCGAGGCTGCTGGAGGGTACGGGCACCGGTACCGACGCCCAGTTCCGGCCGGAGTCGGCCACCGCCGCGACCAAGGTCACCGCCGCCGTGCTGGGCGCCGGCGGCGTGCTGCCTGCGAGCCGCCTGACCCGCCTGGACGGGACGGCCGTCGTCGAGATCGCCAAGGACGCCGGGCAGTCTCCGGCGGCCGGAACACCGCAGGAACTCCGCGCCGGAGTGGTGGCGGACCGGGCCGCAGACCAGGTCAACGTCCTCAGTGCCAATGCCGTGGCCAACCAGAACGCGTCCGCAGCCGGGGCCATGAAGTACACCGCCACCGACGGCGACCTGCAGGGGAGTGCGGCAGCCACCTGCGGACAACCTTCCAACGACCAGTGGCTGGCAGGTGCCAGCACCACAGTGGGCCGGACTTCCGTCCTGGCATTGACCAACGCCTCCAGCACCCCTGCCACGGTAAGCCTGGAACTGTACGGTGGCGCAGGGCAGATCCAGGCGCCGGGCAGCCGTGGCCTGCTGGTGGCCCCAGGCACCACCCGCAGCGTCGTCCTTGCCGGCCTGGCGCCCAACGTTCCCCAGCTCACCGTGCGCGTCCGCAGCGCCGGTGGGCCCGTGGCTGCCTCGATCCAGCAAAGCGTCCTGCGCGGGCTGACCCCCGGCGGCGTGGACTTCATTGCGCCGGGGACGGCGCCGGCCGTCCGCCAGGTAGTGCCCGGAGTGGATATCCAGGATCCGGCCGGGCTCGCCGCGCTGACGTCCCGCAACGGCTACGGGGATGCCGCCCCGGCGCTCCAGCTGACGGTTCCAGGCGCTTCGGACGCCGTGGTGGAGATCAAGCTGTATGGACGGGACGGCCAAACCGCACTCCCCGCCGGCGGCGTGGTCACCGCCAAGGCCGGCTCCGTCACGGAAGTGTCCCTGGCCGGGGTTCCGGCGGGCCAGTACACCGTTGCCGCCTCATCGGACGTTTCCTTCGTGGCGGCCGCCCGAATGAGCCGCGGCCTCCAGGCCGGGCAACCCTCGGATGTGGCGTGGGCGGGGTCCGCCGTGCGGCTGGGCAGCCAGCATGTTGTTCCGGTCCCCAAGGGCGGCCTGCGCCAGCTGGTGTTCGGCGCCCTGGACACACGGGCCACCATTACCTACGCGCCCATCACCGCCGATGGCAAGGTCCGGCCGTCCGCCACTGCGGACATCGCCGGCGGAACCACTGCCACCATCACCGTTCCGGACCAGGCTGAGGGAGCCGACGTCGTCGGGTATGTGGTGTCGGCGTCGGGGGACGCCGCCTACGGTTCCGTGCTGTTGGGCCAGGACGGGCGGAACGACGTCTCCACCCTGGCATTCCTGCCGGCTGCCGCCGGACAGGAAACCGTCCCGGTTACCCTGGGCTACTAGGATTCCCCACAGCCGGGATGCCCGCCCAAGGACCCAAGGAGTGGCCGCCGCGCGGCTGCCCGGCGCCGGGGTCAGTAGCGGCGGCGGTACACCGGGTCCAGGGTCTCCGGGGCCACGCCGAGCATCTCCGCGGTGTGCTCCACCACGACGTCGTGGACCAGGTCCTGCAGCTCCTCCACACTGGAGCACGCGTTCTCAACAACGCGGCGGTACACCGTAATCATGGGCCCCTCGCCACCAGCGGCGGGCGTGTAAGCCCCCATGGGCGCAGTGGTGCCGCTGGCGGCCAACTGTTCGAGGTCCGGCGGGATTTCGTCGACGCCGAACCGGACGCCGTCAAGGGTCTTGCCCCAAATGTCATGGAGCCGATGCGCCGAGTCCAGGACCAGATCGTCGAAGCGGTCGCCGCGGGTCCGGTAGCCGGGGTGGGTGGGAAGCATTACTTCGCCGCGCAGGCCGCGTCCGTGGCGGTTCCGGCGCCGCCGCAGGAAGCTCCTGCCGGTGGTTTCCACGCCCGGCGCAGCCGAGGCGTCCGGGTCAGCCAACCGGACCGAAAAACCTGATTCATGGTTCGATGACTGCATATACCGACTCTAAACCCGGGGGCGGATTTACGCGATATATTCCCGTGGCGGCCCGTGCGCGTCGGTGACTGCAGCCAATGCACGGGTTTCGAGGGATATAAGGGTAGTCTGTGATGTCGTGGGAGCTATCCGTCAATGTTCAAGGTCCGCCTGCCGCCAGTCGGCGGTAGCGACCCTGACGTATGTCTACGCGGACTCCACCGCCGTCCTCGGTCCGCTGGCCACCTACGCCGAGCCGCACTGCTACGACCTCTGTGAACAGCATGCAGGCTCGTTGACGGTTCCGCGCGGTTGGGAAGTTTTGCGGCTGGCCATGCCGACCACCCCGCAACAGCCCGGCCCGGACGACCTCCTGGCCCTCGCAAACGCCGTCCGTGATGCCGCGGCGCGCCCGGCGGAGCCACAGCCGCCCACCCAGCGCGGGCACCATTCCGCCCTCGAAGCGCCGGCCGGAACCGAAGGGACCCGGCGGGGGCACCTGCGCGTCCTTCGAGAACCTTCCTGACCGGCATCTGGCGGTAGGCTGGTTGCTGCACATCTTTTCCGCTACCGGCGCGAGCGCGCCCGCCAGGGAGCAAGAACACATGCCAAAGATCAGTCCCGAGCTGTTGTCCGTCCTGCGCTGCCCCGTGACCGGCTCGCCCCTGGTCCAGGAAGGCGAAGAACTGGTGGCCACCACGGCAGATGAAGCCGGCGTCAATAACCGGTACGCCATCGAAGACGGAATTCCGTTGCTCCTGCCGCCGGAACTGCTGGCGGCAGCGGCAACAGCGGGCTCGGACCAGCACGATCCTGCCGCGGCAGGGCAATAATCCACTTGCACCAGCCCGCAACGAGAAACAGCAGGACGGGGACCAGGACCCCGCCTCAAGCAAAGGACCATTCATGACTTTTGAGTACAAAGTTGCCGACATCTCCCTGGCGGAAGCCGGGCGGCACCAAATCCGACTGGCGGAGCACGAAATGCCCGGCCTGATGTCCCTGCGCGAAGAATTCGGGCCAACGCAGCCGCTCAAGGGCGCCCGGATCGCAGGCTCCCTGCACATGACGGTGCAGACCGCGGTGCTGATCGAAACCCTCACCGCGCTGGGCGCGGAGGTCCGCTGGGCCTCCTGCAACATCTTCTCCACCCAGGACGAGGCCGCAGCGGCAGTCGTCGTGGGCAAGGGCACCGTCGAGGACCCGCAGGGCGTGCCCGTTTTCGCCTGGAAGGGCGAGACCCTCGAAGAATACTGGTGGACGGCCGAACAGATCCTTACCTGGCCCGGTGCCGAGTCCAACCCCGAACTGGGTCCCAACATGATCCTGGATGACGGCGGCGACGCCACCATGCTGGTCCACAAGGGAGTCGAGTTCGAGGCCGCGGGCAACGTCCCCTCCGCAGACCCCGAAGATTCCGAGGAGTACGGCATCTTCCTCGAGGTGCTCCGCCGCTCCCTCGCCGCGGACCCGCAGAAGTGGACCCGTACCGCGGCCACCATCAAGGGCGTCAGCGAAGAGACCACCACCGGCGTCCACCGCCTGTACCAGCTCGCGGACCAGGGCAAGCTGCTTTTCCCGGCCATCAACGTCAATGACTCCGTCACCAAGAGCAAGTTCGATAACAAGTACGGCATCCGCCATTCCCTGCCCGACGGCATCAACCGTGCCACCGACGTGCTCATGGGCGGCAAGGTCGCCGTCGTCTGCGGGTACGGCGACGTCGGCAAGGGCGCCGCGGAGGCCCTCCGCGGCCAAGGCTCACGGGTGATCGTCACCGAGATCGATCCCATCTGCGCGCTGCAGGCAGCCATGGACGGCTACCAGGTGGCCAAGCTGGAATCAGTCCTGGCACAGGGCGACATCTTCATCACCACCACGGGCAACAAGGATGTCATCATGGCCGAGCACATGGCGGGCATGAAGAACAAGGCCATCGTGGGCAACATCGGCCACTTCGACAACGAAATCGACATTGCCGGCCTGGCCCGCGTTCCCGGCGTCAAGAAGGTTGAGATCAAGCCGCAGGTCCACGAGTGGGTCTTCGACGCCGGCAGTGATGCCGAACGCTCCATCATCGTGCTGTCCGAGGGCCGGCTCCTCAACCTGGGCAACGCCACAGGCCACCCGTCCTTCGTGATGAGCAACTCGTTCGCGAACCAGACCATCGCGCAGATCGAGCTGTGGACCAAGAAGGACCAGGACGAGTACGGAAACAAGGTGTACGTCCTGCCCAAGGTCCTGGACGAAAAGGTCGCCCGGCTGCACCTGGATGCCCTGGGCGTGGAGCTTACCGAGCTGACCAAGGACCAGGCTGAATACCTGGACATTGACGCGGCAGGCCCCTACAAGCCCGAGCACTATCGTTACTGACACGTGAGGGCCCGGGCGCAGCAACGCGCCCGGGCCGTTATTTTCTGCACGTAGGATCGACACTATGGAGCCTGAGGAAAAGCCCCGCCGCCGGGGGAGCGTAAAGAAAATTCTCGCCGTAGCAGCCGTATGTGTCCTGGCTGCCGTGGGCGGGGTTTTCGCCGCCGTCGCACCGGGCCTTGCAGGGGGTCCGCTCGAATCTGAAGCAGCCTCCGCACTGCGCACGTCCCCCGGAATCGCTTCTCCCGTCGTGCCCCCGGTGACACTGGATGCGTCGCCGGCCAACGGCGCCAAGCAGGTCAACCCCGCGGCCCCGGTTTCCCTCAAAGTGGCCAACGGGACCATCCAGCGAGTCACCCTAACCAGTACCGCCGGGAAGATCGTCGAAGGCAGCATCGACGCCAACGGGACGGCATGGACCGCCTCCGGCCCCCTGGAGTTCAACACGGACTACAGCTACACGTACGTGGTCAAGGACTCGGCCGGACGCGAAACCAGCACCACCCAGGCCTTCAACACAGTGTCCAGCTCGCATGAGGCGGATGCCGCCATCTATCCGCTCAACGGCATGAAGGTGGGCGTGGGGCAGCCCTTGCAGATCATCTTCAGCGAGCCGGTAGTCAACCGCGCCGCCGTCGAAAAGGCCATCAAGGTCACCACAACGGCAGGCCAAAGTGGTGCGTTCCACTGGCACAGCGACACCATGGTCCGGTACCGGCCTGAAAACTTCTGGGCAGCCAATTCCACCATCACCATGGACATGCAGCTCTTTGGTGTGGACCTGGGCAACGGCCAGATCGCAAACTTCAATAAGAAGGTCAACGTCTCGATCGGAGACAAGAAGGTGGCGGTCGCGGATGCCACCGCGCACACGTTCACGCTCAGCGTCAACGACCAGCCGGTCAAGACCCTGCCTGTCAGCATGGGGGACAAGCGGTTCCCTTCGGCCAAGGGGTACGCGGTGCTGATGGAGAAGAACAGGTTTGACCATTTCCGGGCCTCCACCATCGGACTGAAACCCGGTGACCCCGCCTACTACGGTGAAGCCGACGTCGAATACACCATCCGCCTCACCCTGAGCGGCGCCTACATCCACCAGGCGCTCGAATCCGCCTATCCCTATATCGGGAACACCAACGTCTCCCACGGCTGCATCGGGTTCCTGCCCGACGGCGCAGCCTGGGTGTTCGACAACATGGGAACCGGAGACGTGGTCCAGATCATCAACACCGAGGGTGATTACGCGGCCAACACCGACGGCTACGGGGACTGGAACATCCCGTGGAACGAGTACGCCAACTGAGTCAGCCGTTGAACGGCAGCCGCTGGAGCCGTTGACCCACCGAGGAATTCCGGCGGCGCGATTCAGAAAGCCTGGTGAACTCCCGGTTCCGGCGCTCGGCGACGACGGCCGCCAGGAAATGGTCAGGGCCGGTCCCCGGGGGTGGTGCGGGGGATACGTGCGCCGACAGTTCGGAGGCGATCGCCGCGGCCATCTGCGCCCTGGAATGCGGCGCCATCCGGCCGGCCTGGCGAATGAACTGTGCGGCCCTGCGGGCCGTGGCGTCCGGAATCCGGCCGATGTCCGCGGCCGCTGCCCACGGCTGCAGGTGCGGCGGCACGAACACGCGGATTGCCTCGTCGGCAGGCACCCGGCTGCGGACCGCGTAGGCGCCGGCCAACAAATCGCCCAGGCGGCGGGATTTGTCGTTGAAGAGCGCCACGGCACATGCCAAGCCGCCAAACGTCAGGTAAATTTCGAGGAAGCCAGTCAGCCCCCGGATCAGCGCGTGCCGGAACCTGATACTGCCGCCGTCCTCGCGGACAACCCGGAGGCCGGTGGCCAACTTGCCCAGCGACCTGCCCCGGCTCAGGGTCTCCACACCCACCGGGACAACCACGAGGCAGAACACCGCGGCGGCCAGGGCCAGCGCACGTGCGGCGGCCTCATCCAGGCCCCTGCCGGCGGCGGCCAGGCCAAACATGAATCCCACCAGCAGGACCACGTGCAAGACGACGTCGATGACCAGGCCCAGAGCGCGGGCGGCGAAGGTGGCCGGCCGAAGTTCGAGGACGACTGCCTCGCCGGTGATGATCGGACTCACTGCGTCCCTGCCCTTCGCAGCTGGTGATGCGGACGACCGCACGGTGTGGACGGTCAAAGTCTAATGCCGGGCGCTAGGCTGTAGCCGTGGACATGGACGCCTTCTCCGCTGTGAATGCGGACAAATGGTCGCGGCTGAAGGAGCTCGCTGCCAAACGCAGGCTCACGGGTGCCGAGGCCGATGAACTGCTGGCCCTCTACCAATCCGTGTCCGGACACCTGTCACTGGTCCGTTCCATTGCCCCGGAGAGTGCATTGTCCGCCTCCCTCTCCGCCACGCTCGCCCTGGCCAGGACCCGCTTCACCGGTGCACGGTCCAACGCGATGGCCGACCTCGCAAGGTTCTTCGTGGCGGCCCTGCCGGCGGCGCTGTACCGGCTCAGGTGGCTCACAGTGGCCTGCGGCGCAGTCTTCGTGCTTGTCGCTGCCGCCTACGCGGCGTGGATCGGAACGTCCCCGGATGCCCTCCGTGCGGTGGCATCCGAATCCGCCGCTGCGCAGTATGTCGACCAGGACTTCATCAACTATTACTCGGAAAATCCGGCAGCGTCCTTCGCCGGTGCTGTGTGGACCAACAACGCCTGGATCTGCGCCCAGGCGGTGGCCCTCGGAATTACCGGCGTCTGGGTGCCGATGATCCTGTTCAACAACGCCCAGGGCGTGGGGATTGCGGCCGGGATCTTCGCATCGGCCGGCAAATCCGATGTGTTCTTCAGCTACATCCTGCCGCACGGCCTGATGGAGCTCACCGCCGTCTTCGTGGCCGCGGCCGCCGGCCTGCGCATCTTTTGGGCAATGGTCTCACCGGGTCCGCGGACCCGGAGCCGCGCCGTGGCGGAAGAGGGCAGGTCGCTGGTTACGGTGGCCTTGGGGTTGGTCCTGGTGCTGCTCGTCTCCGGCCTTGTGGAAGGTTTTGTGACGCCGAGTCCGCTGCCGGCGTGGGCACGAATCGGCATCGGCGCGGCGGTTCTTGCTGCGTACTGGGTTTATGTCCTGGTGTGGGGCCGCCGGGCCTTCCTGGCAGGGGAACGCGGGGACCTTCGCAGCGAAGATGCCGGTTACGCGGAAATCGCTGCCTGAATCGTTGTAATCCAGCCGGGGTGGTTCCTCGCCCAGCAGAAGTTCCGGACGGTAGGCTCGAGGGCAGAATGAATCGCGCCGGCAGACTTGGACCGGTGCGGAACCTGACGGAAGTGACGCTGCTGTGAACGACGAAACACCGGCCCGCGCCAAAAGCGAAGCGCCGCAGCCGGAACCGATCCTGGACACCTCCGGGGATTCCGACGAGCCCGCGTTTTCCTGGCTGACACCTGCCGGCGGCAAGAAATCCGGCCGGGAAGAGGCTGTACAGGAAACCAAAGCACCGCAGGCGGACAGCAGGGCAGGCCGCCGGGCGGCCGAATCCGCCGCCTCCTCCGGCACGGGATCTCCGGCCGAAGGGTCCTCGCAGGTGGCTGCCGGGACCTCCGTCGATGAACCGCGCGGCACCGCCGGCCAGGTCTTCAAGGAACCGCTTCCCACCTCCGCCCTGCACGTCCGGCCGCCCGAGGAAGAGGTGGAACGCCGCAACGCGCAGCGCGAAAGCGCTGCGAACGCCAAACCGGTTGCCCCCCGCGTCATGCAGGTCCTGCTGGCCATCATCTACCCCTTTATTCTCCTCATCCTGGCTGTCCGGGCCGTGACCAGCCCGCTCTTCCTGTGGGTGGAATACAACCGTCCCGGTTTCCCCGGAGACGGATACGGCTTCAGCACCGACGACAGGATGACCTATGGCTCCTACGCCGTTGACTACCTGAGTAACTGGGCCGGCCCGCGGTACCTGGGGGACCTGGTGCAGCGCGGCGGCGAAAAGCTCTTCAAGGACGGCGAAGTCAGCCACATGGCTGATGTCAAGGTGGTCATCCTCTCCACCTTCGGCGCCGGCACCGCGCTGCTTATCCTCGCCCTGATCGCCATCGTGTACCTGCGCAGGCGCAGCACCGGCGGAATCCGGCGCGCCCTCTTCGCCGGTTCCATCATTACCCTCGTGCTGATCCTGGGCCTGGGCACGCTGGCGGCCTTGGGCTGGCAGCAGTTCTTTACCGAATTCCACCGGATCTTCTTTGCCGACGGGTCTTGGACCTTCAGCCTGGACGACACCCTGATCCGGCTGTTCCCGAGCCAGTTCTGGATCGACGCCGGCATCGGCATCGGCGGCATGGTGCTCCTGGCATCCATCATCACTCTGGTGCTGACCTGGCCCACCCGCCGCCGTCGCGGTGTTGTCCGGGAAGACGCCGACTCCGCCGCGGAGCCGGCGCCAGCTGATCAGCCGTAGATCGCCGGCTGATCAGCCGTAGATCTTGGCGATTTCCGCCTGGTATTCCTGAACGACGGTGGCCCGCTTCAGTTTCAGCGACGGCGTCAGGTGCCCGGACTCCACGCTGAATTCGGTGTTGAGCAGCGTAAAGGTGCGCACCGACTCGGCTTTGGACACCAGCTGGTTGGCCAGGTCCACCGCTTCCTGGACGGCGGCCAGGACCTGGGGATCGCTGGTGGCCTCGCTGAGGGGGAGCGGCGGGAGGCCGCGCTCCTCCCGCCAGTTGGCCACGCCTTCCGGGTCAAGGGTGAGTAAGGCGGACACGAACGGCTTTCCGTCGCCCACCAGCACCGCGTGTCCCACCAGCTGGTGGGTCCGGATCTTCTCTTCCAGCGGCCCGGGCGCCACGTTTTTGCCGCCCGCGGTGACCAGCAGATCTTTTTTCCGGCCGGTGACGGTGAGGAAACCGTCCTTGTCCAGCACGCCAAGGTCTCCGGTCCGGAAGAAACCATCCACGAACGCCTCGGCGTTCGCGGCCGGGTTTGCGTGATAGCCACGGAACACGCCAATTCCCTTGACCAGGATCTCTCCGTCTTCGGCCACCCGGATGGTGGTACCCGGAACGGGGATCCCCACTGTTCCCACCTTGGTGCGGGTCGGCGTGTTGGCCGTGCACGGCGCCGTGGTTTCGGTCAGCCCGTAACCTTCCAGGACGGGAATGCCCACACCCCGGAAGAAGTGCGCGTCCTCCAATGCGAGGGGACTGGCCCCGGACACGGTGTATCCCACCTCGCCGCCCAGCACCTGCCGCAGCCGGGGATAGACCAGCCGGTCGAACAGTCCGTGCCGCACGCGGTTGAGCAGGCCGGGGCCGGGCCCGTCGCCCCGGTGCTGCCGGTCTTGCGCCTTTGAGTATTCGATCGCTGCCGCCGAGGCCGCCTCGAACAGCCGGCCCTTCCCCGCCACCGCAGCCTTATGGGCAGCCGTTGCCCGGACCTTCTCGAAGATCCGCGGCACCACCAAGAGGAACGTCGGCCGGAACGAGCCCAGGTCTTCCAGCAGCTGCGCCGCGCCCGGGGTGTGCCCCAGGGTTGCCCCTGCGGTGAGGCACACCACCTGGACGGCCCGGGCCAGCACATGGGCCAACGGAAGGAACATCAGTGTGCGGGGCTGGCCCTGTTGCAGGATTTCCGGCAGGAAAGCAACGATGTTCTTGGCCACCAGTGCGAAGTTCCCGTGCGTGATCTCGCATCCCTTGGGCTTGCCGGTGGTGCCCGACGTGTACACCAGGGACGCGAGGTCGGCCAGTCCGGCGTGGCTGCGCTGCCGTTCCAGCTCCGTGTCGCTGACTCCGGCGCCGGCCGCGGCAAGGCTGGCAAGGTTCGGGGCCTCGCCGTCGTAATCAATCCGCACCACGTTGACCAGGCGGTCCCTGAGCGCGTCGGAACCTGCCAGGACGCCGCCCACGAGCTGTACCGTCGCGTGGTCGCCGGCGAACACGCGGCGGACCGCTGCGTCCTGAATGATCCACTCCACCTGGCTGGCGGATGACGTTTCGTAGATCGGCACGGTGACGCCGCCGGCGAACCAGATGGCGAAGTCCACCAGGGTCCACTCGTAGGAGGTGCGGGACATCACCGCCACCGTGTCGCCGGGCTCAAGGCCGCCGGCGATGAGCCCCTTGGCCAAGGCGCTGACGTCCTGGCGGAACTTCTGCGCGGAAACGTCCACCCAACCGTTTGGGCCCTTGCGCCGGTACAGGGCGTGGGCGGGGTTGGCGGCATGCTGCTCCAGCAGCAGGTCAGTCACGTTGCTGTTGGCATCAAGCTCCACCAGCAGTTCCGTGCTCGCTTCTCTCACAGCAGGTCTCCGTTTCCGCTGCCACGCCGCGGCGGCGGCTCTAACAGGTCTCTATTGCCATCCTGCCCTAGATCCAGGACGGCATCCACATCCGGACTTTCCAGTCGACATAGGGAATGACCTCGGCGGTCCAGATCGGGTAGAAGAATGCCGACAGCAGGACCGCGGCGGCCAGGTAGAGCGCCACCAGGTACAGGCCTGAGCGCCGCCGCCAAGGCGGGTCCGTGGCGCGGCCCAGCACCAGGCCCAGGCAATACACCAGGGCAAGGATCAGGAACGGCTCAAAGGACACCGCGTAGAAGTAGAACATGGTGCGCTCGGGGTACATGAACCACGGCAGGTAACCGGCCGCCACGCCCGCCAGCACTGCGCCCGCACGCCAGTCCCGGCGGCCCGCCCACCAGAACAGCAGGACCACCAGCGAGATGGCCGCCGCCCACCAGATCAGGGGGTTCCCCACGGACAGGATGGCGGAGGTGCACTTTTCCACGTCGCAGCCCGGGGTGCCCTGCGGCGGGGATTCATAGAAGAACGACGTCGGCCGTCCCATCACCAGCCAGCTCCAGGGACTCGACTGGTACGGGTGCTCGGAGCTCAGGCCCTGGTGGAACTTGTACGCTTCGAGGTGGTAGTGGATGAGGGACCTGACGGAGTCCGGGAGCCAGCCCCATTCGGTGGAAGGGTTGCTCTCGGCCCAATGGCGGAAGTAGGCGTTGTCCGAGAGGAACCAGCCCGTCCATGTGGCCGAGTAGACGACGCCGGCCACGGGTACCAACGCGCCGAAGGCCGGAATGCCGTCCCGGATGACACCGCCACTGATCCAGCCCCGGATGCCCGCGACCCGACGCGCGTTGAGGTCCCACAGCACCGTGAGGATGCCGAACCCGGCCAGGAAGAAGAGGCCGGACCACTTGGTGCCCACGGCCAGGCCCAGGCAGATCCCGGCGGCGATCCGCCACCAGCGTACGCCAAGCCATGGCCCGGCCAGCAGCGCTCCGCCCGGCGGCTGCCCGCCGTGCGCGGCGGCAATCCGCGCCAGCCGTGCCGCCAGCCGGCGCCTGCCGTCGTCCCGGTCCATGAGCAGGGCGCCGAATGCTGCAAGGATCCAGAACGCCAGGAAGACGTCCAGCAGCGATGTGCGGGACATGACCAGGTGGTGGCCGTCGACGGCGAGGAGCAGCCCGGCCGCGCCCGCCAGCGGAAGCGAACGGAACAGTTTCAGGGCGATCAGCGAGACGAGCAGCACCGTGAGGGTTCCCGTGAGCGCCGCGGCGAAGCGCCAGCCGAACGGATTCTCCGGCCCGAAGAGCCACATCCCTGCCGCGATCATCCACTTGCCCACCGGCGGGTGGACTACATATTCGGGCGTATTCAGCAGGACGTCCGGATTGCCGGTATTGAACGAGTCGTTGGCTTTGTCCGGCCAGCTGCGCTCGTAGCCGCTGATCAGGTAGGAGTATGCGTCCTTGACGTAGTAGGTCTCGTCGAAGACCAGCTTGTGCGGTACCTCGAGCCGCACGAACCGGAGGACCCCGCCGATGAGCGCCGTCAGGACCGGAACCAGGATGAACCAGAGCCGCAGGGATGCCGGGTGGTCCCGCCAGGATGCGTGTGCGCCCAGAAGCCGTGCCGTCAGGGCCTGGACGGTGAACGCTTCCTCCGGCCTGCTGACCCATCGATGGGTGGGTTCTCCGCGCCCGGCAGCCGTTGCAGCGGCTCCGGCCGGGGAAGGCGGCGGGGTGGGTTCACCGGCGCCGGCCGGCCGCGTCGAGGTCTGCGTCACGAGCCCCATGCTACCTTTTGCGGCTGGAAGACCCGGCGGCAGTAGGCTTGACGGGTGGACCCAAACCCCAGCCCCCTTCCTGATCCAGTGCTGTTGACGACGGGACGGATCGTCCTGGCCGCCACCCCGATCGGGAATACCGGTGATGCCTCTGCCCGGCTCGTGGAGCTGCTGGGTACCGCTGACATCGTGGCGGCAGAGGACACCCGGCGCCTGCACCGCCTGGTCCAGAGCCTGGGCGTGGAAGTGTCCGGCCGGGTTATCAGCTACCACGAACACAATGAGGCGACCAGGACGGCAGAGCTCCTTGACCAGGTGCGGGCCGGCAGCACGCTGGTCATGGTGACCGACGCAGGTATGCCGGCCGTCTCGGACCCCGGCTTCCGGCTGGTGGAGGGCGCCATCGCGGCCGGGCTTCCGGTCACCGCCGTCCCCGGTCCGTCCGCGGTCCTTACGGCACTGGCGTTATCCGGCCTGCCTACGGACAGGTTCTGCTTTGAGGGTTTCCTTCCGCGTAAGGCCGGAGAGCGGGCGTCGCGCCTGGCCGACCTCGCCGCGGAACGCCGCACCATGGTGTTCTTCGAAGCCCCGCACCGCCTCGAAGCGATGCTCCGGGCGCTGCGCGAGCGGTTCGGCCCGGACCGGCCTATCGCCGTGTGCCGGGAACTGACCAAGACGTACGAGGAAGTGATTCGCGGAACCACCGGTGATCTGCTCCAGTGGGCCGAAGGCAACGAGGTCCGCGGCGAGATCGCTGTTGTCCTCGGCGGCGCTCCGGAACAGGCCGCGGGCAAGCCGGAGGACCATGTGGCCGCCGTCAACGAGCTGGTGGCCCAGGGCATCCGGTTGAAGGAAGCGGTTGCAGCCGTGGCCGAGGACGTCCGGGTCAGCAAGCGGGAGCTCTACTCGGCAGTTCTCGCAGCCCGGTAGCGGCCTCTCCCGGAACGCCTTCGAATCTGTGCAGATGCACAGCGTAGGGCCGATGTGGCAGTGCGCAACGGCGTAGACCGGGGGAGGGGCCCGCAGTAGTCTGGCTGTTAATCAGCCCAATGATCCCGGTCACTCCGGCCGCGGCGCAGGGCTGCCAGAAACCCTACTGACGAGGGAGTCATCGTGACTGTCACTGCACAGCCGGCCGTTACCGCCGAGCGCGAAACCCGGCTTTTGGCCTCTGTTCCCACCGGGCTGCTTATCAACGGTGAGTGGCGCGACGCCGCCTCAGGCAAGACGTTCGACGTCGAGGATCCCGCCACCGGCAAGGTGCTGCTGAGCATTGCCGACGCCGGCGCGGACGATGCCGCTGCGGCCCTGGACGCTGCCGCTGCTGCCCAGGAATCCTGGGCCAAGGTGCCCCCGCGTGAGCGCGGTGAAATCCTCCGCCGCGCGTTCGAGCTGGTCACCGAACGGGCCGAGGACTTTGCGCTGCTGATGACCCTGGAAATGGGCAAGCCGCTGGCAGAAGCCCGCGGCGAAGTCACCTACGGAGCCGAGTTCCTGCGGTGGTTCTCCGAGGAAGCCGTCCGGGCCTTCGGCCGGTACTCGGTCTCCCCGGACGGCAAGTCCCGGCTGCTGGTGACCAAGAAGCCGGTGGGCCCCTGCCTGCTGATCACGCCGTGGAACTTCCCGCTGGCCATGGCCACGCGCAAGATCGCCCCGGCGGTTGCCGCAGGCTGCACCATGGTGCTGAAGTCCGCCAACCTGACGCCGCTGACGTCCCAGCTGTTCGCCGCCGTCATGCAGGAGGCCGGCCTGCCCGCCGGGGTCCTGAACCTCATCCCCACCTCCACGGCCGGAGAGACCACCGGGGCGCTGATCAAGGACTCCCGGCTGCGCAAGCTCTCCTTCACCGGTTCCACCGAGGTGGGCCGCCGCCTGCTCTCCGATGCCTCCGGAACTGTGCTGCGTACCTCCATGGAACTGGGTGGCAACGCCCCGTTCCTGGTCTTCGAGGACGCCGACCTGGACGCCGCCGTGACCGGTGCGATGCTGGCCAAGCTGCGCAACATGGGCGAGGCGTGCACCGCAGCCAACCGCTTCATCGTGCACGAATCCGTGGCCGCCGAATTCGCGGAGAAGTTCGCGGCGAAGATGAAGGACATGACCACCGCCCGCGGCACCGAACCCGAGTCCAAGGTGGGCCCGCTGATCGATGCCAAGAGCCGGGACAAGGTCCACGAACTGGTCTCCGACGCCGTCGCCTCCGGCGCGAAGGCGGTCCTGGGCGGCGCACCGGTGGAGGGCCCGGGCTACTTCTACCAGCCCACCATCCTGTCCGGCGTCTCCGAAGGCACCCGTATCCTCTCGGAGGAGATCTTCGGGCCCGTCGCCCCGATCATCACTTTCTCCACCGAGGATGAAGCCGTGCGGCTGGCCAACAACACCGAGTACGGACTGGTGGCGTACGTCTTCACCAAGGACCTCAACCGAGGCCTCCGGATGGGTGAGCGGCTTGAGACCGGCATGCTCGGCCTGAACGCCGGGGTGATCTCCAACGCCGCCGCGCCGTTCGGCGGCGTCAAGCAGTCCGGCCTCGGACGTGAAGGCGGACTCGAAGGCATCGAGGAGTACCTCTACACCCAGTACATCGGCATCGCCGACCCCTACGCGGGATAGCTTCGGCTGTTCCAATTCCGAACGTGCCGGCCGGGATCCTTCCTGGCCGGCACTTTTGCGTTCAGCCCCTGCCCGGCCCACGCCAGCCGTCGTCCGCCGCTGCTTCCGGACGCCCCGCCACCGGTGCTCCGGACGTTGTGGCGGCACGGCCCTTTCGGGAATGGGCGGCCGCATGGGCGGCCTTCCGGATGCCGCTGCCGGCTGCCCGGAACGGCAGGCCCAGCAGCAGGCCCAAGCGGCGAATGACGGACGGCGGAAGCCAGTCCGCCCGCAGGCGGCGCGGCAGGGTGGCGTTCTGCCGGAGCGAGGCCGCGAGTGCGGCGACCCCGTCCTGGATGTCCTGGCCGGCAGGGTGGCCCGGCTGGTTGGTTGCCGCGGAGCTGGTGTCCGGCCGGCCATACCTGTGGTGCTCGAAGGCGGACGTCAGGAGCGCCACTGCCTGGTGCGCTTCATGGTCCAACCCGTCGGGTTCCCCCAGCAGTGTTTGCCGGAACCTGGCGGAATACGCCCTTGGAGTCTCGCTGGGTGCGGCTCGAAGGCCGTAATCGATGCCAAGGTCCGTCAGCTCGTTCCACGCCAAGGGGACGGCCTGTTCCGGGAACCTCGGGTTCAACCGGCGCGTCCTGGACCCGGAACGGACCAGGTGCGGTGCGGCTGCCAGGAGCAAGGCGCCCAGCAACGCTGCGGTGCCGAGGAGCCACGGCATCACGCCGGCCGAATCGCCTTCGCCGCCGCCCGTCCCGCCGGGGACCGGCAAGGCCGTGGCGCTTGGGGAGGCGGAGGGCGCCGGGGCAGCTTCAGGGACGAGGCCGTCATTGTTGCCCAAGGTGTCCGGGACCGCGGGCGCCGGCGCGTCGGTGGCGTAGTCCGGGACCACGCCCCGCGACGGCGTAGGTTCGAACGGCACCCAGCCCAAGCCCTGGAAGTACAGCTCGGGCCACGCGTGGGCGTCCCGGGCGTCCGCTTCGTATTCCGGGAGCGCGCCCTGCCCGGCCACGGTTATGGTCGCGCCTGTCAGCCGGCCCGGGGCATATCCCACGGCGATCCTGCTGGGGATTCCTTCCAGCCGCGCCATCACGGCCATGGCGGAGGCGTAATGGATGCAGTATCCGCTTTTTTGCTGCAGGAAATCCGCCAGGACAGAGAGCCCGTTCCCGTCATAGCCGCCCTGGACCGGGGACTGGAGGGAATAGGTGAACTCGGAGGAGCGCAGGTACCTCTGGATGGCCATCGCTTTCTGGTACGGCGTTCCCGCAGTGCCGGCCACCGTGTTGGCGGTGGACTTGACGATGTCCGGGACATTGCCCGGAATTCGGCTGAAATCGTCAGGGATTCCCCGGACGGGGCCGGTCGCCTGGGCCAGGAGCGCGGCCGAGAGCTTTGGCTCGGTCGACGTCACGACGTACTCCTGGCGCCGGGTGGTGGTGTCGGTGCCCTTGATGCTCAGCGTGGCAGGGTCCCAGGTCCACTCGCCGCCGAGGCCCCGGATGGTTTCGGGCGCATACGGGACCGGCAGGTAGGGGCTGGTGAAGGAACCGGTGTCGACGGCGGTGACCAGGCGCACCTGCTCGTCCGCGAGCACTGCGTAACCGGGATCGATCCGGCCGTCCAGCGGGACCCGGGACGCGGTGCGGTCATCCGGACCCCACGAGTCGCCGTCGAAATTGTCCACGGTGACAGAGCGCAGGTAAAGCGGCGTGGGGGAATTCGTGGCATAGGTGATCCGTCCGCTCCCGTCCGGTGCGCGCAGGCTGCTGCCCAGCGTGATCATCGGGTTCAGGCCGGTGGCGCCGCCCCACGGGTTGAGCCTGGACCCCTGCGGGAAAGTGCCTTGGTCGAAACCGGGAATCGCCAGCGGCAGCAGCAGGGTGGCCACCAGGGCGGCGGCCCCGGTCAACGCTGCCCGCCTGGCCAGGCCGGGGCTGCGGGGCGCGCCGGACTGCAGCCGGCCGTCCGGTGCAAACCGCTGGCTGCAGGCCAGGATCAGCAGGTAGCCGGCCGCAGTGGCGGCGAAGCTCCACCCACCCACGCTCTGGGGCTTGATCATGGCCGGAACCACCAGCAGCGCCAGCAGGCCCACCCCTGAGGCGGCCGGCATGCGGAGGGGCACGGCCAGGGCATCGACCAGGATGACCGCCAGGCCCAGGACCGCGCAGACCACCATGACGATTCCGGCGTTGGGAGCCACCGGCGCTGTCTCCGACAGGACGGTTTCGCTGGCCCGCCGCATCAACCGGTCAAGGTCGGGGAGCGTGGCGCCGGTCGGAAAGACCCACAGGAAGCTTGAACCGCGGAAGAACGTCAGCGTGAGGACGGCAGCCAGGGAGATGAATCCGCCTGCCGTGACCAGGAGGGGCTGGGCGCGGACCGAACGCAGGGCCGCCAGGGTTACGCTGACCGCCAGCACGGTGGTCAGGACGGGCCAGAACCAGTTCCAGCCCCGAAGTACGCCGTTCAGCGACAAGGCCGCCCCGCAGACAGCCACCGAAATGGCCAACGCCATCGCCCACGGATAGGCACCCGCCCGCGAACGCCCGGCCGGCGGTGCGGGCTGGTTGCGGGCTTCATTCCCGGTGCCCGAGGGCCGGGCCGGTGCCATTGTCATGTGGCCACTCCTGCTCCACGCCGGACCTCGGATGCAGGGGCCACGGGCACGGCAGGGTCCTCGCCGAACTGTCCCCAGGCCGCCGCGAGCCCGGAACGCGGCGTCACGGCGGCAGCGCGCCAGCCGTTCTGCCGCAACACGTCCAACACGCCGGCGAAGTCGGCCGGCTTGTCCACGGCCAGGAGGGCGAACGCGTTGGTTCCGAAGGCTGCGGCCGGTGCCAGCGCCGTCGCTTCCTCGGCACTGATCCTTCCCAGCACGGCGATCAACGGTCCGCGCATCCGGTGTGCGGTCAGTTTGTCCATCAGGTGGTCGTCAAAGGCCGGCGTCTCCTGGTCCGCGCCCGGAGGCATTCCTCCACCGGCGCTAAGGTGCCGACTGTTCCTGCCCTGGGCGTCCCGGCCCGCACCGTCCCGCCGCGCGTGGGATGGCCCGGACAGGTGGACCGCGGCGAGGCTCTCGGCTATGGACTGCAGCCCGGAGGTGCCACTGAACTCTTCGGCCCCGGGTTCCGGGGACGACGGTGAATGCAGGAAGGCCGGGTTGCCGCCGGCATCGAGGATCCGGAGGCTGTAGTTTCGTTCCGCCAAGTGGGCGCTGACTGACATGGCGGCAACGACCGACCATTCAAACGTGTCGCTGGTGGCCAGTCCATGCCCGTGCCGCCCAGGCAGCCCTGGCATCGTCGTCCCGGAGGCGCCGCCGAAGGCAGCGGAACGATGATCCAGGATGATGGTGGCTTCCGGCGTGGTGACCGATTCCTCCTGGCGCACCATCAGTTCGCCGTGCCTTGCCGTGGCGGCCCAATGGACCCGGCGCATGGGGTCCCCGTGCCGGTATTCGCGGGTCATGACGTCGTCGTCGCTCGGATTCGCGCGGGTGCGTGTGGCGGTGACGCCGTCGTTGCCCCGCGCTCCGTCCAGCTCTGTGGCAGGCAGCACGACGGCGGCCGGCGTCACGGTGAGGATGTCGCCGTCGTCGATGGCCTGGCGGTGCAGCGACAGTCCGAACGGGTCCGTGAACTCCGCCGTGACCGGCCCGATCCGGAACAAGCCGCGGTAGCCGGACGTCAAGTGGTATTCGTAGCGGCTGGTGCCGCCAGTTGCGGAACGGGAAGGAAAGCGGAAGGCCGGCGCCTGGCCAAAGTGCGGGGGCAGGCGCTCCTCCATGATCACCTGGCCGGTTCCCGGGCCCGTCCGGCCCACCGCCAAGTGGACGATGGTTGGCGCGGATGTTTCCACGGGTGAAGGATTGAACTCGCGGTACACCCGGAATTTCGGTTTCACCAGCCGGATTCCGGCCAAGGACACCAGCGGCAGCACCAGCAGCAGCAGCGCCAGCGTCAACAGGTCCCGGCGGCCCATGACCTGCGCGGCGGCCAGCGCGAATGCCCCGGCGGCAAGCATGCCCCAGCCGCGCCCGGTGAACAGGTGCCGGGGAAGCTTGTCCAGGAACGCCATGGTCCGCCCCTAGCGGTTCCTGCCGCCGGCCGCCGCCGCGGGCCGCGTCGCCTGGCCGGGGGGCGCCTGCGGCACGGGCAGGCGCGAGAGGATTCCCTGCAGGACGCTGTGCGGGTTTTCACCCGAGCCGGCAGCCTTCCGCTCGACGATGATCCGGTGCGCCAGCACGGCCTCGGCGACGCCTGCGACGTCGTCCGGCAGGACAAAGTCCCTTCCGTCCAACGCGGCCGTGGCCTTGGCCGCACGCAGCAGCTGGAGCATGGAACGGGGGCTCGCCCCCAGGCGGAGCAGGGGACTTTCCCGGGTGGCGCGGCCCAGTGACACCGTGTATTCCTTCACGGCTTGGGACACGTAGACCTGCTGGACGGTGGTGGTCATGGCCGCCACATCAGATGCCGTCACCACCGGGCTGACGGTGGCCAGGGGCGATACCGCCTGGTGGGTCTCGAGCATTTCGATCTCGGCTTCCTTGTCCGGATAGCCCATGGAGATCCGGGCCATGAAACGGTCCCGCTGGGCCTCGGGCAGGGGGTACGTCCCTTCCATCTCGATGGGATTCTGGGTGGCCACCACCATGAAGGGTTCATCAAGCTTGTACGTATTGCCGTCCACCGTCACCTGGTGCTCCTCCATGCATTCCAGCAGGGCGGACTGGGTCTTGGCGGAGGCGCGGTTGATTTCATCGCCGATCACGATGTTCGCGAACACGGCGCCGGGCCGGAATTCAAAAAGCCGGGAGGCCTGGTTGTAAATGGACACCCCGGTGACGTCCGAGGGCAGCAGGTCCGGGGTGAACTGGATGCGGTTGACGGTGCAGTCGATGGTCCGGGCGAGGGTCTTGGCGAGGAGGGTTTTTCCGACGCCGGGCACGTCCTCCAGCAGCAGGTGGCCCTGTGCGAGCAGGACAGTCAGCGCCAGCTTGGCGGCATCCGATTTGCCGTCAATCACCGTGTTGACGGTGGTGAGGATTCGTTGGGCCGCGGCATGGAAGGACTCGGGGTCCATGGCGGCGGCCCGGTGCCCGTTCAGCCGGCTGACGGCATCCGTCACGCCGGCAAGGTTGAGGTTTGGTGCGCTCCCATTGTTGGCAGTGCGTCGGTGGGGTTCCATCGGCAACCTTTCAGCCCGGGTTTCACCTGGACGGGACAGCAAGCCTGCCTTCGCCCGTCGGTGGGCGTGCGCGTGTGTTCGTTCCAGACTACTAACACAACTGCCATGCCTGACAGAGAGTTCCGGCAAATATGCCACCGCTTTCGGCGGATAGGCTGGTTGGATGTGCAATCCGCTGACTCCCGCCGCCTACCGGGCACCTGACACAGGCCCCCTGGACCCGGAAGCTCCGCCCCGCAAGCAGTATCCGCCCGCGCCTGAACCCCTGCCTGTCCCCGTCATGGACAACCACACCCACCTGGACTTTCCTGATGGAACGGCGCCGGTGGGAATCAAGGCCGCGCTCGATGCCGCAGCGGCGGTGGGAGTCCAGGGCGCGGTCCAGGTGGGCTGCGACCTGGCGTCGTCGCGGTTCACGGTGGAAGCCGTGGACCAGGACCACCGTCTCCTGGGCGCCGTGGCCCTTCATCCCAATGATGCCCCGCACTACGCCGCCCGGGGCGAACTGGAAGCGGCCCTGGCCGAGATCGAACGCCTCGCGGCGCATCCGCGGATCCGTGCGATCGGCGAGACGGGGCTGGACTTCTACCGCACGGAAGGCGAAGGACTGCGCCACCAGGAGCATTCGTTCCGGCGCCACATCGACATCGCCAAGCGCCTGGACCTCACCCTCCAGATCCACGACCGGGACGCACACGACGACGTGGTGCGGGTGCTGCGGGAGGAAGGCGCCCCGGAGAGGGTGGTGTTCCACTGCTTCTCCGGTGACGAGGAGCTTGCCAGGACCTGCAACGAACAGGGCTGGTGGATGTCCTTTGCCGGGACCCTGACCTTCAAGAACGCCGCGAACCTTCGCGCCGCGCTTGCCGTCGCTGACCGCCAACTCATCATGGTGGAAACGGATGCGCCGTTCCTGACGCCGCATCCGCACCGCGGGCGGCCAAATGCCAGCTACATGGTCCCGTACACGGTCCGCTCCATGGCAGAATTGACAGGCTCCGACCTCGCCGGGCTATGCAACGCCATCAGTGAAAATACCGTGCGGGCATACGGATCCTGGACCTGAAATCCCACACCGTTCCGTGATCCTGGGCAATACCTGGTATGCAAAAATGTTGGTCGCTTTATAACGCTACGGTTACAGTGGACAACTATTAGCCGGGGTCGGGGAAGGCCAACGGGTAATTTCGCTCCATTCGCAGCCGCTCCGGGAACGTCAGTTCCCGGCCATGCCGTTGCGCGGAGTGTGGCGGTGCATCGATGCCCGGACGGTCCATTTGAGGTTGTTCCGGGCATTCCCTTGCGCGATTCCCCGTGCCCGGATGGACCTAGAGTTACGGGCAATCGTGATCAAGTTCTTCACAACGGACGGCAAGTTCAGCTATATCAAGGTTGGCGCCCAACTCCTGGTGCTCTGCGGCCTGGTCGCAGGCCTCGTGGCTTTCGTGGGCAATAACAAAACAATCACGCTCAACGTGGACGGCAAAGCCTCGTCCGTGCAGTCCTTTGGTGGAACAGTGGCGCAGGTGGTCAAGAGTGCCAACCTGGACCTGAAGCCCGGCGACCGCGTATCACCCTCCCTGGATGCCTCGGTGCAAAACGGCACCGTCATCAACGTCAACCAGGCCAAAGAGGTCAAGGTCAGCCTTGACGGGGCCGAAAAGACCGTTAACACCACCGCCCAGGACGTGGAAGGCCTCGTCAGCGAGCTCGGCGTCGCCAGCGCATCGGCCGTCTCCGTGCCCAAGGATGCCACACTCGCACTGGCCGGCTCCTATGTCTCCATCTCCACGCCCAAGACCGTCAGCATCGTGGCCGATGGCAAGGTGAACACCGCCACCACCACCGCCGCAACCGTGGGCAAGGTCCTGGAGGATTCCGGTGTCACCCTGGGCGCCAACGACCGCTCCTCCCAGCCGGCCAACGCCAACGTGGTGAACAACATGGTCATCAAGGTCTCCCGGGTGGACACCAGCAAGACCGCCGTTACCAGCGAAGACGTCCCCTTCGACACGGTCACCGCCGAAAGCGCCGACATGCTCAAGGGTGACAAGCAGGTGACCCAGGCCGGGGCGGCCGGAAAGATCGAGCGCACCTTCAAGCTGGTGCTCGTTGACGGCCGGGAAGCGTCGCGCACCCTCGTGTCCGAGAACGTGGCGGTGCAGCCCGTAACCGAAAAGGTCACCGTGGGCACCAAGGCCAAGCCCGCCGTCCAGGCAGCGCCCGCGGCAGCAGCCGCCAACACCGGGGCAGCAGCGCCAGCCATGATGAACGAAGCCATGTGGGACAAGATCGCCCAGTGTGAATCCAGCGGAAACTGGAGCATCAACAGCGGCAACGGCTACTACGGCGGCCTCCAGTTCGACATCCGCACCTGGATCGGAGCCGGCGGCGGCGCGTACGCCCCGAACGCCAGCCTCGCCACCAAGGCGCAGCAGATCGACATCGCCAACCGGGTCTACGCCCAGCGCGGGCTCTCACCGTGGGGTTGCGGCTGGGCAGCCAGCAGCTGATTCAGCGGACGAACACGACGCCCACAGCGTGGCCGGGCCCGGATATCCGGGCCCGGCCACTGCCGTTAAGCCGACAGGGCGGAGCTGCCGCGCGGGATAGGATACCTAGGTGACTGAACCCATCCCTGCCGTGCCCGCACCATTGTTCGGCGCCTCCGACATCCGCCGGCTGGCAGAGGAAATCGGGATCAGACCGACCAAAACCTTGGGCCAGAACTTCGTTATCGACGGCAACACCATCCGGCGGATCGTCACCGCTGCCGGTGTGGGGCCGGATGAAACCGTCCTCGAGGTAGGCCCGGGCCTGGGCTCCCTGACCTTGGGTCTGTTGGACGCCGCGAGGACCGTCGTCGCCGTCGAAATTGACCCCGTCCTGGCCGCGAAGCTGCCGGAAACCGTCAAGGAATGGCGCCCGGCCGCCGCCAACGCGTTCCACCTGGTCCACGACGACGCCATGAAGGTCACTGAACTGCCGGTCGAACCCACCGCGCTGGTGGCCAACCTGCCCTACAACGTGGCGGTTCCGGTGGTACTGCACCTGTTGCAGCATTTCCCAAGCCTGCGGCACGGACTTGTGATGGTGCAGGACGAAGTAGCGGACCGGCTGGCCGCGGGCCCGGGGTCCAAGACCTACGGGGTGCCGTCCGTCAAGGCGGCGTGGTACAGCCAGATGCGCAAGGCTGGCGTCATCGGCATGAACGTCTTTTGGCCTGCGCCCAAAATCCACTCCGGCCTGGTGGCCTTCACCCGCCGCGAGCCGCCGGCCACCACTGCCACCCGTGAGCAGGTGTTTGCGGTGGTGGACGCCGCGTTCGCGCAGCGCCGCAAGACGCTGCGGGCCGCCCTCGCCGGTTGGGCGGGCGGAGCCCCCGAAGCGGAGCGCTGCCTCGTTGCAGCCGGCGTGGACCCCACTGCCCGTGGCGAGGTCATCGATATCCAAGCCTTCGCCAGGATTGCCGAAGCCAAGGAATCACGGCAGTGAACGCCCCGGCAGGTCGCTTTGCGGCCAGGACGGTCCGGGTCAAAGCACCCGGCAAGGTCAACGTATCGCTGGCCGTGGGTCCGCTCCGTCCCGACGGCTACCACTCGGTCGCCAGTGTCTACCTCGCGGTATCCCTCTACGAGGAAGTTGCCGCCACCAGTACCGCGACGCCGGGAATCACGCTCAGCCTCAGCGCGGAAAGCACCCTGGACCTCGACGCCGTCGACATTCCCCTGGACAGCAACAACCTGGCCTACAAGGCAGCCGCCATCATGGCTGACGTCTCCGAGCACGCCACCGGCGTGCACTTGGAGATCACCAAACGCGTCCCGGTCGCCGGCGGCATGGGCGGCGGGTCAGCCGACGCCGCCGCCACGCTCCTGGCCTGCGACGCCCTGTGGAACAGCGGGCTGTCCCGCGAAGAATTGGCCCACCTTGCCGCGGAACTCGGTGCGGACGTGCCCTTCTCGCTGCTTGGCGGCACCGCCGTGGGCCTTGGCTTGGGCGACAAACTCTCCCCGGCCCTGGCCAAGGCGCAAACCCACTGGGTGCTGGTGGCGGCGGACTACGGCCTGTCCACCCCGGAGGTGTACCGCACCCTGGACCGGTTGCGGGATGCCGAAGGCATCACTGCGGAGGAGCCCAGCGGCGTGGACCCGCACATCCTGGCGGCCCTGCGCAGCGGCGACGCCGAATCCCTGGGCCGTGTCCTGGTCAACGACCTGCAGCGTGCCTCCATCTCCTTGGCCCCTGCATTGCGCGATACGCTGGGCATCGGCGAATCCCACGGCGCGATCGCCGGAATCGTGTCAGGTTCCGGCCCCACCGTGGCCTTGCTCGCCGAGGATCCCGTGGCGGCCGAAGCACTGGCCGATGACCTGCGGCACCAGGGCCTGGCAGCCCTCCACGTGCACGGCCCGGTTCCCGGGGCGCGCATCATCTCCGACACGCATCTCTAGACCCCTTTTAGTTCGGCAGCAGAAAGCAGTTCCTTTTGGCACACCTTCTTGGCGGCGAGAACCTCACAGTCTCCTACGCGACCCGCACCGTCCTGGACGGCATCACCCTGGGCCTTGAGGAGGGCGACCGGATCGGCATGGTGGGCCGGAACGGCGACGGCAAGTCCACCCTGATGCGCCTGTTGGCCCTGCGTTCCACGCCCGACTCCGGCCGCGTCACCAAGCGCGGCGACGTCAATGTCGGCTACCTGGACCAGAGCGACGTGCTCGACGGCGACCTGACCGTCGGCGCCGCGATCGTGGGCGACCAAGCGGATCATGAGTGGGCGCGGAACCCGCAAATCCGGGAGATCATGGGCGGGCTGGTGTCCGACGTCGACTGGCATGCCAACGTGCACGCCCTCTCCGGCGGCCAGAAGCGGCGCGTGGCCCTGGCAAAGCTCCTCATCGAGGACCACGACGTCATCATGCTCGACGAACCCACCAACCACCTCGACGTAGAAGGAGTTGCCTGGCTTGCCCGGCACCTGAAGACCCGCTGGCGGGCCAACCAGGGCGCCTTCCTGGTGGTCACCCACGACCGCTGGTTCCTCGACGAAGTCTGCAACAAGACCTGGGAAGTGCACGACGGCATCGTGGACCCCTTCGAAGGTGGATACGCGGCCTACGTCCTGGCCCGGGCCGAGCGTGACCGGATGGCCTCCGTGGTCGAAGGCAAGCGCCAGCAGCTGGTCAAGAAGGAACTGGCCTGGCTTCGCCGCGGCGCCCCGGCCCGGACCGCCAAGCCCAAGTTCAGGATCGAGGCCGCCAACGCCCTGATCGCCGATGTCCCCGAGCCCCGCGACTCCATGGCGTTGAACAAAATGGCCACCGCCCGCCAGGGCAAGGACGTCCTGGACCTGGAAAACATCTCCCTGAACTTCCGGGGCAGCGACGACGGCCGCAAGCTTTTCGACAACATCACCCTCCGCCTGGCGCCGGGAGAGCGGCTGGGGCTGGTGGGCGTCAACGGCGCCGGCAAAACCACCCTGCTGAAGCTGCTCAACGGTGAGATCGCGCCCGACGCCGGGAAGCTGAAGCGGGGAAAGACCGTAGTCACCGCGGTGCTCACGCAGGAGGTCAAGGAGCTCGACGACGTCGCGGACCTGCGCGTCATCGAGGTGATCGAGCGGGAAAAGCGTTCCTTCAACGTGGGCGGCAAGGAATTCACCGCAGGCCAGCTGGTGGAGCAGCTCGGGTTCACCAACCAAAAGCAGTGGACCCCGGTCAAGGACCTTTCCGGCGGCGAGCGGCGGCGGCTGCAGTTGCTGAGGCTGCTGGTGGGGGAGCCCAACGTCCTGATGCTCGACGAGCCCACCAACGACCTTGACACCGACACCCTCGCGGCCGTGGAGGACGTCCTGGACGGCTGGCCCGGCACGCTGGTGGTCGTCAGTCACGACCGCTACCTGCTCGAGCGCGTCACCGACCACCAGATGGCCCTCCTGGGCGACGGCAAGCTCCGCGGCCTGCCCGGCGGCGTGGACCAGTACCTTGAGCTGCGCGAGGCCGCCCTGGCCGGCTCCACGGTGTCCGGCGGCGGCAACCCCGTCACCAGTGCGGGCCAGGGCACCGCGGCCCCAGCCACCGGGAGAGGCCCCTCCGAGGCGGAGAAGCGGGAGGCCCGCAAGGCCCTCAACCGGATCGAGCGGCAAATCAAGAAGCTGGATCAAGAGGAAAAGAAGCTTCACGACCTGATGCTGAAGACCACCGAGGCCGGCGATTTCGACAAGCTCGCCGACCAGAACAAGCAGCTCAAGAACCTCACGGACGAAAAAGACGCCCTGGAAATGGAATGGTTGGAGTCCTCAGAACTCTTGGGGGACTGACAAAGGCGACGCGGGCAAGAGCGGAGCTGGGCCCCTGCGCCGCGTAAGTGACCACGGCGAAAACGGCCTGGGCTTACGCCTCAGACTGCAGCTCAGGTTCCTTCTTCAGCCCGGTGAGGCCATTCCAGGCGAGGTTGACCAGGTGCGCGGCGACGGTTTGCTTGTCCGGCTGGCGGCTGTCCTGCCACCACTGCCCGGTCATGGCCACCATGCCAACCAGCATCTGGGCGTACATGGCGCCGTCCTCGCCGCTGAAGCCGCGCCGGGAGAACTCGTCGGAGAGGATGTGTTCCACGCGGGCGGTGACCTGGGAAAGCAGGGTGGAGAAGGCACCCTCGGGCTGGGACGGGGGAGCGTCGCGCATGAGGATCCGGAAGCCCTCCGTGCGCTCCTCGATATAGGTCAGCAGGGCAAGGGCGGCGCGTTCGACGAGGACCCGGGGTTTGGCTTCCTCGGTGAGGGCGGTATTGATGGCGTCCAGCAGGATATGGAACTCGCACTCCACCACCTGCGTGTACAACCCTTCCTTGGATCCGAAGTGCTCGTAGATGACCGGCTTGGACACGCCCGCGCTGGCAGCGATCTCCTCAATGGTGGTCCCGTCGAGTCCGCGGACGGCAAAAAGGCCCCGGCCGACGTCGATCAACTGGCTACGCCGCTGCAGGCCGGTCATCCGCATCCGCGGCAGGTTGTTGCTCACAATCCCATCATGCCCCACCGGCAACGGGCCCGATTCCGCCCGGCCGGCAGGGGGGAACCGGCCGGTGTCGCGCGGTGCCCCGAACCCATGGCAAAATAGGGACTTGTGCCCGGGCCTTGAGTCCTCCGGCACGGTCCGCTCTGGTGTAACGGCAGCACCCCGGCCTTTGGAGCCGTGGAGTATAGGTTCGAATCCTATGGGCGGAACTGCTGTGCGAGGAGCGTTCAGTAGGATGGCACCCGGTGCCGGGCGGACATGGCCGCCGGACACCCCAATGCGCCAGCACAACCTAGCAAGGAGAGCCCGTACGTGATCCCCGAGAATGCCGGCCCGGCCGCTGTCATCGTTCTGGCAGCAGGCGCCGGCACCCGGATGAAGTCGCGTACACCCAAGATCCTCCACGAAATCGGCGGCCTCTCCCTGGTGGGCCACGCCCTCCGTGCGGCCCGCAGCATCAAACCTCAGCGGCTCGCCATCGTGGTACGGCACGAACGTCACCTGGTTGCCGGGCATGTATCGGCACTGGACCCCGACGCCGTCATCGTGGACCAGGACGACGTGCCGGGCACCGGCCGCGCCGTGGAAGCCGCCCTCGACGCCCTTCACGCGGAACAAGGCCTGGCCGGCACGGTTGTGGTCACCTACGGCGATGTGCCGCTGCTCTCCGGGGAACTCCTGGACGAACTCGTGGCCACCCACGAGCGTGACCGCAACGCGGTCACCGTCCTCACCGCCATCCTCGAGGACGCCACCGGCTACGGCCGCATCCTCCGGGGCGAGGACGGCTCCGTCACGGGCATCCGCGAACACAAGGACTCCACCGATGCCGAGCGCCTGATCCGCGAGGTCAACTCCGGTATCTACGCCTTCGACGCCGCAGTGCTCCGGGACGCCCTCGGCAAGGTCACCACGGACAACGCCCAGGGCGAGAAATACCTCACCGACGTCCTGTCCCTGGCGCGTGCGGCCGGCGGCCGGGTTGCCGCCGTCGTCACCGCTGACCGCTGGCAGGTGGAAGGCGCGAACGACCGCGTCCAGCTGGCCGCCCTCGGCGCCGAACTGAACCGCCGCACGGTCGAAGCGTGGATGCGCGCAGGCGTCACCGTAGTTGACCCGGCCACCACGTGGATCGACGCGTCGGTCACCCTGGACGAGGACGTGCGGCTGCTGCCCAACACCCAGCTGCACGGCGCCACCACCGTGGCCCGGGACGCCGTCGTGGGCCCAGACACCACGCTGACCGACGTCGAAGTCGGCGAGGGCGCAACGGTGGTCCGTACCCACGGTTCCGGCTCGGTGATCGGTCCGCGCGCCGCCGTCGGCCCCTTCACCTACCTGCGGCCAGGCACCGTGCTTGGTGAAACGGGCAAGATCGGTGCGTTCTACGAAACCAAGAACGTCACCATCGGCCGCGGCTCCAAGCTGTCGCACCTGGGCTACGCAGGCGACGCCGAAATCGGCGAAGACACCAACATCGGCTGTGGAAACATCACGGCGAACTACGACGGCGAGAAGAAGCACCGCACGGTAATCGGCTCGGGCGTGCGTACCGGCTCCAACACGGTCTTTGTTGCCCCGGTCACCGTGGGGGACGGTGCCTACAGCGGCGCCGGCGCAGTGATCCGCAAGGACGTCCCTGCAGGCGCGCTCGCACTGAGCGTCGCCGCGCAGCGCAACGCCGAGGGCTGGGTCCCCGCGAACCGTCCGGGAACCCGCTCCGCCGAACTGGCCCAGGCGGCCACCCAGAACTCCTCCAGTACCCAGGCATCTACAGAAGAGGGCAAGTAACAATGAGCGAAATTACGGCGCACGGCGAAAAGAAGCTGGTGCTCGCCACCGGGCGGGCCCATCCGGAGCTGGCCCGGGAAATCGCCAAGGAACTCGGCACTGACCTCCTGCCCGTCGATGCCTACGACTTCGCGAACGGCGAGATCTACGTCCGCGCGGGTGAAAGCGTCCGCGGCACCGATGCCTTCGTGATCCAGGCCCACCCGGCACCGCTGAACAACCACCTGATGGAACAGCTGATCATGATCGATTCGCTGAAGCGGGCTTCCGCCAAGCGCATCACCGTGGTTTCGCCGTTCTACCCCTATGCGCGGCAGGACAAGAAGGGCCGCGGCCGCGAGCCCATCTCCGCCCGGCTGGTGGCAGACCTCTACAAGACTGCCGGCGCGGACCGCATCATGAGCGTTGACCTGCATACCTCCCAGATCCAGGGCTTCTTCGACGGTCCGGTGGACCACCTGATGGCCATCCCGCTGCTGGCCGACTACATCCGCACCCGGGTGGACGCCGAAAACATCACGGTTGTCTCCCCGGACACCGGCCGCGTCCGCGTCGCCGAACAGTGGGCCGAACGCCTGGGCGGGGCACCCCTCGCCTTCGTGCACAAGAGCCGGGACCTTACAGTCCCCAACCAGGCTGTCTCCAAGACGGTGGTGGGCCAGATCGAGGGCCGCACCTGCGTGCTGATCGATGACATGATCGACACCGGCGGAACCATTTCCGGGGCCGTGACCGTGCTGAAGAACGCCGGGGCCAAGGACGTCATCATCGCGGCCACGCACGCCGTCTTCTCCGAGCCGGCCGCCCGCCGCCTCTCCGAGTCCGGTGCCCGCGAAGTGGTGGTCACCAACACCCTGCCGCTGACCGCATCCCAGCGGTTCCCGCAGCTGACGGTGCTGTCCATCGCGCCGTTGATCGCCCGCGCCATCCGCGAAGTATTCGACGACGGTTCCGTCACCAGCCTCTTCGACGGCAAGGCCTAGCAGCCGGTTGAGCCTGCCGGAACCCGGGACAGCGGTTTCGGCAGGCAACCACCGCCGCCTCATCGTTTTCAATATTCGGGCCCGGCGCTGGTAGGCTTGACTCCGATACCTTGGCGAGGGAGAGCAATGTCTCCGTTATCGACTGGGTCTGCTTGTTCCTTGATAAGAGGGACTGCCTTCTTGAAGGGCCGCTTACCGGCCGCCCGGCGTTGAAGGTCACACCAGACCTCCGCCCTTGCTGAACACCGTTTCGTCTTCAAGGAGATTTCCATGTCTGAGCAGAAGCTCGCAGCAGAACTGCGCACCGAATTCGGCAAGGGCTACGCCCGCCGCGCACGGATGGCCAACCTGATCCCGGCCGTCATCTACGGCCACGGCGCAGAGCCCATCCACGTCACCCTCCCGGCCAAGGCCACCACCCTGGCTGTCCGCACCCCCAACGCCCTGCTGTCCCTGGACATCAACGGCGAAGGCCACCTGGCCCTGGTCAAGGACATCCAGCGTGATCCCGTAAAGCAGATCATCGAGCACATCGACCTCCTGACCGTCCGCAAGGGCGAGAAGGTCACCGTCGACGTTCCCGTGCACGTTGAGGGCGAATCCGCTCCCGGCACCGTCCACAACCTGGAACTGACGGTCGTGTCCCTCGAAGCCGAGGCCACCCACCTGCCCGAGTCCGTCGTCGTGAGCATCGAAGGCCGCGGCGCCGGCGAGCACATCCACGGCTCCGACCTGGTCCTGCCCAAGGGCACCGTCCTGCTGACCGACGCCGAGGCACTGGTCATCAACATCTCCGAGGCCGTTGAAATCGCAGAGGAAGAGGAAACCGAAGGTGCGTCCGAGGGCGCAGCCGAGGAAGCTTCCGAATCAGCCGAAGAAGCAGCCGCAGAGTAAGCACTCCGCACTCCCTGACAGTGGCCGGACCCCGCACGGGGCCGGCCACTGTCGTGTCCGCACAGTGCCGTTCCCGCCCAACCGCCCCCATAGGATTGATCCATGACTGATACCTGGCTGATCGTCGGCCTCGGCAACCCCGGGGCCCAGTATCAAGGCAACAGGCACAACATTGGCCAGATGGTCCTCGATGAACTCGCCTCCCGGATGGGCGCAGGCTTCAAGGCCCACAAAGCCCGCGCCCAGGTCGTTGAGGGCCGCCTGGGAATCGGGGGTCCGCGGGTGGTCCTGGCCAAACCGATGACGTACATGAACGTCTCCGGCGGCCCCGCATCTGCCCTCGCCAACTTCTACGGGATCGCCGCGGACCATGTGGTGGCCGTCCACGATGAGATCGACATCCCCTTCAACACGGTGAAACTCAAGCTCGGCGGCGGCGAAGGCGGCCACAACGGCCTGCGCGACATTTCCAAAGCACTCGACACCAAGGACTACCTGCGGGTCCGGGTGGGAGTGGGCCGGCCGCCCGGCCGGATGGACACGGCAGACTACGTCCTGCGCGATTTCGGCACCGCGGAACGGAAGGAATTGCCCTTCCTGCTCGACGACGCAGCGGATGCCGTTGAGTCCTTGCTCCGGGAAGGACTCACTGCCACGCAGCAGAAATTCCACCCCGCCAAGTCCGGATCACGCCAGGGAGAATCGTAAAAGTTCCCTTGTGCCCTGTTTCCTTGTTAGTGGCAAGGGGTACTCTTCTTCCTATGCGGGGGAGCAATGGGGCTACATCCCGCTATTGCAGGATGTAGGGGACAAGTTCATGTCAATCGAGCCACTCAGCTGGGGACGTGGGTCAACACCTCAGGGTGATGGGCAGGCCACGGGATCCTCCGCAGTGCCGGAGGGCCGGCAATGGTCCGTGCCGGCACGAGGTGCCAATCTTGACGCCGTCCGCACAGCGTTGACCAGCGAACACTCTTTCGGAGCCGTGATCACGGGCGCCCGCGGAGTGGGTAAATCCTCCTTGGCCAGGGCGGCAGTAGCAGACTTGGGCCCGGACATCTGGTCGCTGCAACTCCGGAGCGCACCCTCCGGCTCCAACACCCCTTATGGCTGCCTTTCCTTCCTCCTGGCCCGGTTGCCGCAGGCCTACATGGGTTCACCCACGGCCATCCTGCGCGGGATCACCTCCCTGATCCGGAGCGATGCGGCGGGCAGGCCGTGCGTCATCACGCTGGACACCTCCGGCGCCGTCGATGACATGAGCGCCGGGGTGCTGTTGAACGTGTTGTTGACCGGCACGGCACGGATCATCGCCGTCGCTCCCAAAGCCAGCGACCTGCCGGCGGACTTCCACTGGCTCCTGACGGACCGCAAGCTCACCGAAGTCAGGCTCAGCAACCTCAATGAACTGCAGACCCGGCAGGTCCTGCTGTCCCTCCTGGGGCACCGTGTCGCATCGTCCCTGGTCACCACCTACCACCAGATGGTCGGGGGCAACCCCTTGCTGCTCAAAGCCCTGGTCACCGAGCAGCAGCTTTCCGGGAACCTCGTGTTGTCCGAATCGGTCTGGACGCTCCGGGACAAAGTGGTGCTCGACGGCGCCGCGAGCCTGGATGACATCGTCAGGTCGCGCTGGACAAGGGAAACACCGGAGACCCGCGAAGTCATTGAAATGTTGTCCTGCGCCCGCCGGGTGGAACTGTCCCGGCTGACTGCCATCTATGGCGCCGACGTCGTGGCGGACATGGAGGACGCCGGGCTGCTCGAGATCGACGGCTCCGAGTACCGCTGGGTGTCGCTTCGGGAGAAGTACATCGGCGACGTCGTCAGGACCTGGCTGAGCATTTCCCGGCGGCGGGAGCTCCGCTCCGTGCTGCTGGGCGGCACGGAGCCCGACCCCGCGGCCATGACCGTCGATGAACTGATGTCGTTCGCCGCCTGGACCCATGAATGCGAGGCGGAACTCAGCCCGGCGCTGGCGCTTGCGGCCGCCCAGGCCGCCGTCCAGCTCTTCGATCCCCGGTTCGCATTAACCTATGCCGAGATGATCCAGCGGACGGATACCCTGTGGGCATCCGCGCAGCGGCAAAAGGCCGCAGCGTACCTGGAGCTGGACATGGCGGTCCAGGCCCTTTCCGCCCTTGAGGACATTACCCAACCGGAACTGGAGGCCCTCGACCTCGAAGAGTACGCCCACGTGGTGGCCGCCAAGGCCCGGGTCATGCTCTGCCTTCCGGAACGGTCCGGCTCGGTGGAGGCGCTCTTCGCCTCTGCCCGCGAACGCCTGTCCGCTGCGGGAAACCACCAAGACTGGCCTGCGCCGGCCGCGGTGGCGGCCAACCGCATTTCGCTGAGTGAATTCGAGTACCAGGCGCACGCGGGAAGGTACGCCGCCATGATTCCGGCCCTTGAACGGGCCGTGGATCCAGCCGGCAACCCTGACACCGGCTACCGGCTCCAGTGCGCGATAATCCTGATGAGCTCCCTTGCCATGACGGGCCGCGAGATGGACGCCCTGGGCCTCGTGCGCCAGATCGGCGGCCAACTCAGCGATGCCTCGCACATTGTGGGCCTTCGGGAACGGTTTACCCGGGAGGCTTACCTCGTCTTTCTGTTGGCCGGCCAGTGGCGGCGCTGCATTGACCTCATGGCCCCGTTCAGCGCCGGCCAGCCCTTCCGGCTTCCTTACCGCAGCGCGGCCACGGAAATCGCTGCCGGAATAGCTTTCGCGTTTTCCGGCCGGGGCGAAGCTGCCCTGGAACCCCTGATTTCTGCCGCAGCGCAGCTGGAGCTGCAGCCGGTCCAGGGTGCGCTGCGTACCGCGTACGCGGCCACGGCCCTGGCCTACGCGCAGACCGGAAACGCCGCGCTGTCACGCAAGTACCTGACGAAAGTCCAGCGGATGCCCGGCAGGTCGGGGTTTGCCGTGGAGAGCATCATCGAGTTCTGCACGCTGGTGGCCGGACGGTGGCTGGGCGACTCCGACGCCGTGACAAGCCTCAAACAGGGGGCCCGTGCGAACGCCGAAGCAGGCCGGTACACCATGGCAGGGATCTACTTGCTGGCGGCAACGGTGAACGGCAACGACGCAGACTTCCGCTTCCTGGAGGAGATCGCGGGCCACCGGCAAGGCCCGCTGGCCGAAGTTTCCCGGCTGATAGCGGTGGGAAGCCGGACTAAGGATGCCAAGGCGCTGCTCGCCGGCGGCGAACTCGCGGCCACCCTGGAACTCGACGCCGTCGAAGCCCGCTGCATGGCATTGGCGGTGGACTTCGCGCGCCAGGATGGGGACGCCCTGTCGGCGCGGACCGCGCAGGCAAGGCTGGACATCCTGGCCGCTACGGTAGCCAACCTCCCCATCGTGCCCAGCAGCGGCAGCCCGTTGCTGACCAGCCGCGAGCGTCAGATTGCGCGAATGGCCGGCAGGGGTGCCTCAAACCGTGACATTGCCCTGGAAATGGGTGTCTCAGTCCGCACCGTCGAAGGCCACCTGTACCAGGTGTTCACCAAGCTGGGCGTAACTTCAAGGGGTGATCTGACTGGACTCGTCTAATGGCCACAAACCCACATCTGCCCACCGGCTCCTGACCGGACGGCGGGAGCCCGTGGACCGGATCTGCAACCTGGTGCGCAATGGCACCAGCCATGCGGTCTTCGTCATGGCAGGCCCGGGGATTGGAAAATCGGCGGTGACCGACGCCGTCACCGAACGGCTCGCCGGGCACCTGAACGTGGTGCGCATCCATGCCAGTTCCGCGCTCTCCGGGGTGCCCTTCGGGGTCCTGACCCCCTATACCGGCGAACTCACGGCGGAGGAGTCGGTCTCGCCGGTGGCTGTCCTGCGGTCGATGTGGTCCTACTTTGAAAAGTTGAAAACCGGCAATGGCTCGGCAGTCCTGCTTGCGGTGGATGACGCACATCACCTGGACGAGGCCTCGGCAGGGGTACTGGCTGAGCTGATCTCGGCGGGCTGGGCCACTGTGCTGGCGGCCGCCCGGCCCCGGCCCGGCCTTCCGCAGCCGCTGGAGCAGCTCTGGTACGACGGCCTTGCCGAGCGCGTCGATCTTCGACCCTTGAACCGGGAGCAAATAGAGGAAGTCCTGGCCCACGTCCTGGACGGAACCGTTCCGGCTGCCACGGTGGACGCCATGTGGAGCGCCTCGAGCGGAAATCCACGGATCCTGGACGCCTTGCTGCATGACTCCGCGGAGGCCGGGGTACTGGCCAAACGCAACGGCATCTGGATCCTGCTCGGTGACCTTCCTGCCGACGGGCCCCGGCTGGCAGCGGTGGTTGCCAAGGACCACCTGCGCCGCGGACCCGAGGAACAGGAAGCCCTGAAGCTTATTGCCCTGGCCGGCCCGGTGGGCCGCAAGGTGGTCGAAGACATCAGCGGGGCAGCGGTTGTCCGGTCCCTGCTGGACCAGCAGATGATCGTCGAGACGCCAGGAGTTCCCTCGGAACTGTACCTCTGGAACGCGCTCTTCGCCGGTGCCATCAGGAACACGGTATCGGTCTCCCGGAGCCTCCAGCTGTTGGAGAAGGTCACGGCACACCAGGACCCCGGATTGCTGCAGGGGGAAGGCCGGCTCCGTTCGGTGGAGTGGGCGCTGGAGTGCGGGCTCCGGGTAGGCGACGACGAGTTGCTGGCGGCCGCCAAAGTGGCGTTGCTCAAGTACCGCAACCACAGCGCACGGTCCATCGCCGCCAAGATCCGCAATCCCGCCTTGATTCCCCTGGCCCAGGCGGTCCAGGCCCGGGCCCTGTATAACGACGGCTCCTACCAGGAAGCGGCGGCCCTCCTGGACGAGTGCTGGCTCCCGCTGGCAGGGGACCCGCAGGGGCCGGCAGCCCTGGTGCTCCGGGTATCGGCACACCAGGCCAATGGCCGGATGCTGGCAGATGTAGCGGAGGACGTGGAGCGGGCCATTCCCCAATTCGGCCAGGATGGAAGCTGGCAGGCGGAGCTGCTCAAGGTGCTGCAGCTCGGGGCCGAGGTCAACTTCCAGGCACTGGGCGAGGAAGTCGACAGGATCCGGAAACGTGGCGCAGCCGGCTCCGGAGGAGAGCCGCTGCGTGCCCTGGCCGAGGCGCTCCTGGCCCATGCCTTGGCAGCTGCAGGGCGTCCCGTCCAGGGATTGGATGCTGCCATGATGGCGGCGTCGGAGCTTCCTCCGCTGGAAGGCAGCCTGTTCTTCTTCCCTGAGTTTGTGCTGGGACGGCTGGTCTCCAACTACCTGGCCATGGGCGAATGGGAATCGGCCGAGCGGGAACTGAACGGCTACGCGGCAGGCCACGGCGCCGGTGCGGCCACTTTTGACGGGAGCCTGAACATACTCCGCGGCTACTCCCTGCTTCGGCAAGGCCGGATGGAACGGGCCTATCAGGTCCTGTTGCCTGCCGTGGAAGCCTTGAGGCTCAACGATCCGTTGCAGCTGTACCGCTTTGGCACGGCGCTGGGCTACTACGTGGCGGCCCGCCTCGGGGATGCCGAACAGGCAAGACGGCTGGAACAGGATCACAAGGACGCCTTCGCCGGCGGCCCCGCCCATGACCTCCTGGCCGAGGCGTACGTGGCAGCGGGGGCAGAGTACACCGCCCGTGACGGCAAGGGACTGGCTGCGTTGCAGACGCTGATGACGACGACGGAGGCAGCCGCCAGGGCCGGCAACCTCCTCGAAGTCCTGGCCATGTGTTGGGACCTCGGGGACCCCTCGGTGATCCCCATGGTCCAGACGGTTGCCCGTGGCGTGGAAGGCCGCTGGGCGGAGGCGCTGCGTGCGCTGGCCACGGCGTGGGAAAACGCCGACGGCGACGCCCTGATGGCGACGGCTGCCTCGCTGGAGGAAGCAGCCTTTGTCAACCTGGCCCGGGAAGCATATGCCCGTGCCAGCACGGTGCTGGAACAGGCCGGCGAACGCCGCCGGTCCCGGCAGGCGGTGGCCCAGCGGGAAAAGTGCGACCACGAACTCGGCGAGCGCTTCCGCGAGGGACGCTTCATCGCCGCCGCACCGGCGGTTCACCTCACCCGCCGCGAGCAGGACATTGTCGAACTTGCCGTCCAGGGACTGACCGACCGGGAGATCGCCCAGCGCCTGATGGTGTCGGTGCGCACGGTGGAAGGCCACCTCTACCGTACTTACGTCAAGCTTGGCGTCCGCAGCCGCGATGAGCTGGAGACGGCCCTGCCCAAGTAGCCCCGGCTGCCTTTCCCCGGTACCGGTCTGCACGGCCGCCCACTTGCCGCGGCCGCCCCTTGCCGCGGCCGCCCCTTGCCGCGGGTGCCTTGCACGCCGTTTCCGCGCGCCGTACGCCACCGCGTCGTAGGTGCCCTGTGACGCCCTTTTCCGCGCGCCGCGGAACCGGGCCCCGGCCGCAGCATGCGCCCCTGCATGGCCACCTGGCCGCGGCCCGGTAGTGCACCCCCGAGGATTCGAGTACACCCTACTCGTGTACGGGAGGGCGCTACCGGATTTACTTAAGGAGGCAAAGCAAAGCGGCAGGCTGGAAGCCGCGGAGCAGCCGATCAGGACATTGAGGCCCCTCAGATTTCCGGTCCCCACGGACCGGGCACAGACGGGGCCGGCGACGTCAGAGTCTTCTGAGACCGAGACTCTCCCCCCAGCCGTCGCCGGCCCTCTGCTCCCTCGGCCGAAGCCCGGGGCAGCGGTGGCGGCAGCCCCTCCGGGCGGCCGCCACAGCCGTGTTGTGGGACAATTGGGTGTCAGACATTGGCAGCCCAAGGAGTTCGTTTTGGCCGTAGTATCAACGCCAGCCACGCTGGAACGTGCCCTGCCGGCCATGGACAACGCGGAAGTGCTGCGCATCCGCAACGACTTCCCCGTCCTGAACCAGCTGGTCAACGGTCAGCCGCTGGTCTACCTCGACTCCGGCGCCACCTCGCAGAACCCGGTCAGCGTCATCGAAGCCGAGCAGGAGTTCTACGAGCAGCGCAATGCCGCCGTGCACCGCGGCGCGCACCATCTTGCGGTGGAGGCCACGGAAGCGTTCGAAGATGCCCGGCAAACCATCGCCGACTTCATCGGCTCCCGCTATGAAGAGACCATCTGGACCTCGAACGCCACCGAGGGGCTGAACCTCATCAGCTATGCCCTGTCCAACGCAGCCCTTTGGGCTGCCCAAGGCCGCGGCGATCGCGGCCTGCGGGAACTGGCGCTGGGGCCCGGCGACGAGATCGTGGTGACTGAGATGGAGCACCACGCCAACCTGATTCCGTGGCAGGAGCTGGCTTTCCGTACCGGTGCGACGCTCCGCCATATTCCCATCAATGACGACGGCAGCCTGCGCATGGACGCTGCGGCCGCGGTCATCGGACCCCGGACCAAGGTCCTGGCCTTCACCCATGCCTCCAACGTGCTGGGCATCATCAACCCGGTGCAGGAATTGACGGCCCTGGGCCGCGCCGCCGGCGCCCTCGTGGTCCTGGACGCCTGCCAGTCCGCCCCGCATCTGCCCTTGAACGTCAAGGAACTGGACGTGGACTTCGCGGTCCTCTCCGGCCACAAAATGCTCGCCCCCACAGGCATCGGCGTGCTGTATGGGCGGCAGGAACTCCTGGACATCCTGCCGCCGTTCCTGACCGGCGGATCCATGATCACCACCGTCACCATGGAGCGGGCAGAATACCTGCCGGCACCACAACGCTTCGAAGCCGGCACCCAGCGCATTTCCCAGGCCGTGGCACTGGCCGCTGCAGCCAACTACCTCACCGAAACCGGGCTGGACCGGATCCACGCCTGGGAATCCGAACTCGGCCAGCGCATGGTGGTGGGCCTGGAAGCCATTCCCGGCGTCAGGGTCCTTGGCCCGGCCGCAGGCAGGGAACGGATCGGCCTGGCCGCGTTCGACGTCGAAGGCGTCCACGCCCACGACGTCGGGCAATTCCTGGACGCCCGCGGGATCGCCGTGCGCGTCGGGCACCACTGCGCCCAGCCGCTGCACCGGCGGCTGGGACTGACCGCCACCACCCGCGCCAGCGCCTACCTGTACAACACCACCGACGACGTGGACCGCTTCCTTGAAGCCGTGGCCGGCGTCCGGGCCTACTTCCGCGCCTAGCGGAGAATACGAAGGGTGACACCATGAGCCTCGACCAGCTGTACCAGCAGATCATCCTGGACCATTCCAAGGCCCGCCACGGCAGCGGGCTGGCCGCCACCGACGCCCCGGCCGGCGCGGCAACAGGCCAGTCCCACCAGCTCAACCCGGTATGCGGAGACGAAGTCACCCTGCGGCTGGCGGTGCAGGACGGCAAGGTGGTCCAGGTGGCGTGGGACGGAGCCGGCTGCTCCATTTCCATGGCCTCGGCGTCGGTCCTCTCCGAACTCGCCGACGGCATGACCGTTGCCGAACTGCACCAGGTGATCGAGAGCTTCCGCGAGGTGCTCCGTTCACGCGGCAAGGTCCAGGCCGATCCCGAAGTGCTGGGGGACGCCGCCGCCTTCGAAGGGGTTGCCCGCTACGCGGCCCGGGTCAAGTGCGCCATGATTTCCTGGGTGGCGGCGGAGGACGCGCTCAACCAGGCGGCATAACCAAAGGGAACAGAACAGCCCGGGCCTTCCTCGTTCCGGAGGAAGGCCCGGGCTGTGTCATGCCGGAGCCGTGGCTGCCGCGCGGAAGGGTCAGCCCAACAGCCCCAGGATGCCGATGACTGCGGTGGCGAGTCCCAGCACCATGGAGATGCTGACCAGCACCACGTGCACCGTGAGGAATTTGGTGGCCTTGCCTGCACTGTCGCGGGCACGGGGGTCGTTCATGACCCGGCGCAGGAACTGCGGCCAGACCACCAGCGACCAGACGCCGGCGACAATCAGGACCAGCGCAGCGAAAACGGGCAGCTCCATGGACTAGTGGCTTTCCAGCCAGGCCTGCGCCTGCGTGGCCTGCAGGTTCAACGCCTTGGCCACCATGGGCTCGGCGGCGTCGGCGATCTTGCCGCCCAGGAACGGAACGGAGGACTTCACGGCGCCCTCAAGCTCCACCCGGGTTCCGCCGGCGTCGGCCACCAGCCGCTGCACGGCCGTGACATCCACCGGGGCGCCGGCGATCTTCAGCGAGATGTTGCTCTGGCGGGAGCCGCCAGCGGCGGGTGCGTCCCAGTTTTCCACCTGGGTCACTTTGAGGTGCTCGCCGACGAACTTGCGGGCAATCTCGGGCAGCCGGGTGGTGGGCAGGGTCCGCACCGACGTGGCGCTGAACGCCCCGGCGGTGTCGCCGTCGACCTTGAAGGACTCCAGTTCGCCGCCCACCAGCTGGCTGACGTGGCGCTGGAAATCCTCGTTCACCAGCACAGCGGCAACGCTGTCAACGGAGTGCGGAAGGGTGGTGGTTGCGCTCAGCGCCATGGGTCCTCCTGGGACGTCGGGAAAGGATTTACGCCTCCAACATCCTACGGGGTCACCTCTGCGCGGTCCGCATCGGCCAGTTTTTGGGCGGCCGCGGTGATGTTTCGGGCCATGGCCGGGAAGATCAGGCTGTGGAAGGGAAGTACGGCCAGCCAGTAGAGCCGTCCGCTCAGGCCCTTCGGGAAGAAGATGGCCCGCTGCCGGTACCGGCTGCCTCCGCCGTCGGGCTCCACGGAGAGCTCCAGCCAGGCACGGCCGGGCGCGCGCATTTCGGCCCGCAGCCGGAGCAGCCGGCCGCGGTCGATCCGCTCGACCCGCCACCAGTCCACCACTTCGCCGGCGGCCAGCGAGTGCGGGTGCCGGCGGCCCCGCAGCAGCCCGGCGCCGCCGGTTAACTTGTCCAGCCAGCCCCGGACCTGCCAGGCCAAGGGCAGCGAGTACCAGCCGTTGCGGCCGCCGATCCCCTCGATGATGGTCCAGACGTGCGCCGGGTCCACGTCTCCGTGGAACGTCCGTTCGTCGATGTACACCTTGTGCCCGGCCCACTCGGGGTCGCTGGGCAGCGGGTCGGAATCCGCGCCGGCATTCGCCCAAGTGGTCTCCACCTGGCCGTCCCGTTCCTTGCCCAGGGCCAAGGCCACCGCGGTGCGGTAGGGCGTAAGGCCGCCGTCGGGCTGCGGAATGAACTGGTCGATGTCATGCTCGTTGGATACCGCGTCATGCTGCAACGACTGGACCAGGGGGACCGCCATGGACCACGGAATGGGGGTTGTGAGGGCCACCCACATGCCGGCCAGCTTGGGCGCCGGCACGGGCAGGGCCAACACCACCCGGTATGGCAGGCCGGCCACTGCTGAGTACTCCTGCATCATCCTGGCGTACGTCAGCACCTGCCGGCACCCGATGTCGAAGGTCCGGTTGATGGGGCCCTCCAGGGACGCCGCAGCCACCAAGTAGTAGAGCACATCGCGGACGGCGATGGCCTCGATCCGGTTGCGCACCCAGCTTGGCGCCGGCATGAGGGGCAGGGTCTCGGACAGGTGGCGGATCATCTCGAAGGAAGCGGAGCCGGAACCGATCACCACACCCGCCTGGTACACGATCGAATCCACCGGGCTGTCCAGGAAGACCTTGCCCACCGCCTCGCGTGAGCGCATGTGGGTGGACAGCTCCACGCCCTTCGGGTGCAGGCCGCCCAGGTAGACGATCCGGCGGACGCCCGCCGCCGTGGCGGCATCCGCCGCCGTCCGGGCCATCGCCTTTTCCTTCGCCTCGAAACCGGCACCTGCAGCCATGGAGTGCACCAGGTAGTAGAAGACGTCGACGCCGGCAAGGGCCGCGCGGAGGGCGTCGCCGTCGTCAAGGCTGCTTTCCACCACTTCAACCTTGGTGCGCCAAGGCACACCGGCGATCTTGTCGGGGGAGCGGACCAGGACCTTCACCGTATGGCCCGCTTCCAGCAGCCTTGGCACGAGCCGGCCACCGATGTAGCCGGTGGCCCCGGTGACAAGGACGGTCTTGGGCGTAGGCCGGGAAGTCATTTCGCTCATACTGGCTCCTGTTCGTCCCTTGTGGTTCGGAGCGGCGGCTTGTCCGGACGGCTGCTCCGACGCCGAATGCGGTGGCACTGCCAGCCTAGGCCTGCAATCGCGGGACTGCCATGTCGGTCCCGCGCGGTAGGCTGGAAGCTCCCCGGGATTCGCAGCGAATTTCGGGTTTTCGCGTTGCCTGCGATTTGATGAACAGCACAGGAGCTACTGCCATGAGTCTTTCCGGCCAGTCCGCCGCCGGCACGTCCAGCACCGGCAAAACACGCGCCGGCTCCTCCGGCGCCGTCCCTACGCTGGATGGCCTGCGCCGTGCCCTTGAACCGGACCGGACATTCGGCCGGGTCCGGGCCGAGGCTGCACGGGGCTTCGAAGTTCGTGGACAGGACTACCAGATCAGCGCCCCCGCCGGCCTGCGGCCCGTGCTGCTGGCGGAGATGGCAGACGGCCTGGCGGCAGCGGCGGGCAGCGGTGAACCGGGCGTTGTGCTGGCCGTGACCGCCACCGGCAGGGAAGCCGAGGACCTCTCCGCGGCCCTGCGCGCGTACCTGCCGGCGGACACCGTGGCCGAGTTCCCCAGCTGGGAAACCCTTCCGCACGAGCGGCTCTCGCCGCGCTCGGATACCGTGGGCCGCCGGCTCTCGGTCCTTCGCCGCCTGGCCCATCCGGAAAGTTCGACGACGGCCCGGCTGCGCGTCGTCGTCGCGCCCGTCCGCGCCGTGGTCCAGCCGGTGGTGGCCGGCCTGGGAGACCTGGTGCCGGTCACGTTGAAAGTGGGCCAGGAGGTCCCGTTTTCCGATGTTGTGAAGCGCCTCGCGGACGCTGCCTACGCCCGCGTGGACATGGTGACGCACCGCGGCGAATTCGCCGTCCGAGGTGGCATCATCGACGTCTTCCCGCCCACCGAGGACCACCCCATCCGGGTGGAGTTCTTCGGGGACGAAGTGGACCAGATGCGCTGGTTCGCCGTGGCCGACCAGCGCTCGCTGTCCGCACCGGGCATCCACCACCCCACGGAGCTGCATGCGCCGCCATGCCGCGAAATCCTCATCACGCCGTCCGTGATGTCCCGCGCCGCCACGCTGAAGGCCCAGCTGCCGGCTGCAGCGGACATGCTCGAAAAGATCGCCGGCGGCATCGCCGTGGAAGGCATGGAATCCCTGGCCCCGGTGCTGGTGGACGCGATGGTGCCGTTCGTGGACCAGCTGCCCGCCGATTCCATCGCGGTGGTCATCGAGCCCGAGAAGGTGCGCACCCGCGCCCACGACCTCGCCGCCACCAACGAGGAGTTCCTCGAGGCGGCCTGGTCCACGGCCTCGGACGGCGGGACGGCGCCCCTGGACCTCAGCTCCCAGGCCAGCGCGGCGCTGCACTCGGCGAGCTTCCGGTCGCTTGCAGAAACCCGCGCGTCCGCCCTGGGGCACGGGGTCTCCTGGTGGTCCATCACCTCCCTGGCCCAGGACGCGGAGTTGCTCCCCGAGATCGACGTATTGAACCTGCATGCCCGCGAACCCCGCGGCTACCAGGGCGATGTGGCGGAAATGATGGAGTTCATCGGCTCGCATGTCCGCGACCAGTGGCGCATCGTGGTGGCTACCGAAGGTCCCGGCCCGGCCCAGCGCCTGGCCGAGCTCTTCCATGACGCGGACATTCCGTGCGCCCGGGTGGACAGCCTGGACCACGAACCCCAGGCGGGCATCATCGAAGTGACCACCGCCGCCGTCGGCCGCGGTTTTGTCCTTGACGGGCTCAAACTGGGCCTGCTGACGGAGGCCGACCTCCTGGGCCGGACCTCCGCCGGGTCAACCAAGGACATGCGGCGGATGCCCTCCAAGCGGCGCAATGCCGTCGACCCGCTGCAGCTCGTGGCCGGGGACCACGTGGTGCACGAACAGCACGGCATCGGCCGGTTCGTGGAACTGATCCAGCGGAAGGTGGCCGGCGGCGGTGACGGCGTGCGGGAGTACCTGGTGCTGGAGTACGCGCCGGCCAAGCGCGGGGCGCCCGGCGACCGCTTGTTCGTCCCCACGGACCAGCTGGACCAGGTGACCCGCTACGTGGGCGGTGACGCTCCCGTCCTGAGCAAGATGGGCGGCGCCGACTGGGCCAGCACCAAGTCCAAGGCCCGGAAGGCCGTCAAGGAGATCGCCGGTGAACTGATCCGGCTCTACTCGGCCCGGATGGCCTCCCGCGGGCACGCGTTCGCCCCGGATACGCCCTGGCAGCGGGAACTGGAGGAGGCCTTCCCCTACGTCGAGACCCCGGACCAGCTCACCACCATCAACGAGGTCAAGGCGGACATGGAACGGGAGATCCCCATGGACCGCCTGGTCTCCGGCGACGTCGGCTACGGCAAGACCGAGATTGCGGTGCGGGCGGCGTTCAAGGCTGTCCAGGACGGCAAGCAGGTGGCCGTGCTGGTGCCCACCACCCTGCTCGCGCAGCAGCACTATGAGACGTTCACCGAACGGTTCTCCGGCTTCCCGCTGCGGGTCAAGCCGCTGTCCCGCTTCCAGGCCGCCAAGGAGGCCAAGGAGACGGCCGAGGGCGTAAAGAACGGCACGGTGGACGTGGTGATCGGCACGCACCGGCTGCTCTCCAAGGATTTCGAGTTCAAGGACCTTGGCCTGGTGATCGTGGACGAGGAGCAGCGGTTCGGCGTCGAGCACAAGGAAGCGCTGAAGAAGATGCGCACCAACGTGGACGTCCTGGCCATGAGCGCCACCCCGATTCCGCGCACCCTGGAGATGTCCCTGACCGGCATCCGGGAAACCTCCACCCTGGCCACCCCGCCGGAGGAACGGCATCCGGTGCTGACCTACGTGGGCCCCTACACGGACAAGCAGACCTCCGCCGCGATCCGCCGCGAACTGATGCGCGAGGGACAGGTGTTCTTCGTCCACAACCGGGTCTCCACGATTGAACGCACCGCCGCGAAGATCCGCGAACTGGTGCCGGAGGCGCGCGTGGAGGTGGCGCACGGCAAGATGTCCGAGAGCCGGCTGGAGCAGATCATCGTGGACTTCTGGGAGAAGCGGTTCGATGTCCTGGTCTGCACCACCATCATCGAGACCGGGCTGGACATCTCCAATGCCAACACGCTGATCGTCGATGGCGCGGACAAGTACGGCCTGTCCCAGCTGCATCAGCTTCGCGGCCGGGTGGGCCGTGGCCGGGAGCGCGCCTACGCCTACTTCCTCTACCCCTCGGAGAAGCCGCTGGGCGAGGTGGCCCTGGAGCGGCTCAAAGCTGTGGCCGCCCACAACGAACTGGGCGCCGGCATGCAGCTGGCCATGAAGGACCTGGAGATCCGTGGCGCCGGCAACCTGCTGGGCGGTGAACAGTCCGGGCACATCCAGGGGGTGGGCTTCGACCTGTACATCCGCCTGGTGGGCGAGGCCGTGGCGGACTTCCGCGGCGAAGCCGAAGAGAAGGCTGCGGAGATGAAGATCGAACTGCCTGTCAACGCGCACCTGCCGCACGACTACGTCCCCGGCGAGCGGCTGCGCCTGGAGGCCTACCGGAAGCTCGCCTCCGCGGTCACCAACGAGGCCATCGACGAGGTCATGGCGGAGCTCGTGGACCGTTACGGCGAACTGCCGCTGCCGGCGCAGAACCTTGTGGCCGTGGCCAGGTTCCGGGTGGGTGCACGCGAGGCCGGCCTGACCGACGTCGCGCTGCAGGGCAACTTCATCAAGTTCTCCCCGGCCACCCTGCCGGAATCCAAGGTGATGCGACTGAACCGCATGTACCCGGGCGCCCAATCCAAGCCCGCCTTGGACGCGGTCCTCATCCCCAAACCGAAAACCGCACGGATCGGCGGCCGGGACCTGCAGGACGCCGAGATCCTCGACTGGGCCAACGGTGTGATCCGGAACATCTTCTCCGATGCTCCCCTGACTGTCGGTTAGGGGATGATGGGAGGACACCACGCCGCGTCGGGAGCTGCGGCGTGGGTTGCTGTTGCGTCCACGGGACCGTACACGCTGGGCTGGTATCCGCTGGATCCCACCGGCATCCTCATCGGTGGGATGGCGACGGCGGGCACGGCCCTGGTGTGCGACTGGGACCACCGCGCCAGCACGGTGGCGCACTCGCTCCCGCCGCTGTCCAATGTGATCGCGCGTGGCATCGAGAACGCCAGCGGCGGCCACCGGCAGGGCACGCATTCCATCCTGGGCGCCGCCGTGTTCGTGTTCCTGGCCGGCCTGGCATCGCAGGTCCATATGGACACCCCGTGGGGCCACCTGTCGGTCGGCGCCGGGCTGTTGTGCATGTTCCTGATCAACATCGCGGCCAAGGCGCTGAAGCTCTTTCCCAAGGGCGGCTTCATCTCGAACTGGATCTTCGCCCTGGCGATGGCCGGACTGGTCACGTTCTTCGCGCCGGACCAATGGACTTGGCTGCCCACCTCGATGCTGATCGGCGTGGTGGTCCATATTGTCGGCGACCTGGTCACCACCGGGGGAGTGCCGCTGCTGTGGCCGCTGGTGATCAGGCCACCCCGGCTGCTGCGACGGCTGCCCCTGCTGCGGAACGTCTGGCGCCCCAACGGCGCCCTCTCGGTGCCCCTGTTGGGACGGGCAGGATCCAAGCGGGAGTGGCTGGTGCTGATCCCGGTCAGTGCCTACGCCATGGTGGGCATGTCCATGGCCGGCTGGGCCATCGCCAGGGACCACTGGCGCCCGGTGGCCGCCGCCGCGGGGGCCTGGATCAGGCTGTGGTTCTAGCGGCAGGCAGGTTTCGCGCAGCAGACAGCAAAGGACCCCGGACACTGTGTCCGGGGTCCTTTGCTATCTGCGTGGGGATCAGTGCTCGCCTGCGGAGTCCGACCGTCCGAGGATGGTCTGCGGGATCCAGAACGCCAGGGCGAACAGGACCAGGCACACCGCCATCGGCCAGGGGTTGTCCAGGCTGAGGAAGGACAGGGAGTAGATGGCGCCCAGGAACAGGGCGAAGCTGACCACGAAAAGGACAGCGCTGGTGGCCGTGTTGTTCTCGTTCTGCGGGGTGCGGACCATGTCCTGGTTCGACGTCGTGTCCCGGCTGGACGCGTTGATCTTGCTGGACATGTGTTCCTCCTCGGCCCCGCGGGGCTTGGTCTGTGGCGGCCGTCCGGTCCCGGTCAGTAAGCGGCTGAACCCTGTTCACCCTTGACGATGGCAATCCCGGAGCTGGCGCCGATTCGTGTTGCACCTGCAGCAATCATAGCCTGAGCGTCGGCCAGGGACCGTACACCGCCGGAGGCCTTGACCCCCACGTTCGGGCCCACGGCCTTGCGCATCAGCGCCACGTCTTCAACGGTGGCGCCGCCACCGTTGAAGCCTGTGGACGTCTTGACGAAGTCCGCGCCGGCCTCAACTGCCGCCTGGCACGCCAGGACCTTTTGTTCGTCGGTCAGGAGCGCGGTTTCGATGATGACCTTCAGGATGGCGCCACCGGCGTGCACGGTCTCGGCCACGGCGGCGATGTCATCGGCCAGGGCGCCCTTGTCGCCTGCCCGGGCAGCGGCGATGTTGATCACCATATCCACCTCGTCAGCGCCGTCCAGTACCGCGCCGCGGGCCTCGAAGGACTTCACGTCCGTGGGGGTCGCCCCCAGCGGAAAGCCGACCACGGAGCAGGTGAGGACCCCTGAGCCCTTCAGCGCGGTGGTGACGGTCTTGACCCAGACAGGGTTGACGCAAACCGACTTGAACCCGTACTCGGCGGCCTCGGCGCAGACTTTCAGCACCTCGGCTTCCGAAGCCTCGGGCTTGAGCAGCGTGTGGTCGATATAGGAGGCGATGTTCCCGTCACCGGCCGGTGTGGCGGTGCCTGCGTGAACGGTGGCTTCATTGCTCATGGATGGTCCTCTCGAGGGGCTTCGTGGGCCCGGCGCGTCAGTGACTCGTTTCGGAAACCATCTTGTCACAGCGCGCCGGGACCGCACCGGATGCCCGGAGGCGGACGCCGGGCGCGAACCCGGCCGGACCGGTCAGGCGGCCACCGGCAGCGCCGGCCCGGGAACGGCGGACGGGACTGCAGAGGCAACGGCGGTCAGCAACTGGGTGGCGCAGGCCCCCGCCGCGGACGCGGCCGCCACCAGCAGGCCCAGCCGCACGCCGTCGAACGCCGCAGCATCACCGATGGCCCAAATGCCGGGGACCGACGTGCGGAAGTCGCGGCTGATCACGATGCCGCCGCCGGCGGCCGTCCGGACTCCGGCCGTGGCGGCGAGGCTGTCACGCGAGACCCGTTCCTCGGCCAGGACCACCAGGTCTCCGGTCATGCTGCTGCCGTCCTCGAAGACGACGGCCGAGGAAGCCAGACCGGAAGCGGACCCGCCCGGAACAACGGAAGGAACGACGGCGGCGGGCCGGGCCGTGGTGCGGATGGGCCGCACGCCTTTGGCCCGGAGGACGGCTTCGGCCTGTCCGGCGGCGGCGCCCGTGCCGACGAGGATGCCGACGGGCCTGCGCCCCAGTTCACGGGTGATGTCCTGGACGCCTTCGGCGATGCGCGGGGCGTCATCGATGGTGGAGTAGCTCAGGCACTCCGCGGCGCCGTCCACGGGGCTGGCTGCGGGGGCGGAACCGGTGGCGATGACCAGCTGGTCGTACGCGAACTCCATGCCGTCGGCGGTGGCCACGGTGCGGTTGGCGGCGTCGATGTGGCTTGCGGGCTGGCCGAAGCGCACGGAAACCTGCGGCAGCATGGCCAGCTCCAGCAGTTCGGCGGGAGTGTCGTCCCGGTTGCTCAGCACGGTGATGGTGCCGGTGAAGCGGGCGCGGTCCAGCTGGGCGACCAGGGCTTGGGCGGCCGGTCCGGCCCCGGCGATGACGATGCGGGTTGCCTCGGAGGTGGACGGGGAGGGTGCCGGAGCGGACATGTGCTGGCCCTTTCGCTGGTGGCCGGTAACCGGCCGGAACTTCGTGATGCAACCCAGCGTAGGGGCCTGCCTTTTCGGTTGTGTTACCCGTCCATTGCTGTTTCGGAGGGTGCTGTTCGCCAGTATTTACCGGCCGGTAACAGAACCCGTGACGCACCTCTCATCCGGGAGCGGGCGGACACATTCGGCCGTCCCCGGACCTCAAACGCGGATCCGGTAGCCCCGCTTGACCACGGTTTCAATGAGCTTGCCGTCCGGCAGTGATGACCGCAGCCGGCTCACGGTCATGTCCAGCGCGTGGACGGATCCACGGAGTTCCAGCAGGTCCGAGAGGGACTCGCGGGACAGGACCGCGCCGCCGGCACCGAGCAGCGCCCGCAGGAGCAGCAGCGGAGCCGGGGCCAGTTCCACCTGCCGGCCGTCGATGCGAAGGCTGCGGCCCCGGAGTTCGATGTTTCCGGAGCGGGTGTCGAGCCGCCGGACGTGGTTCAAGGCCAGGTGCTCGCACACCAGGCGGATGAGTGCTCCCATCCGGAACCGTTCCGGGATCAGCGGGGTCACCCCGGCGTCCAGCAGGGGCTGCGCCGTGACGGGCCCCACCACCGCGGTGGTGACATTCAGTTTCAGGCTCTCCACCAGCTGCTTGTACAGGCCCATCTCGTGGGCCGTGCTCCACATCGCGTCCACCGCGGGGGCGCTGGTGAACGTGAGGACATCCAGGTTTCCGTTGCAGGCGGCCTCGATCAACCGCGGCAGCTTGTCCTCGCCGTCGGGCTTGACCCAGCGGTAGGGCGTCACGGTCAGGACCGTGGCGCCGGACATCCGCAGCCGTTCGATCTGGCGGACGTCGGTGTAGCCGTGCAGCTGCATGGCCACGGTCTTGCCCCGGACGCCTTCGGTGAGCAGCATGTCCACCAGCGTGGCAGTGGTTTCGTCGCTGCTGATCCCGACGTCGGCGAGGCCGGCCGCACGCACGGCACCGCGGGCCTTGGGGCCCCGGACGAACATCCGGCAGCCTCCCAGCGTTTCCAGCAGCTCGTCGCCGAGGCCGAAGGAGTCTGCCGCTTCGCACCAGCGGCGCATGCCGTAGGCCGTGGTGGCGATGCACAGGTCCGGCTTTGCAGCGATGATGGCCCGGGTGTCTTCGATCAGGCGCATGTCCTCCTGGACAGGGGCGATCTTCAAGGCAGGAGCATGCAGCACCTCGGCACCGCGCCTTTCCAGCGCCTCGATGAGGTCCCGGGACCGCCGGTCCGAGGTGACGCCGATACGGAACCCCTCCAGCGGCGATTCCGCGGCATCTGTTGCTTCTTCAACCTGCGTGGGTTCGGCCGGTGCAAGTGCATTCATGGGGGTCAATCCTTTCATGATCCCAGCAGCGAGGCCGCCAGCCTGTCCAGGTCGGCGGCGGCTCCGGCGTGCTGCCGGTTGGCTTCGGCCACCCGGACCACCTCGCCGATCACCAGTACTGCGGGGTTGCTGCAGCCCGCAGCGGCGGAGGTGATGGTGCCCAGGTCCGCGATGGTGGTGCGCTGGCCGGGCCGGTAGCCGCGTTCCACCACGGCCATGGGCATGTCCGGGCGCATTCCGGCGCGGCGCAAGCCAGCTGCCAGCTGGTGCAAGGTGCCGATGCCCATAAGCACCACGATGGTCCCGCCCAGGCCGGCCAGGTGGTGGTGCTCCTTCTCAGTCAGCGGCGCGTGCCCGGACACCACGGTGAACATGTGGCTGACCTCGCGGTGCGTGACCGGGATGCCTGCCGCGGCCGGGACCGAGATGGCGCTGGTAACGCCGGACACCACGTGCACCTTGACGCCGGCGGCCACGCACGCGGCAACTTCCTCCCCGCCCCGGCCGAAGACATAGGGGTCACCGCCCTTGAGGCGCACCACGTTGTTGCCGGCCAGGGCGCTTTCGACCATCAGTTGTTCGATGTCCGACTGGCTGACTTTGTGGTGGCCCGGCTTCTTTCCGACATCCACCAGCTCCGCAGAGGTCAGCAGCGGCAGCTCCTGGTACGGGGCCAGCCGGTCGTAGAAGACGACGTCGGCATCCCGGAGCGCCTTGACGGCAGCCACGGTGAGCAGGTCGCCGGTGCCGGGGCCGCCGCCCACCAGGGTGACGTGTCCGGCCGGGCCGGCGGCGGGCTCGGCAGCGACCGGGATGCCGGCGTCCCGGCAGCGGTCAAGGAAAGCGTCCCAGCCGTGCTGACCGTCCTCGACGGCGGCAACCAGGAACAGCCGCTCCGGCACATGGACGAGCCGCGCCTCGGCTGGGCTTCCAAGGCGGTGGACGACGGCGCCCGCGGCTTCGTACCGCCGCACCGCCTGCCGCGCGGCATCAGGGGCTCCGGCCACCAGGACGTTCCGGCCGGTGAGGTCGATACTGAGCTGCATGGCTATGCCTCGTTTCCAGGGGTTTCCGTGGTGGCGGAGCGGACCGGGATGGAAGCGCCGATCAGGACTTTGCCTTTTTCCTCCGGAGTGGCGGGGCGCATCTGGCCGCGCTCGTCCGGGACGAAGGTGATCGAGTCGTCCTTCTGGTCGGGAGCGTTGACGAAGGAGCGGAACCGGCGGAGGCGTTCGGGGTCCTTGAGGGTGTCTGCCCATTCATCCACATACGTGTCCACGTGCTTGGCCATGGCGGCTTCGAGTTCGTTGGCGATGCCCAGGGTGTCCTTGACCACCACGTCCTCGACGTGCTTGATGCCGCCGTCGAGCTCTTCCTGCCAGCGGGCCGTGCGCTGCAGGCGGTCCGCCGTGCGGATGTAGTACATGAAGTAGCGGTCGATGTACTTGATCAGGGTCTCGTCGTCCAGGTCCTTGGCCAGCAGCTGGGCGTGGGCCGGGGTGGCTCCGCCGTTGCCGCCCACGTACAGGTTCCAGCCGTCGGCGGTCGCGATCACGCCCACGTCCTTGCCGCGTGCCTCGGCACACTCACGGGCGCAGCCGGAGACACCCATTTTCAGCTTGTGCGGGCTGCGCAGGCCACGGTAGCGAAGCTCCAGCTGGATGGCCATGGCCACCGAGTCCTGGACACCGAACCGGCACCAGGTGGACCCGACGCACGACTTCACCGTGCGCAGGCTCTTGCCGTACGCCTGGCCGGACTCGAAGCCGGCGTCCACCAGTTCCTTCCAGATCTCCGGCAACTGCTCCAGCCGGGCACCGAACATGTCGATCCGCTGGCCGCCGGTGATCTTGGTGTACAAGCCGTACTTTTCGGCGACGGCGGCGATCACGCCGAGCTTCTTGGGGGTGATCTCCCCGCCGGCGATGCGGGGGACCACCGAGTAGGTGCCGTCCTTTTGCATGTTGGCCAGGGCGCGGTCATTGGTGTCCTGCAGGGTGCCGCGGCCGGCGTCCAGCACGTAGGCGCTGTTCTGGCTGGCCAGGATGTTGGCGATGGTCGGCTTGCAGATGTCGCAGCCGGCCCCGGTGCCGTACTTGGCCATGATCTCCTCGAAGGAGGTCAGCTCCAGGACGCGGATGGCGTCGAACAGTTCCTGGCGGGACAGTTCGATGTGCTCGCACAGGGCTTTGGAGACCTCGACGCCGGACTTGGTGAGCTCGGTTTCCAGCAGCTTCTTCAGCATGGGCACGCAGGAGCCGCACTGGGTGCCGGCGCGGGTGCAGCCCTTCAGTTCGCCCAGTTCCTGGACCGGGGCGTTGCCGTCGCAGGCGCCGCAGCCGTTGATGGCATCGCGGATGGTGCCTGCAGTGACGTTGTTGCAGGAGCACAGGGTGGCGTCGTCCGGGAGCTCGGTCTCGGGAGCTTCGCCGCCGCCGGCCGCGGTCAGGAACGCGCCGGGCTCTGCGGGGAGTTCACGGCCCAGGAGCGGCCGCAGGCTCATGTAGGGAGAGGCGTCGCCGACGAAAATGCCGCCCAGGAGGGTCTTGGCGTCGTCCGTGGTGACGATCTTCTGGTAGACGCCGCGGGCGGGGTCCGCATAGACGATTTCGAGGGCGTGTTCGGTGCGGGCAAAAGCGTCACCGAAGCTGGCCACGTCCACGCCGGAGAGCTTCAGCTTGGTGGCGGTGTCGAAACCGGGGAACGTGGCGTCGCCGCCGTGCAGCCGGTCGGCGACGATCTCGGCCATCGTGTTGGCGGGCGCCACCAGGCCAAGGCACATGCCGCCGAAGTTGGCCACCTCGCCAATGGCCCAGATGCCGGGGACTTCGGTGGCGCAGTAGTCGTTGATGACCACGCCGCCGCGCTGGCCCAGGCTGAAAAGCTGCTCTTCGCCGTCGGCCGCGCGGAAGAGTTCGTCACGGGGCCTGACGCCGACGGCGACGATGACCAGGTCGGCCGGGATGATCCGGTTGTCGGCCATCAGCACTCCGGTGACCTGGCCGTCGTCGTCCGCCAGAATCTCCGAGGGGAAGACACCGCCGTGGACCTCGAAGCCCTTGGCTTCGATCAGGCGTCCCAAGGCCTGGCCCGCGCCCTCGTCCAGCTGGGTATTCATCAGCCAAGGGGCGCCGTTGATGACCACCGGGGTGGCGCCGAGCTGTTCGGTGCCGGCTGCGGATTCCAGTCCCAGGAGTCCGCCGCCAATGGTGACCGCGTTGATCTTGCGGCCGAGTTTCGCGGTGAGGTCGGCGACGGCCTTGTTGATGGCCCACACGTCCTCAAGCGTCCGGTAGACGTGGGCGTGCCCGGCGCCGGGGATGGGCAGGCGGACGGCGTCCGAGCCCGTGGCCACTACCAGTTCGTCATATTCGTACGTGTTGCCGGCGGCCGTCTCCACCGTCTTGGCGCCGGCGTTGACCTTTACGACGCGTTCGCCGGTCTTCAGTGACAAGGAGCCGTGCTCCCACATGGTGGCCGTTCCCAGCGTCAGGTCCACACCGGTGTCCGTGAGGGCCTTGGAGAGGGCCACCCGGTCGTAGGGGAGGTGGGCTTCCTCGGTGAGGACCGTGACATCCCAGCCGTCGAGGCCGCGGGCATGCATGGCGTCCGCGAAACGGTGGGCCGCAGGGCCGCCGCCGGCGACGACGATGCGGCGCGGAGTCTCGGTGCTTGAAGTCTGTTCGGTCACTGTGGGCCTTTCGCATGGGCCGCAGACGGTGCTCTGCAGCTTGTGCTTCCAGCCTAGGGAGGGGCAGTTTCGCCTCAGTTTCCCATTTGTTTCGTCAACTTAACTTCTGCATCACGAACGCATTTCCGGCCGCGTGAGGTCTCTTTTACCCGCCGGACACATTCACCGCACCCCTGTGAAACACCCGGAACCTAGCGTTGGACACGGCATCACAAGCAGCCGCTTGCAGGGATGACAGGCACAGGAGAGGAGCCGGACATGACGGCAACACTGGAACTTGGGGCGCTCGCCGCCGAATCAGACACCGCCGGATCCGGGACGGGCTGGCACCGCGTCTGCGCGGTGGACGACCTCGAACCCGCCTGGGGCGAGGCAGCACTCCTTGCCGGCCGCCAGGTGGCCCTGTTCCGCACCGGTCCACGCGAAGTCTTCGCCGTGGCGCATGAGGATCCGGCCACCGGAGCCCACGTCATGGCCCGCGGCATCCTTGGTTCCAAGGGAACGCGCCCCACGATCGCCTCGCCGTTGCATAAAGAGATCTACGACCTCGAGACCGGTGAATGCTTCACCACCCCGGGCCTGCGCCTGGCCGCCTTCAGCACCCGGATCACCGATGGGTTCGTCGAGGTGGAACTCTAGGATTTCCCGCACACAGGAAAGGGGCGCCAGGCGGCGCCCCTTTCCTCGGTTAAAGTCCCAGTGCCTCGCTGACGTCGTGCAGGACCTCGTCCAGGGAGGCACGCGCCGCCTGGCGTGCCTCCGGGAGTTCGGCGGCGGATCCCACGTGGTGGATCACTTCCAGGTAGCACTTGAGTTTGGGCTCCGTGCCGCTGGGCCGGATGATCACGCGGGTCAGGTCCCTGGTGATATACAGCAGGCCCTCCGTGGGCGGCAGCTGGCCGCTTCCCTCTGCCAGGTCGGTGAAGACTTCCACGGCGGACTGCCCGAACGATTCCGGCGGCGAAACCCGCAGACGGTTCATCATGGCGTCCAAGAGGCCCAGGTCCGCGACCCGGATGCTCAGCTGGTCGCTGGCGTGCAGGCCGTGCTGGAGGTACAGCTCATCGAGGGTGTCGAGGACGGTCTTGCCGGCGGCCTTGGCGGCGGCAGCGAGTTCGGCGATCAGCACGGCGGCGGAAATGCCGTCCTTGTCCTTCACCAGGTCCGGTGCGACGCAGTAGCCCAGCGCTTCCTCGTAGCCGTAGGTGAGGCCCGGAACCCGGGAGATCCATTTGAACCCGGTCAGGGTTACTTCATGGGCGAAGCCGGCGGCGGTGGCAACGCGCGCCAGCAGGCGGGAGGACACGATCGAGTTGGCGAAGACACCCTGGTGGTCCGCTTCAGTGCCGGCGTCGGCGAGCCTTGCGGCGATATGGGCCCCCAGGAGGGCGCCCACTTCGTCTCCGCGGAGCATCCGCCAGGCACCGGTGTCCGGGTCCTTGGCGGCGACGGCAGCCCTGTCGGCGTCGGGATCGTTTGCGATGACGAGGTCGGCGTCGAGCCGTTCGGCCGATTCGAGGGCCAGGTCGAGTGCCCCGGGTTCTTCCGGGTTGGGGAAGCTGACGGTGGGGAATTCGGGGTCCGGTTCGGCCTGTTCGGCCACCATGGTGACATCCGTGAAACCTGCCGCGTCCAGGACCTCCAGTGCCGTCGCGCCACCCACGCCGTGCAGCGGGGTCAGGACGATCCGCAGGTCGCGGGCGGGGAAGCGGTCCGGCATGGCCAGCGCAGCGATCGCCCGCTGGTAGTCGGCGGCCAGCGAGCCGTCCAGCACGGTCCACCCGCCTGCCGCCAGTTCGATGGAGTCGACGGGGCCCACGGAGCTGATCCGCGCGGCGATCCGGGCGTCATAGGGCGCCACGATCTGGGCACCGTCGCCGTCGGCGGACACTGCGTGCCGGCCGAGGTAGACCTTGTATCCGTTGTCCTGCGGCGGGTTGTGGCTGGCGGTGACCATGACGCCGCCGTCGCATTCCAGGGCGCGGACGGCGTAGGCCAGCAGGGGAGTGGGGAGGGCTGCCGGGAGCAGGAAGGTCTCGATGCCGGCAGCGGTGAAGATGGCAGCCGTTTCGGCCGCGAAGACATCCGAGTTGTGCCGGGCGTCATAGCCGACGACGGCGCGCGGCCGGGTGCCGGAAGCAGCTTCGGCCACGGCGTCCACCAGGAAGGCGGCCAGTCCGGCTGCGGCGCGGCGGACCACCACCCGGTTCATCCGGTTCGGCCCGGGTCCGAGGGCGGCGCGCAGCCCCGCCGTGCCGAACTGCAGCGTGCCCCGGAAGCTGTCTTCGAGTTCCTGCCGGGCCGCGGGGTCTCCCTCTTCAACGAGGCCCACAAGCCCAAGCAGCGATGCTTGTGTTGCGGGATCCGGATCCAGGGCGGCCCATTCCCGGGCCTCGGCAAGCAGGCGAAGTTCGGCATCGGAAGACGTCATGGGCCTAACGCTATCGTCATTGCAGGTCCGTTGCCCGCACCCCGGCGGCCAGGGGCGTTCAGAGCCGGGCGATGATGTCAGCCAGCAACCGGGAGATGCGCGGGCCCGCGGCCTGGCCGGATTCGATGACTTCCTGGTGGCTGAGCGGCTGGGGGCTGATGCCCGCTGCCAGGTTGGTGACCAGGGAGATGCCGAACACTTCCATTCCGGCGTGGCGGCCGGCGATGGCCTCCAGTGCCGTCGACATGCCGATCAGGTCCGCCCCGATCCGCTTGGCGTACTGCACTTCAGCCGGGGTTTCGTAGTGCGGGCCGGGGAACTGGGCGTAGATGCCCTCGTCCAGGGTGGGATCCACCTCGCGGGCCAGCCCACGGATGCGCGGTGAGTACAGGTCCGTCAGGTCCACGAACGTCGCGCCCTCCAGCGGGGACGCAGCGGTGAGGTTGATGTGGTCGCTGATCAGTACGGGGGTGCCGGGTGTCCAGTCTTCATTGAGTCCGCCGCAGCCGTTGGTGAGGACCAGGGTCTTGCAGCCGGCCGCCGCAGCGGTCCGGATGCCGTGCACGACTGCCCGGACGCCCTTGCCTTCGTAGTAGTGGGTCCGCGCACCCAGGACCAGGGCGCGTTTTCCGTCTTTGGCCAGTACGGACCGGATGGTTCCCACGTGGCCTTCCACGGCGGGGGCATGGAAACCGGGGACCTCCTCCGCCGAGAGTGTGGCGGTGGTCTCGCCGATCAGGTCGGCGGCCTCGCCCCAGCCGGAACCGAGGACCAGGGCGACGTCGTGGCGGTCCACCCCGGTCTCCTCGGCAATGTAGTCAGCGGCGGCCCGGGCGGCGGCAAAAGGGTCCGTGTTCAGGAAGTCTGTTGTACTCACCAGTACAAGTTATCCTGCCGCCACTGTTGCCCTCATCACGGCTGGCCCGGAAAGCGCCCTGTTTTCTTGGTGGTCCGGCCGGAGATGGGCGAGAATGGATGACTGTGACTACGCATCCAGATTTCAGTTCCCCCCGAATCGCGATCCTGGGAGGCGGTCCCGGCGGATACGAAGCGGCCATGGTCGCCGCCTCGCTGGGGGCGAAGGTCACCATCATCGAACGTGCCGGGCTCGGCGGCTCCGCCGTGCTGACCGACGTCGTTCCCTCCAAGACCCTCATCGCCACGGCCGACCTCATGGCCCGGGTGGCTGAGGCGGGCGAGCTGGGCGTGAAGTTCGACGTCGATGGCGGGGACTTCGTGCCGGTGATGCACGCTGACCTCAAGCACATCAACGACCGCCTCCTCAACCTGGCCCGCACCCAGTCCCACGACATCCGCGACGGCCTGGAGAAGGTGGGCGTGCGGATCATCGCCGGGTCCGGCCGCCTCGTGGACAACCACACCATCGAGGTCCTGACCGCTGACGGCACCGAGACGGTGGAAGCTGACACCATCCTGCTGGCTGTCGGCGCGCACCCCCGCGAACTGGAAACTGCCCGCCCGGACGGTGAGCGGATCCTCAACTGGACGCAGATCTACGACCTTGACGAACTTCCCGAGGAACTGATCGTCGTCGGCTCCGGCGTGACGGGCGCCGAATTCGCGTCCGCCTACAACGGCTTGGGATCCAAGGTCACCCTGGTCTCCAGCCGCGACCGGGTGCTGCCGGGCTCCGACGTCGACGCCGCGGTGGTACTGGAGGAAGTCTTCGAACGCCGTGGGGTCCGGGTCCTCTCCCGCTCCCGCGCCCAGTCCGTGGAACGCACGGACGACGGCGTGGTGGTGACCCTCGCCGACGGCTCCACCGTGACCGGCAGCCACTGCCTGCTCTGCCTGGGCTCCATCCCCAACACCGCCGGACTGGGCCTTGAAGAAGCCGGCGTGGCCGTCAGCGACAGCGGCCACATCAAGGTTGACGGGGTATCCCGCACCACGGCCCCGAATATCTACGCTGCCGGGGACTGCACCGGCGTCCTGCCGCTGGCCTCCGTGGCCGCCATGCAGGGCCGCATCGCGGTGGCGCACTTCATGGGCGACGGCGTGACCCCGCTCAAGCTCCACCAGGTGGCATCGAACATCTTCACGTCCCCGGAAATCGCCAACGTGGGAGTGTCCGAGTCGGAGATCGAGTCCGGCAAGTACCAGGCGGACATCATCAAGCTTTCCCTGCGCAGCAACGCCCGCGCCAAGATGCGCAACGCCAAGGACGGCTTCGTGAAGATCTTTGCCCGGAAGGGCTCCGGAACCGTAATCGGCGGCGTGGTGGTCGGTCCCAACGCGTCGGAGCTGATCTTCCCGATCGCTATCGCGGTCAAGCAGAAGCTGCACGTGGATGACCTTGCCAGCACCTTCACCGTGTACCCGTCACTGACCGGTTCCATCTCCGAGGCCGCCCGCCGCCTGCACGTCCACATGTAGGCGGCCCGTGTGTCCTTGCGGGGTTAGGGGAAGGCCGGGGAGAAGTGCTTCTCGATAAGTCCCTTGATGTCTTCGTGGCAGCCGCCGCAGCCGGTGCCTGCCCGGGTGGCCTTGGACACGTCCGCCACCGTTGAGCAGCCGCCCTCCACGGCGCCCTGGATCGCCGCTCCACTGACACCGGCGCACCGGCAAACGGTGCCCGCGGGGTCGGCGGCGCCAGGGACCAGGTCCGGCCCGTCCAGGCGCAGGAGCAGGGAACGGTCGGCGGGCAGTTCCGCGCCCCGTTCAAAAAGGCCCACCAGTTCGGCCGCGGTGCGCGGCATTCCCACTGACACCAGGCCCTCAAGGACGCCGCCTCGGGTGGTCATCTTGACGTAGCGGCCGTGTTCCGGATCGGCCCACTGGGCGATCTGCAGGCGCGGCCTGCCGTTGACGGCACCTGCCGTGAGCGCTTCTTCGTCCCAGGGGTCGGCGCCGTTGTTCCCGGCCACCGCCATGTTCAGGCCGCGGGCCTTCAACACCACGACGGCGGGTTGTTCCGCAGGCAGGGCCGGCAGCAGGTCCGCCTCGGCAGCGGCCCCTTCGGCCAGCAGGGTGAGGTAGCCGCCCAACCATTCGGCCTGGCGCCAGCCGGGGCCCACCAGCCCGGACGGGCCCACGGCGTTCCTGCATGCGGCGCAGCCCGGATCCGGGCAGCGAACCTCAGCGCAGTCGCCGATGGCAAAGATGTGCGGTTCGTGGTGCGCCCGCAGCCGGTGGTCCACCAGGATCCCGGTGCCGGTGGACAGTCCGCAGCCTTCGGCCAGCTCGGTCCGGGGACGGACCCCGCACGAGATGACCAGGAGGTCGCCGTCGATCGCGGACCCGTCGTCGAGCAGCAACGCCGAGAATCCGCCGTCGGGCGCGTTGTGCTCAACGCCGGTGGAGCGGGCGTTGCCTGCCACCCTCACGCCGCAGCGGCGCAGTCCGGCGGCCAGGACGGCGCCGCCGCCGCGGTCGATGTTGCGGCCCAGGGGGTGCGGCCCGTTGTGGACGACGGTGACCGTAGCCCCTTCTTCCGCGGCCGCCAGCGCCGTCTCCAGGCCGAGGACGCCGCCGCCCAGGACCACCACCCGTTTGCCGCCGTCCACCGCCTGCCGGAGCACGTCCGCGTCGCGGAGGTCGCGCAAGGCCGTGACCCCGGCGGGAAGCACGGGGGAGGCCGGGTCGGGGTTGATGCCGGTGAGGTTGGGGATGACGGGCCGGGATCCGGTGGCAAACACCAGGCGGTCGTAGTGCACGGCGGTTCCGTCGGACAGCAGGACCTGCTGCCGCGCCCGGTCCACCCGTTTGACCCGCACGGACAGGCGGACATCCACCCCCTGGGCTGCCAGGCCGGCGGCGTCGGCGAGGGCCAGGGCGCCGGCGGTGGTGCGGCCGACGCCGAGGTCCGCCACCAGGACGCGGTTGTAGGCGGCCTCGGACTCCCCACCCACCACTGTGAGCCGGGCGTGCCCGTCACGGACGGCGGGCAGGAGCTCGTCCACCAGCCTGGCGGCCACGGGGCCGAATCCCACGATCACAATCTGCTCGCTCATGAGGCCTCCGTCGTTTGCAGCATAAGGGCGGAATCGGGGGCGGCCACGGGCCGGACCCACACGGTGTTGAACTTGAATTCAGGCATCCCGGAGATGGGGTCGGTGGCGGCTTCGGTCAGCCGGTTGGCGCTTTCTGATCCCGGGAAGTGGAAGGGCAGGAAGACCGTTTCGGGCCGGATCGCGGTGCTGAGTTCCGCCCGGCAGACCACCTCGCCGCGGCCGTTGGCCACGGAGAGCAGCGAGCCGGCGGTGATGCCGAGTGCCTCGGCGGCCGCGGGATGGATCTGGGCCTTCGCGTCCGGCTGGGCGGCGAGAAGTTCGTCGACCCGACGGGTCTGCGCGCCGGACTGGTAGTGCTCCAGGAGGCGTCCGGTGATGAGGGTCATTTCCTTGGCGCCGGCCGCCGCGTTTGCGCCGGCGTCCGCAGCGGAAGGACGACGGCGGCGGGGAACCACCGGGACCATGACCGCCTTGCCGTCGGGGTGCGCGAAGCCGTCCCGGAAGAGCCGCGGCGTGCCGTTGCTGCCGGCGGGGTAGGGCCAGTAGGCGGCTTCGCCCCGGTCCAGCATGGCGTAGTCGATGCCGGAGTAGTCGGCAAGGCCGCCTGCGGAGGCAAGCCGCAGTTCCTCGAAGACCGTCTCGGGGTCCTCGCTGTAGGTGGAGGGGGCGTCCAGCCGCTCAGCCAGCCGGGCCATGATCCACAGTTCGCTGCGGGCACCGGAGGGCGGGGAGATGGCGCGGCGCCGGCGCAGGACGCGTCCTTCCAGGTTGGTCAGGGTGCCTTCCTCTTCAGCCCACTGGAGGACCGGAAGGATGAGGTCGGCCTCCGCAGCGGTCTCCGACATGAAGAAGTCGCACACCACCAGGAAGTCCAGGCTGCGCAGGCCCTTGATGACGGCGTTGGCGTCGGGGGCGGCCACGGCGATGTTGGAGGCGTGCACGAAAAGGCACCGGACGCCGTCGGGCTGGCCCAGCGACTTCAGCAACTGGACGGCGGGCAGGCCGGGCCCGGGGATCAACGCTTCGGGGACGCCCCAGACAGCGGCGACGTGCGCCCGGGCGGCGGGGTCGGTGATCTTGCGGTAGCCGGGGAGCTGGTCCGCCTTCTGGCCGTGCTCGCGGCCGCCCTGGCCGTTGCCCTGCCCGGTGAGCGTTCCGTAGCCGCTGCGGGCCGAGCCCGGCAGGCCGAGCAGGAGGCTGAGGTTGATGGCGGCGGTGGCGGTGTCGGTGCCGTCCACGTGCTGTTCCACGCCGCGGCCGGTCAGGATGTAGCTGCCGCCTGCCTGTGCTCCGGCGGCCAGCCTGCGGGCGGTTTCCCGGATCAGGTCCGCGGGCACGCCGGTGAGGGATTGCACGCGCTCGGGCCAGAAGGCGTTGACGCTGCGGGCTACGGCGTCGTAGCCCGTGGTGCGCTCCTGCAGGTAGCCGGTGTCCACCAGGCCTTCGTGGATGACCACGTGCGCCAGTCCCAGCAGCAGGGCCAGATCGGTGCCCGGCAGCGGCTGGAGGTGGATGCCGCCGCCGTCGGCCGTGAAGGCTGCCGTGGCGGAGCGGCGCGGATCCACCACGATCAGTCCGCCGGCATTGCGGGCACCCTGCAGGTGTTGGACGAACGGCGGCATGGTCTCGGCGACGTTCGAACCCAGCATGAGGATGGTGCCGGCGGAATCCAGGGCCTCGAGCGGGAAGGGCAGGCCGCGGTCCACGCCGAAGGCGCGCATGCCGGCGGCCGCTGCCGAGGACATGCAGAACCTGCCGTTGTAGTCGATCCGGGAGGTTCCCAGGGCCAGCCGGGCGAACTTGCCCAGCTGGTAGGCCTTCTCGTTGGTGAGTCCGCCGCCACCGAAAACACCTACGGAGTCGGCCCCATGGCGGGCGCGGGCATCCCGGACTGCCGAGGCGGCCAGGTCCAGGGCCTGGTCCCAGCCGATGGGCCGGTGGACGCCGTCGGGACCCTTCAGGAGCGGCTCGGTGATCCGGCCGGCGTGGTTCAGGAGCGTGGGGGAGGTCCATCCCTTGCGGCAGAGGCCGCCGCGGTTGGTGGGGAAGTCCCGGCCGGCAACTTCCAGTGCGGGCGCGGGGTTCATGCCAGGCACGGGGCCTGGCCCCGGCTGTGCAGCCGGGGCCAGGTCCGCGGGGGACGTGAGCGTCATGGCGCACTGCAGGGCGCAGTAGGGGCAGTGCGTGTCGGCGCTTTTGGTCATGTTAGACGTGCCCCATCGCGTTCCGGCCGGCGTTGCGGATGTAGCAGGTCCAGCAGACCACCAGCATGAGGACATACGCGCCGACGAATCCGTAGAAGGCCGGAGTGTAGGAGCCGCTGGCGGTGCTGGAGGCATTCAGCACCTGGGGGATGACGAAGCCGCCGTAGGCTCCGATCGCGGAGATCAGGCCCAGGGCTGAGGATGCCAGGCGCTGGGTGGCCACGGGGTTGGCACCGTTGCGGGCGGCCCGGCTGGAGGTGGCGAAGATGACCGGGATCATCCTGTAGGTGGCGCCGTTGCCGAAGCCGCTGGCGGTGAACAGCATCAGGAAAAGGACCAGGAAGAGCAGGAAGTTCTTCAGCGGGAGGGTCCAGATCATGGTCAGCGTGATCACAGCCATGGAGGCAAAGGCGGCAACGGTCATCCGGGCGCCGCCCATCCGGTCCGCCATGCGTCCGCCGTACGGGCGGGCCAGCGAACCCACCAGGGGGCCGAGGAAGGCCAGGGACAGGGCCACGGTCCCCACTCCGATGGAGGAGAACGCGGGGAAGTAGTCCTTGATGAGCTTGGGGAACACGCCGGCGAAGCCGATGAAGGAGCCGAAGGTGCCGATGTACAGCAGGGCCATGATCCACAGGTGCGGTTCCTTCAGCGCCGCGACCGAGCCGGCCACGTCGCCCTTGGCGCTGGTGAGGTTGTTCATGTACTTGAAGGCGCCGAATGCTGCCAGCAGGATGAACGGGACCCACATCCAGCCGGCCATAGGCAGGTTGACGGTGCCGGCAGCGAGGAGGGTGATGACGATCGGGACGGCAAGCTGTGCGACGGCGGCGCCCAGGTTTCCGCCGGCGGCGTTCAGGCCCAGCGCCCAGCCCTTTTCCCTCGCCGGGTAGAAGAACGTGATGTTGGCCATGGAGCTGGCGAAGTTGCCGCCGCCGAAGCCGGCGAGGGCGGCCACCAGGAGCATGACGCCGAACGGCGTGTCCGGGTTGGAGACACACAGGGCCAGTCCGGTGGAGGGGATCAGGAGCAACAGTGCGGAGACGATGGTCCAGTTCCGTCCGCCGAAGCGGGGGACCATGAACGTGTAGGGAATGCGGAGGGTGGCGCCCACGAGGCTGGGCATCGAGATGAGCCAGAAGATCTCCGAGGTGGAGAAGGTGAAGCCGGCGGCGGGAAGCTGGACCACCACGATGGACCACAGCTGCCACACGACGAAGCCGAGGAACTCGGCGAAGATGGACCAGTTCAGGTTGCGGCGGGCGATGGCGCGGCCGGCGGTTTCCCACTGCTCCTTGTTCTCGGCATCCCAGTTGGCGATCCAGCGGCCGGGGCGGAATTCAAGGGCAGGGGCGTCTGTGGTGCGGGTACGGCCGGGCTGTGCGCTGGCGGATGCGGCAACGGCTGCCGGTCCAGCGGCCTCTTCGAGGTCAAGGGTATTTTCGGCGCCGGCATCAACGGTGCGGTCAACAGTCACGGGTTACCTCCTTCAGGGGATGTTGTTCCTCCAAGGTAGGGACGGCTCGTTTCGCGGACGGACGATGTTTGTTAACGCGCTGTGACTTTTGCCTATCCGGGCCTGCACGGCGGCGTGAGGCCCGGCGCGGTGGCCCGCATGGTGAGACGCACAACACAGGTCCACATGGTGGACGATTCGTCCATTGACTGGACGCGGCGAAGTAAGATCGAACTCTAACTATTCGAGCCGGGAGGCGGACCTGCCTGTGCCCGGCCGGTCTCACGAAAGCGCTTACCTATGTCATCCCCCGATACCACCACGGTGCCCGGTTCGCACCAGCCGGTGAACTCCCGCGGCCGCGTCATCGTGGCGAGCCTGATCGGCACCACCGTGGAGTTCTACGACTTCTACGTCTACGCCACTGCCGCCGTGCTCGTCTTCCCGAAGCTCTTCTTCCCGGGCCAGAACGAGACCACCCAGTTGCTGAGCTCCTTCGCCGTCTTTGGCGTGGCGTTCGTCGCACGTCCGCTTGGCTCCATCGTGTTCGGCCACTTCGGTGACAAGTTTGGCCGCAAGGGAACCCTTGTGGCGTCGTTGCTCACCATGGGCATCGCGACCTTCCTGATCGGCTGCCTCCCCACCGCCCTGGTACCCGGCTGGGAGTTCTGGGCACCGGCCCTGCTCGTCATCATGCGTTTTGCCCAAGGCCTGGCCCTGGGCGGCGAATGGAGCGGCGCGGCCCTGCTGGCCACGGAGAACGCCCCCGCCAACAAGCGCGCCATCTACGGCACCTTCCCGCAACTGGGCGCCCCCATCGGCTTCATCATCGCCAACGTTATCTTCCTCGTGGCCAGCTACACCCTCTCGCCGGAAGCCTTCGCGGCCTGGGGCTGGCGCGTGCCGTTCCTGCTCAGCGCCGTCATGGTCATCCTGGGCCTGTACGTCCGGCTGAAGCTGATCGAAACCCCGGCCTTCACCAAGGTGGTGCAATCCAACGAGGTGGCGAAACTTCCGCTGGGCCGCGTCTTCAAGACCAGCTGGCGCCAGCTGATCCTGGGCACCTTCATCATGCTGGCCACCTACGTGCTCTTCTACCTGATGACCACGTTCACCCTCACCTACGGCACCAAGCCCACGCTGGCCGGTGCGCAGGCGGCCGCCGAAAAGGCCGGAAAGCCCATGACGGAGGCGGCCGCTGCCTCGTTCGTCCCCGGCCTGGGGTACACCCGCAACGACTTCCTCTGGATGCTGATCGCCGGCGTCGTCTTCTTCGGCATCTTCACCCTGGTCTCCGGCCCGCTGGCCGAGAAGTATGGCCGCCGCAAGATGCTGATGGCCGTCACCGCCGGCATCTTCGTGTTCGGCCTGCTGTTCGTCCCGCTGTTCAGCGGCGGCTTCGTGGGCACCATGGGCCTGCTGATCCTCGGTTTCTCCCTGATGGGCCTGACCTTCGGGCCCATGGGGGCGCTGCTGCCGGAACTGTTCCCCACGAATGTCCGCTACACCGGCTCTGCCATCAGCTACAACTTCTCCAGCATCCTGGGTGCAGCCGTGGCGCCGTTCATCGCCGTCGCGCTGTGGGAAGCGGCCAAGGGCAGCCCCGTCCTGGTCGGCGTGTACCTGACGTCCATGGCCGTGCTGACCCTGATCGCGCTGTTCCTCACCCGCGAAACCCGCGACCTTGACTACGAGAACAACGTGGCCTGATTCTCCAACGCCACAATGCCCGGCGAGGCCATCCGGCCCGCCGGGCATTTTCATGCTCAGCGGGCGTAGCGTGCCACGAAATTCTTCAGGACGGTCATGGGCTCGGTCACGGTGGACCGGCGTGCCGCCGCCATCAGTTCCCCGGCGGATTCCGGCGGGAAGTACCCGGCGTGCCGGTAGATATCGATCCGGGTCACCAGCCCCTCCGCGTCCAGTTCGGGGTGGAACTGCGTGGCGTAGAGGTTTGCGTTGATGCGGAACATGTGGACCGGGCAGGTGGCGGAGCGCGCCAGCAGGACGGCGTGCGCCGGCAGCGACCTGACGGCCTCCTTGTGGCCGGTGAAGCCCGTAAACGTCCGGGGCAGCCCCTGCAGGAGGGGATCCTGCAGCCCCGCCTCCGTCAGTTCGATCTCCACCGCTCCCAGCGGTTCCCCGTAGGTCCGGTCGATCACCGCGCCCTGGTGCGTGCCCAGGGTGCCCACGCCGTAGCAGGCGCCCAGGAACGGAAAGTCGAGCGCCACGAGCTGGTCCAGCAGGCCCGAAAGTTCCCGTTCCACCCGGTGCTGTACTGCGCTCTTGTCCCCGGGTGGATCGCTGGAGGTGAACGGGCTGCCGCCGACGATCACCCCGGAGTACCGCGAAAGGTCCAGTTCGGGCAGCGGTGCGGCCTCCAGCCTGACCCGGTGAAGTTCGCGCTCTTCCAGTGCGCCGTACCTCAGGTAGGCCGCGTATTCGTCGTCGGCGGCGGCATCCTCGGCGCGGGATGCGAGAAGCAGGAAAGGCAGCATCTGCTAAGTCTGCCTGCTGTTGCCGAGCCCTGCCAGCACCCGGGCCGTCCCGACGGCGAACCGGGTGCGGGGGCAGGTCAGGCGGCGGGCTGCGTCAGGGAGCGCCGGGACTGGGGCCGGGCGGCAGGGTCCGCGTGCCGGTGCACCAGCTTCCAGTAGCCTTCCTCGCGGCGGAAGATGCTGGTGACGCGCAGGGCGAATTCCTCCGTGGCGGCCGCGGCGTCCAGCCGCGCCCGGAAGTGCTCGGTTTCCACCAGGTAGGCGGTGTCGCGGGCCGTGTAGGAGGTGACGGTGTCGAAGCCCAGCATCTCGCCGTCGCGGAACTGCCGGGCCGCCTGGTCAAGACGGGCCTCCACTTGTGCCCAGCCGCGGGCGATGCCGCCAAACGGGTTGGCCAGGGTGACATCGTCCTGCCGGGAGTACAGGTCCTTGATCGGGGCCGGGTTGCCCCGGGTGATTTCGGGAACCGCCTGGTGGTAGCGGTCCACTTCTTCCTGGAAGCTTGGTGCGAGCATGTCCGGCGCGGCGCTTTCTAGTCTTCGATCGTGGCGATGATGGCGCCGGCGGACACCGTTTCGCCCGCCGTTGCCGTCAGGCCCGTGATGGTGCCGGAACGGTGCGCCGTCAGCGGCTGCTCCATCTTCATGGCCTCCAGGACCACCACCAGGTCGCCCTCGGACACCACGTCACCGTGCGAAACGGCGACCTTCACGATGGTTCCCTGCATGGGGGAAGTGAGGGCATTGCCCGTGGCTGCGGCGGGACCTGCTGAACGTGAGCGCTTCTTGGACTTGCCGGGCTTGCCGGCGGCTGCGGCGGTGCCGGGGGTGCCCAGGGATGCGGGGAGCACCACTTCCAGGCGCTTGCCGCCCACCTCGACGACGACGCGCTGGCGTTCGCCGGCGTCGGGCTCTACTTCCGTGGTGCCGCTGGGTGTCCAGGCGGGGATGTCGTTGACGAATGCGGTCTCGATCCAGCGGGTGTGGACCTTGAACGGGCCTTCCGCGGGGGCGAAGTCGGGGTTGCTGACCACGGCGAGATCGAACGGGATGACGGTGGGGATGCCCTCGACCACCATTTCCTCCAGGGCACGGCGGGAGCGCTGCAGTGCCTGGGTGCGGGTGGCGCCGGTAACGACCAGCTTGGAGAGCATCGAGTCGAAGTTGCCGCTGATGACATCGCCCTGCTCCACGCCGGAGTCGATCCGCACGCCGGGCCCGGTGGGGTTCTTCAGGACACTGATGGTGCCGGGGGAGGGCAGGAAGTTCCGGCCCGGGTCCTCGCCGGTGATGCGGAATTCAAAGGAGTGGCCGCGGACCTCGGGGTCGCCGTAGCCGAGTTCCTCGCCGCGGGCCAGCCGGAACTGCTCGCGGACCAGGTCGATTCCGGTAACTTCCTCGGAGACGCAGTGCTCCACCTGGAGGCGGGTGTTGACCTCAAGGAAGGAGATGGTGCCGTCCTGGCCTACCAGGAACTCGCAGGTGCCGGCACCGAGGTAGCCGGCTTCCTTGAGGATGGCCTTGGAGGATTCGTAGAGCCGCTGGTTCTGTTCCGGGGTGAGGAAGGGGGCCGGGGCCTCCTCCACAAGCTTCTGGTTGCGGCGCTGCAGGGAGCAGTCGCGGGTGGAGACCACCACCACGTTGCCGTGTGCGTCGGCGAGGCATTGGGTCTCGACGTGCCGGGGAGCGTCCAGGAAGCGCTCGATGAAGCACTCGCCGCGGCCGAAGGCTGCGACGGCTTCACGGACGGCGGACTCGAAGAGCTCGGGGATTTCCTCGCGGGTGCGGGCAACCTTGATGCCGCGTCCACCGCCGCCGAAGGCCGCCTTGATGGCCACGGGCAGGCCGAACTTGTCCACGAATTCGAGGATTTCCTCGGCGGATTCCACCGGATCGGCGGTGCCGGGGACCTGCGGGGCACCGACCTTCTCGGCGATGTGGCGGGCCTGGACCTTGTCGCCCAGGGCGGAGATGGCCTCGGGGGAGGGGCCGATCCAGGTGATCCCGGCGGCGATGACCTTGGCGGCGAAATCGGCGTTCTCCGCCAGGAATCCATAGCCGGGGTGGATGGCGTCGGCGCCGGACTGGCGGGCGGCGTCAAGAATCTTGTCCATCACCAGGTACGACTCGGCGGCCGTGGTGCCACCCAGGGCATAGGCCTCGTCGGCGAGTTTGACGTGCAGGGCGTCACGGTCGGGGTCGGCGTAGACGGCCACCGAGGCGATGCCTTCGTCCCGGGCCGCACGGATGATGCGGACGGCGATTTCCCCGCGGTTGGCGATCAGCACCTTGGTGAGGGTCGTCGACTGCGTGGGACCTGCGGACTGCTCCAAATTTGCTGACAAGGCGTCTCCTTCTTTCCTTCAGGGAGCCTAGCGCGGTTTTGAGGGTTCCGCCGATATTACTTGCGGAATCCGCGTGTAAACCAGCCTTCCTTTGTAGGGAAGCTACAAGGCGCCCCGAAAATGGAGGACTTAGCCCGCGGGCCAGAGATCCGTGATGCGCACATTGGCGGCGGCCAGGAGGCCCCTGAGGGTGGAGACGGACAGGCCGACGACGGCGTGCGGGTCGCCGTCGACCTTCCGGATGAAGGCCCCACCCAGGCCGTCGATGGTGAACGAACCGGCGCAGTGCAGCGGCTCGCCGGTGGCGATGTAGGCGTCGATTTCCGCCGGGTCCATGTCCATGAAGGTGACCTCGGCGGAGGCGACCGCCCCGAGCGTGGCGCCCGAACCGCGGCCGCCGGGGCCGTCGTCGTCCGTGTCCCTGCAATCCACCAGCCAGTGTCCCGTGTGCAGCACCCCCGCGCTGCCGCTCATCCGCAGCATCCGGCCCCGGGCGACGTCGGCCGTGTACGGCTTGCCGTGCGCCTCGCCGTCGAACTCGAAGACGGAGTCGCAGCCCAGCACCAGGGCGCCCTCCGCTTCCGGCAGGGACGCCACGGCCTCGGCCTTGGCCCGGGCGAGCAGCAGTGCGGTGTCATGCGGGTCGGTGACGCCGTACCGCTCCTGGACGGCTTCCTCGTCGACGTCGGACACCAGGACCGTGTGCCGGATGCCGGCCTCGGCCAGGAGCTTGGTGCGGGCGGGGGACTGGGACGCGAGAATCAGGTGGTGCACGGTTCCAGCCTAGTGGACCAGTTCACCGGGGGTGGGAGCGGCCTGGCCGCGGTTGAGCTTGGCCCCTTCGACGTCCACGTCCGGCAGGATCCGGTCCAGCCAGCGCGGCAGCCACCAGGACTTGGCGCCCAGCAGGTACATCACGGCCGGGACAATGGTCATCCGGACCACGAAGGCGTCGAACAGGACACCGAAAGCCATGGCAAAGCCCAGCGGCCGGACCATGGTGAGGTGGCTGAAGATGAAGCCGGAGAACACGCTGACCATGATGATCGCGGCGGCCGTCACCACGGCGGCTGCGTGCCGGAAGCCCACCCGGACAGCTTCCTTGGCCTCGGAGCCGTGCATGTACGCTTCACGCATCCCGGAGGCGATGAACACCTGGTAGTCCATGGCCAGGCCGAACAACACGCCGATCAGGATGATGGGCAGGAAGCTGAGCACGGCTCCCGGGTTGGCGACGTCGAACACGCCGCCCAGCCAGCCCCACTGGTACACCGCCACCACCGCGCCGAAGGCCGCGGACAGGGACAGCAGGAAGCCGCCGGTGGCCAGCAGCGGGACAACGATGGAGCGGAAGACCAGCAACAGCAGGACCAGGGAGAGACCGACGACGATCGCCAGGTACGGCGGCAGGGCGGCACCGAGCTTGGTGGAGACATCCACGTTGCCGGCCGTCTGACCGGTCAGGCCCATGGCCACGCCGTAGTCCGACTGGATTTCGCCGTTGAGTCCGCGCAGTTCGGCGACCACCTTGACGGTGCTGGCGCTGGCGGGGCCTTCCTTGGGAATGACCTGGAACACGGCGGTCCGGCGGTCATCGCTGAGGGCCACCGGCACGGCGGCCACCACGTTGTCCACGGCGCGGAGCTTGTCCGCGATGTCGTACTGCAGCTTTTGTGCCTGGGCCGCGTCGAGGTTCGCCGGGAACTCGCCCACCGCCACGATCGGACCGGTCACACCCTCGCCGAAGCTGCGCGCCGTCAGGTCGTAGGCCTGGTAGGCCTCCGAGTCCACGGGCTCGGAGCCGCCGTCCGGCAGGGCCAGCTGGAGCTGGGTTGCCGGCAGCGCCAGGGTGCCGAGTACCAGGACGCCGGCCACCAGTGCCACCCACGGGTGCCGGGTGACGAGTCCGCCCCAGCCGCGGGTGCTGCGCTGGCGGTCGGTGGCGAGGTCCGCGGCTTCATGGCCCGGCTCGGCGTTGTGCGCCTCGGCCTTGGCCCAGGCCCGCCGGGAGATGATGCGGCGGCCGATCAGGGACAGCATGGCGGGGGTCAGCGTGATGGCCACGAGCACGGCCACGGCTACGGTCCCTGCTGCGGCAAGGCCCATGACGGTGAGGAACGGCAGCCCGGGGACCACCAGGGCGGCGAGGGCGATGATCACGGTGAGGCCGGCGAAGACCACCGCGTTGCCCGAGGTGCCGTTGGCCCGGGCCACCGATTCCTCGGCGTCCATCCCGGCGAGGAGCTGGGTCCGATGCCGGTTGACGATGAACAGCGAGTAGTCGATGCCGACGGCGAGGCCGAGCATGAGGGCCAGCATGGGGGAGATGGAGCTCATGTCGAACAGGCCGGAGAGTGCGAAGGTGATGCCGACGCCAACTCCGACGCCGATGATGGCCATCAGCAGCGGGAGGCCGGCGGCGATCAGGGTACCCAGCATGAGGATCAGGACCAGCGCGGCGACGGCGATGCCCACGATCTCCGCCGTGCCGAACAGGGCCGAGATGTCCTCCGTAATCTCCTTGCTGGCCAGTGCCGTGACGCCGGCTGAGGACGTTTCATGGGCGATGTCCTGGACCTGTTTCCGGACCGCCGGGGAGAGCCCGTTGATGGAGGTGTTGAACTGGACCTGGGCGACGGCGGCCTGGTTGTCCTCCGAGACAAAGCGGATGGCGGAGGCCGCCTGGGCCTGGCGTTTGCCGAGCTCCAGCTTGGCCTTGCTGGCCTCCAGGTCCCGGGTTCCGGCGTCGAGCTTGGCCTGGCCTGCTGCCAGTGCCGCCTTCTGCTGGCCCAGTTGCGCGTCGATCACCGCAGCCGGTGCCCCTGCGGCCGTGAGCTGCTGCTCAGCCGCGGCCAGCTGGGCCTTGCCTGCCTCCAGCTGTGCCCGTGAGGAGTCCAGCTGGGCCTGGCCGGCGGCCAATTGCTGTTCACCGTCGGTGATCGCCTTGGCTGCCTGGTCCACCTGGGCCTGGGTGGCGAACGGGTCAACCGTGCCGCGGACCTCGGGCAGGGCCTGGAGCTTCTTCAGCGCGTCCGTGACGGCTGCGCGGCCCTGGTCCGTGAACCCGCCGGGCGGGGCTTCGAATACGATCGTGGCGCTGCCGCCTGAAGCCGACGGCAGGTCCTGCTTGAGCTTGTCAGCGATCCGCTGGGTCTCTGTGCCCGGGATCTGGAAGTTGTTGGACAGGGTGCCGTGGAACGCTGCGGCCGAGCCGCCAACGGCCACCAGCACGGCAAGCCACAAGGAGATGACAAGCCAGCGCCGGCGGTAGGAGAACTTGCCCAGGCGGTAGAGGAGGAGTGCCATGCGGAAACCGATCTGATCAGGAGGTGCGGACAGCGGAAGATGAAGCAGGGGGAGCGAAGCCTGTGCCCAGGAGGGCGATCGAGTCAATCAACAGTTGACGCAGCTCGGTCAGGGAACCTGCCGTGAGGTCCGGCCCGCGCCGGCTGAACCAGACCTCCATGGCAGCCTTGCCGCAGGAGATGATGGAGCCGGCCAAGGCGTGGACATAGAGTTCGTCCTGCCCGCCCGGGGTGCCGGCGAGGCGCTCGCGGGCGACGGCGAAGACCTGTGCCCGGCAGTGGTCCCATGCCTCCAGTTCGGAGTGGGCCATCAGCGGGCTTTGCTGGGTCAAGGTAAACAGTTCCGCCAACGGGGCGACGGCCTCGGGATCGGCCAGGGCCACCAAGGCCGCCTGGGCCGATTCCAGCATCGGTTCGTCGGCCGGGCGGAGCCGCAACTGCTGGATGGCGGTGTCCAGGAAGCCGTGGACGATGGACGCCAGCGCGGCGTCGGTGCTGCTGAAGTAGTTGAAGAAGGTGCGGCGCGAGATCCCGGCGGCGTCGGCGATGTCCTCCACCGTGAAGTTGCCCGGCCCTTTGGCGCGCAGCAGTTCCAGGGCGGCGTCCGTGATGGCCTGCCGGGTGGCTGCCTTGTTCAGCTCCCGCCTCGAAGGGGGTGCCTGCTGGGCGTCGGGGGAGGTGGTTGGCACAGGATTACACTACGTGCAACTTTGCACTACATGCAAGTATTTTGCGCGTGGATTCACAGGAGAACGAAAGGTTCCCAACAGCCTTTCCTGAAGCTCGTGGTGGATGCTTGGAATGTCTCAGTGAGAGAGGCATAAACCTACAGCCGTCGCAGGACGGCGAATCAGGAGACGAAAGATGTCACGTACCAAGAAGATGACCCTGGGCTTGTCAGCGGCTGCGCTGGTCCTCGGCGCCGGTATCGGAGTGGCCGGCATGGCCTCCGCAACCACCACGACGCCCACGCCTACGCCCAGCGCGAGCTCAAGCGCTCCGACCGACGGAGGCAACGGCGCCGCCCCCGATGGCATGGGCCGGCACGGTGGCCGCGGCGGACACGGCGAGGACCAGGCTGCTGCGCTGGCCACGAAACTCGGCGTGGACCAAACCAAGGTCCAGGACGCGCTCAAGGCCTTCCGTGATGCCAACAAGCCCTCCGCCCCGGCTGAGGGACAGAAGCCGGACCCGGCCGCCAGGGAAGCGGCGCTGGCCAAGTCGCTGGCCGCCGCACTGGGCATCGACGAAGCGAAGGTGACGGCGGCCCTCCAGGAGATCCGCAGCGATGAGCAGTCTGAGCACGCTGCTGAGCTCAAGACCCGCCTGGACAAGGCTGTGACGGACGGGAAGCTGACGCAGGCTGAAGCCGATGCCGTGACCAAGGCGGTCCAGAACGGCGTGATCGGTGGCGGCGGACGCTGACTGAAGCCCGCGGTTGGGGGACCACGGTTCCCCTGAGCGGCAGGAGCGCTTAACAGCATGAAGTCCCCCGGGAAGTTTTCCCGGGGGACTTCATGCTGCTGTGCGGCTGCCGTTAGGCCTTCGCGTCCTGCAGTTCGCGCGGTGCCGTGTCGGCACTGGTGCCGTCGGTGGGCTCACCGGCAGCGGTTTCGTTGTCATCCACGAACGGGGTGCCGTTGCGCGGTGCGTTGTACAGCGATTCATCGAGGATGCCCTGGCGCTTGGCCACGATGGTGGGAACCAGTGCCTGGCCGGCCACGTTCACGGCGGTCCGGCCCATGTCCAGGATGGGGTCGATGGCGAGCAGGAGCCCGACGCCGGCCAGCGGGAGTCCCAGCGTGGAGAGCGTCAGCGTCAGCATCACCACGGCGCCGGTGGTTCCGGCGGTCGCTGCGGAACCCAGCACGGAGACCAGGGCGATCAGCACGTACTGGCTGAAGTCCAGGTGGATGCCGAAGAACTGGGCGACGAAGATGGCGGACACGGCCGGGTAGATGGCCGCGCAGCCGTCCATCTTGGTGGTGGCGCCCAGCGGCACTGCGAAGGAAGCGTAGGCCCGGGGGACGCCCAGGCTGCGTTCGGTGACGCGCTGGGTCAGCGGCAGGGTGCCCACCGAGGAGCGGGACACGAAGGCCAGCTGAACGGCCGGCCATACACCGGAGAAGTACTGCTTGATGGACAGGCCGTGGCTGCGCACCAGGATGGGGTACACCACGAACAGGACCAGGGCCAGGCCCACGTAGATCGCGACGGCGAACTTGCCGAGGGAGCCGATGGTGTCCCAGCCGTAGACTGCGACGGCGTTGCCGATCAGGCCGATGGTGCCGAGCGGGGCGATGCGGATGATCCACCACAGCACCTTCTGGATGACGGCAAGGGCCGAGGCGTTCAGGTTCAGGAAGGGTTCGGCGGCCTTACCCACCTTGAGGGCGGCAACACCGACGGCGATGGCGATCACCAGGATCTGGAGCACGTTGAAGCTGACCGAAGTGGTCACTGCGCCGGAGTCGCCGACGGTGGAGCTGGCGCCGAGTCCCAAGAAGTTCTTCGGGAAGAGGCCCACGAGGAACGCCCACCAGTCACCGGATTTGCCGGTGTACTTGGCTTCCTCGGTGATGCCGGTGTTGGCGCCGGGCTGCAGCAGCACGCCCAGGCCGATGCCGATCAGCACGGCGATCAGGGACGTGATGGCGAACCACAGGAGCGTGTTCCATGCCAGCCTTGCCGCGTTGGATACCTGGCGCAGGTTGGAGATGGAGCTGACGACGGCGGTGAAGATCAGCGGGACCACGGCGGTCTGCAGCAGCGAGACGTAGCTCGAGCCGATGGTCTGCAGCGTGGCGCCGAGGGCGTTCGGGTTGGTCTTGGTGCTGCCGGTGTACTTGGCGAGCAGGCCGAGGCCAAGGCCCACGATGAGGGCCGCAATGATCTGGAAGCCGAAGGAGGAAGCCCACTTGGGCAACTGGAATCCGGTCTTCCCCGCGGAGGATGGGGTGCTTGTCTGAGTGGTCACCAGAACAAGCTAGACCTGTCACGCATACCACGTCGAAAGAATATTGAGAAATATTACGCGGCAGCAATTGTGCTATGCACTGGAAATACTAGGAAATACAGGGCAGGCGGCGGCATTTGTTACTTATTCCCGCGGTGGGTGTGCTTAATGTCTCGCGCGGAGGCAGCAAGGGGCCCATCCGGCAGCGCGCTCCCCACCGGCCCCTAACCTCGCAAGCTCGGCCAGGGAACCCTGCCGGCGTGGGCCCAGCCGCGAGGAACGAGCAGCGCGCAGAGGATGGGCCCCTTGGGGCCGCGCAGTTCAGGGTCAAGACAAGAGCGCCCGGCGGAGGGTGTCCAGTCCTACGGAGCCGATGTTGAGGGCCTTGGTGTGGAACTCCTTGAGGTCGAACCCTGGGCGGGCTTCGAGCTCGGCGCGGATTTGTTCCCAGAGCCGCTGGCCCACCTTGTAGGAGGGTGCCTGGCCGGGCCAGCCAAGGTAGCGGGTGAACTCGAAGTTTAGCTGGCCGTCGCTGATCGGGAGGTTTTCCTTGAGGAAGCCGTAGCCCGTCTCTGCTGTCCAGGTGCCGGATCCCCAGCGCCCGGGCATGTCCAGTTCGAGGTGGACGCCGATGTCGAAGACCACGCGGGCGGCCCGCATGCGCTGCATGTCCAGCATTCCCAGGTGGTCGCCGGGATCCGTGAGGTAGCCCAGCTCCTGCATCAGCTTCTCGGCATAGAGGGCCCAGCCTTCGCCGTGACCGGAGGTCCAGCAGACGTTGCGCCGCCAGTTGTTGAGCAGTTCACGGCGGTAGGTGGCAGTGGCCACCTGGAGGTGGTGGCCTGGGACGCCTTCGTGGTAGACGGTGGTGGTCTCGGCCCAGGTGGTGAAGGTGTCCTCGCCGGCCGGGACGGACCACCACATGCGGCCGGGACGGCTGAAGTCATCTGACGGGCCGGTGTAGTAGATGCCGCCCTCGTCCGTGGGGGCGATCCGGCATTCGAGGGTCTTCATGACGTCGGGGATGTCGAAGTGGACGCCGGCGAGCCCGGCCATGGCCTTGTCCGAGAGGTCCTGCATCCAGGCCTGCAGGGCATCGGTCCCCTTGAGTTGCCGGGCGGGATCGTTGTTGAGGATGTCTTTGGCCTCCGCGATGGTGGCGCCAGGCTTGATGCTGTGGGCGACGCGTTCCTGTTCGGCGATGAGGCGGTCCAGCTCCTGGACGCCCCAGGCGTAGGTTTCTTCCAGGTCCACTTCGGCGCCGAGGAAGGATCGTGACGCCAGTGCGTACCGTGCCCTGCCCACGGCGTCCTTTTCGGGTGCTGCCGGGAGCAGCTCGGTGCGCAGGAACTCTGCCAGTCCCACATAGGCGGTCCGGGCCGCGCCGGTTCCGGCGTCGAGCTTTTCCTGGAGCGGCGCGGGCAGCGGGCCGTCGGGGGTGGCTGCACCGGCGGCCAGCTTGGCGAAGAATCCGTCGTCGGCGGCGTACTTGGTGACCTGTTCAATGACGATCCGGACCTGCCTCGCGGCGGCCACTTTGCCGGCGTCCCGGGCGACGCGGAGGGACTCGATGTAGCCGCTGATGGCCGCCGGCACGTTGCCGGCCCGGCCCGCGATGTGCTCCCAGTCCTGCGCGGTGTCGGAGGGCATGAGGTCGAAGATGGCCCGAATGTCCTGGGCGGGCGAGGCGATGTTGTTGAGCTCGGCATACTCCCAACCGGAGGCATGGATCAGCAGTTGCAGCCCGAGGCGCTCCCGCATGGCGTCCAGGGTGACGGCGTCGACGTCGTCTTCCGGCTCCAGGCCCTCCAGTGCGGCCAGCGCGTCTCGCGCGGCCTCGGCGAAACCTGCGATGCCGGCAGGCGAGAAGTCTTGGTATTCCGTCTCGTGGCCCGGCAGGCCAAGAGTCGTGGCGAAGGTCGGGTTGAGCCTGATGAGGGTGTCCGTGTAGTCGTCGGCGACGGCGTCGATGCGGGTATGCGGGCGCGCGGCGGGTGCAGTGTCTGTAGTCACATTCCGAGACTACCCGGCCGGGCGGACAGGGCGGCCCCATGCCGGTGGGGATGGACCCGCGTCAGGTGAAGCGGTACCTGGGAGGCGGTGGGGAGGGTCAGCCGTGGCTGCGCTTCCAGGCGCCCGGGCCGGGTGACGGGGCGAGCCGCAACTGCTGCCGGCGCACCCAGTGCCGCACGCTGGGTGCGGCAGGCTTGTCCGGCGCCGGGCCCCCAAGGGACAGGACGACGGCGGCCAGCGCGGCGAGTTCCTCGGCGTTCGGTTGCCCTTTGACGACAGAGAACAGCGGCGCGGACGGGGTTTCGGCAGGCTCAACCACCGGCTCCTGACCCGGCGTCACAGCGGGATGTTCCCATGCTTCTTGGCCGGGAGGCTGGCGCGTTTGTCGCGCAGTGCCCGCAGGCCCTTGATGATCTGGACCCGGGTATCGGAGGGGGCGATCACGGCGTCCACGTAGCCCAGCTCTGCCGCCTGGTAGGGGTTGAGGAGTTCTTCCTCGTACTGGCGGATGACCTCGGCGCGGCGCGCCTCGACATCCCCGCCGTTTTCCGCGACGGCGGCAAGGTCGCGGCGGTAGAGGATGTTGACGGCGCCCTGGGCGCCCATGACGCCGATCTGCGCGGTGGGCCATGCAAGGTTCAGGTCGGCGCCGAGCTTCTTGGAGCCCATCACGATGTAGGCGCCGCCGTAGGCCTTGCGCGTAATGACCGTGAGCTTGGGGACGGTCGCCTCGGCGTAGGCGTAGAGGAGCTTGGCGCCGCGGCGGATGATCCCCTGGAACTCTTGGTCTTTGCCCGGAAGGAAGCCGGGAACGTCCACCAGGGTGATGATGGGAATGTTGAAGGCGTCGCAGTGGCGCACGAACCGGGCCGCCTTTTCGGAGGCGGCGATGTCCAGGGTGCCGGCGAACTGCAGCGGCTGGTTCGCCACGATGCCCACCGTGTGGCCCTCGACGCGGCCGTAGCCGATCATCACGTTGGGGGCGTACAGGGCCTGCATCTCCAGGAAGTGCCCGTCGTCCACGATCTGTTCGACGACGGCCCGCATGTCGTAGGGCTGGTTGGCGGAGTCCGGAACCAGCGCATCCAGGGCGAGGTCGTCGTCGTCGACCTCCAATTCCTGCTGGTGTCCCAGCACGGGTGCCTCGGACAGGTTGTTGGAGGGAAGGAAGTCCAGCAGTTCGCGCACGAACTCGATGGCGTCGGTTTCGTCGGAGGCCAGGTAGGTGGACGTTCCGGTGGTGGCGTTGTGCTGCCGGGCACCGCCCAGCGTTTCCATGTCCACGTCCTCGCCGGTGACGGTCTTGATGACGTCCGGGCCGGTGATGAACATGTGGGACGTCTTGTCCACCATCACCACGTAGTCGGTGAGGGCAGGGGAGTAGGCGGCACCGCCGGCTGAGGGGCCCATGATGAGCGAGATCTGCGGCACGACGCCTGAGGCGTGCACGTTGTTGCGGAAGATGTCCGCGAACATGGCAAGGGATGCCACGCCTTCCTGGATGCGTGCGCCGCCGCCGTCCAGGATCCCCACCACGGGGCAGCCATTGCGGAGGGCGAATTCCTGGACCTTGACGATCTTTTCGCCGTTGACCTGGCTCAGCGAGCCGCCGTAGACGCTGAAGTCCTGGCTGTAGACGGCCACCAGCCGGCCGTCCACGGTGCCGTAGCCGGAGACCAGGCCGTCGCCCAGCGGCTTCTTCTTTTCCATGCCGAACGCCGTGGAACGGTGCACGGCGAGGGCGTCGAATTCCACAAACGAGTCTTCGTCCAGCAGCAGCTCGATGCGCTCGCGGGCCGTGTTCTTGCCCCGGGCATGCTGCTTTTCGATGGCCTCGGGGCCGGAGGGCTGTGCGGCACGCGCCTGGCGGTCGCGGAAATCTGCGATCTTTCCCGCTGTCGTTGTCAGATCGTGGCTCATCAAGTGTCTCCGGCTCTGTAGCAAGTCAGTTCTGTTGGCTGGCGGTCCGCATTCGCGGGAGCTTTAAGTAGCATCCACACAAAAGAAGAACCCTGGTGGCAAGTCTAATGACGGTTTGTGCGCCCGCAGCTGTAGGGAACCTACAATTTTCTGCCGTTCCAGCACCCTCTCCGCTATGTTACCCGCCAGTAACTTAGTTGGGCTACAGTGTTCCCATGACTTCAAGCGACGAGGCTTTGCAGGCACCCCGGAGCCCTTACCGGGCAGCCGGTTCCCTGGCAGGACGCACCATCCTCATCTCCGGCGGAAGCCGCGGAATCGGCCTGGCCATCGCCAAGAGGGCGGCCCGGGACGGCGCCAATATCGTGCTGCTGGCCAAGACCGGCACGCCCCACCCCAAACTGGCGGGAACAGTCTTTACCGCCGCCGAAGAACTGGTGGAGGCCGGCGGCCAGGCGCTGCCCCTGGTGGGCGACGTCCGCCGGGACGAGGACGTGGCCGGAGCCGTGGCCGCAGCCATGGAGCGCTTCGGCGGCATCGACGTCGTCATCAACAACGCCTCGGCCATCGACCTGTCCACCACGGACGCCGTCGACATGAAAAAGTACGACCTCATGCAGGACATCAACGTCCGCGGTACCTTCCTGCTCTCCAAGCTGGCGCTCCCCGCGCTCCGGGCCTCGGCGCACGGGCACATCCTGACGCTGTCCCCGCCGCTGAACCTCCACCCCTCCTGGGCGGGAAAGCACCTCGCCTACACCATGGCCAAGTATGGGATGAGCCTGACCACGCTGGGCCTGGCCGAGGAATTGAAGGCCGACGGCGTCCGGGTGAACTCGCTCTGGCCGTGCACCCTGATCGACACGGCCGCCATTCGCAATATGCCCCACGGCTCGACGATGGTGCTGGCCGCGCGGGGCCCGCAGATCATGGCCGATGCCGCCCACGCCATCCTGACCGGAAGCCACCTTGCCGCCGGAGACGCGGAATCGGGCAACTTCTACACGGACGAGCAGGTCCTGGCGGGCGCCGGCGTCGCTGATTTCCGGCCCTACAGCCTCGGTGCGGCCGAGGACCAACTGGTTCCGGACATCTTCCTCTAGGCCGGTGGTTCCGCCCGGACCGCCCGGACCGCCGCCCCGTTGCGGCCGGTGAGGCGTGGTCCCGGGAGGAATCTGCGCTGATGGGTGGTCTCCAGCTTCGCTCGGTAGGATTCAGGTATGGATGACACGCACGTACCGGGCACCCCCCTGAACCGAGTGGACCTGGCCGACCAGCGTTTCCTCTCCGCCACAGGCATTCCCCGGATCGACGTCGTGGATTCGACGGGTTCCACCAACGCGGACCTCCTTCGTGCCGTCACGGTGGACCCGTCGGCCTGGCCGGACCTCTCAGTCCTGACCGCCGAATACCAGACAGCCGCCAGGGGCCGGCTGGACAGGCGCTGGGAAGCACCGCCGCTGAGCTCGGTGTCCGTCTCCGTGGTGCTGCGTCCCGTCAATGCGGAGGGCCGGCCCCTCCCCACCCAGAGCTACTCCTGGTTGTCCCTCATCGCCGCCCTCGCACTGCGCGAGACCCTGCTGGATACCGCCGGCATCCCGGCCGAGCTCAAATGGCCCAACGACGTCCTGGTGCGCGGCCGGAAGATCGCCGGCATCCTGGCCCAGCTTGGTCCGATGGCTGACGGCAAGGTGCCCGCGGTGGTCCTCGGCACCGGCCTGAACGTCACCCTGCGTGAACGCGAACTCCCGGTTCCCACCGCAACCTCGGTGGCACTCGAAGGCGCCCGGACCACCGACCGCACCGTCCTGCTCAAGAGCTACCTCACCCACTTCGCCACCTTGTACCGCAGTTTCTGCAACGCCGACGGCGACCCCACTGCCGGGATGGCCGGCGGCCCTTCCCTGCACAAGCGGATAGAGGCTGTGATGGTCACGCTGGGCAAGCAGGTGCGTGCACAGCTGCCCGGCGACCACGAGATCATTGGACACGCTTCCCGGCTGGATGACTACGGCTCCCTGCTGGTGGTGGACCGCGATGCGCGGGAGCATGTGGTGACGGCCGGCGACGTGGTGCACCTGAGGGCGTGGACAGCACCGGAAGACTCCGGCCAAGGCGGTTATGCGTAAGAGCCTCCTTCCCGGGGAACAAGTCATCGTCACCACCCGCCCGCAGCCCAGGAAGCTCGCCGGTGCCGCCGCAGCCTTCGTGCTCGCCCCCGCGCTGGCAGCCTTTGCCAGCGCCTGGATCATCCGCGGCGGTGCTGCCCGGGTGGCGCCGGTCCTGAACCGGCAATGGACATCTTGGCTCGTGGCCGGCTGCGTCCTTGCCGTCGCCGCCGTGTGGCTGGGCTACTGCCTGCCGCGGCTCCTCCGCTGGCAGGGAACCCGTTACACCCTGACCAGCCAGCGGATGGTGGCCCGGTGCGGCATGCTGAACCGGCGCGACCAACAAGTGAACTTGGTATCCGTGCGTAACCTGACCGTCCACGAATCGCTCCTTCAGCGGTTGGTGCGCTCCGGGAATATATCCTTGGAAACCGGGTACCAGGGCGTGGTGACCTTTCCGGACGTGCCCGAGGTTGCCCGGTTCCGCGACTTTATCCTCGACGCCATCGGGGAACTGCCGGACCAGCCAGATGCCGTGCCGGGTGCGACGTTTTATCCCGCCGGTGCTTTTCCGGAGGACATGAGAGAAGGTGGACGGGATGACCGATGAGGACCAGCAGGAACGCGTCAGCAGCATCGATCCCGGCATCGCCGCCATGGACGACGCCGCCGCCGTCGCGCCCGACACCTCCGCGCACGATACCGGCGCGGACAGGCACCCGCCCACCGGGGCCATGTCCGCCGAGCGCCTCGCCATGAAGGCCCTGGAAGCGCGCCTCCTTGGCGGGGAACGCAAGCTCCGTCGTCGTGAAGTGGCCGCCGGCGCCGGTCTTTCCCTCCTCTCCGCCCGCAAACTATGGCGCGCCCTTGGCTTCCCGAACTTTGGCGACGAAGACGTTGCCTTCACCGAACGCGACCAGGCGGCACTGTCCACCGTGGTGGACCTTGTCCGCGCCGGAAAACTCACCGAGGAAGCGGCGATTTCAGTCACCCGCGCGATCGGCCAAATGACGGACCGCATGGTCGTGTGGCAGATCGAGGCCCTGGTGGAGGACATGGTCCACGAACAGGGGGTCACGGACGCCGTGGCCCGCAAGCGCCTGGTCAACGAACTGCCGGCCCTCGTGGACGCGCTCGAGGAAGTGCTCGTGTACTCATGGCGCCGCCAGCTCAACGCAGGCGTCCAGCGGCTCGCCGTGCGCGCCGAGGCCGGCCTCCAGGCCAGCGAGGAAGGCCGGGAAGGCGACGAGGACGATGCGCCGCTGCCGCTGGCACGCGCGGTTGGCTTCGCCGACCTGGTGTCCTACACCAGCCTGTCCCGGCGGATGAACGAAAAAACCCTGGCCCGCCTGGTCCAGCGGTTCGAAAACAAATGCGCTGAAATCATTTCGGTGGGCGGCGGCCGGCTGGTCAAGACCGTGGGCGACGAAGTCCTGTACATTGCCGAAACACCCGCAGCCGGTGCCGAGATCTCCCTGGCGCTCGCCGAAGCCTTCACCGCAGACGAAATCCTCCCGGAAGCCCGGGTGGCCATGGTGTGGGGAAGGATCCTGTCCCGCCTCGGTGACATTTACGGCCCCACCGTCAACCTGGCGGCCCGCCTCACCACGCTCGCGGACCCGGGAACCGTGCTGGTGGACTCGATGACCGCCTCCGCACTGGAGCACGACGAGCGGTTCGTCATGATTCCCCAGGATCCGGAAAATGTCCGCGGTTTCGGCGAAATTAAACCGGTCCGCCTCACCCGCGGGCGCGGCCAGGGCCTGGTCCTGGACTAAGGGCACCATCCGGCCACGGGTGCCGAGGGCGGCCCGAAAACAATTTGTCCACTTGTTGGCGGATGGCGGTATGGTTGTGGTGCCCGGGGTCCAGTGCCACCGGCTGCCGGCAGGGGCAGAGAGCTATCGGGGGATAAGACTGCATGAACCGACGCGACCAAACGCGCGCTGAAAATCCTGGTTCCGCCATGCCCTGGAAGCCCCGGATAGAGGTCCCCATCGCGGGGTCTTGCGGGGCTTCGGTACTCTTGGCCCGGGGAAAGAAAGCCTACTGCCTGTCCCGCGAACAGGACCGTATCTGGCAACACAATCTGAGGGAAAAGTAACGCTGTGACAACTCTGCTGGGGAAGCTTGGGCTGAAGAAGCGACACAAGAAGGCCGCCGCCGGGACTGCGTTTGGTGTGGCGGTGGCAGTGGTGGTGACCGGTGCGGTGTTGTACCCGGGGTTCAAGACCACTGAGGTTGAGCTGAACGATGGCGGCGTGTGGGTGGTGTCAAAGTCCAAGAACGCTGTTGGGCGGTTGAATTATCCTTCGCGGGTGCTTGATGGTGCTGTGACGCCGGCGTCCACCACGTTTGATGTGTTGCAGCATGCAGGCGAGGTGTTTGTTGACGACGCGACCGGTTCGACGCTGAACCAGGTGTCCCCGGCGAATATGCGCCTGGGTGGAGACAAGCAGCTGCCGGGTTCCGCGGCAGTGAGCTTTGGGGCGCAGACAATTTCGGTGACGGATCCGGCGTCGGGCAAGGTCTGGGCCGTGTCGCCGTCGACGGTGAATGGTTTTGATGAGGAAGCATCGGAGCCCGTCATGGTGGGTTCTGAGGGAATTGTTTCCGCGGTGGGGTCTGATGACCGGATTTATTCGGCGGACCCGAAGTCCGGTGTGGTGTCCGTGACAGGGGTGGATGCCAATGGTGCGGTGACGTCCTCCGAGTCCAGTACCTGGGAGGGGCTTAAGGGTTCCGGCGATCTGCAGATGACGGTGGTGGGGGACAAACCGGTGGTGCTGGATGCCGCGGCGGGGAACCTGTTTTTGCCGGGCGGTAAGCGGCTGGTGCTGGAGAATGCGCGGGATGCGAAGTTGCAGCAGTCAGGGCCGGGCAGTGATTTTGTTGCCGTTGCGACGCGGAAGGCGTTGTTGAAGCAGCCCCTGGACGGGGCGACGGCGAAGACGGTCTCGTTCGATGGTGAGGGCGTGCCTGCGGCTCCGGTGCAGTTGGGCGGGTGTGTGCACGCGGCGTGGTCGGGAGCCAACAAGTACATCCGGGACTGCACCAATGATGCGGACGACAAGAATGTTGCGGTGCCGAAGGCGAGTGCGTCGCCGTCGTATGTGTTCCGGGTGAACCGGGACCTGGTGGTCCTGAATGATGTGAATTCGGGCAATGTGTGGTTGGTTAACCAGAACATGCAGCTGGTCAACAACTGGGACGACGTCGTCCCCCCCAAGAACCAGTCCGATGACCAGGACCAGGAATCGGCAGACAACAACACCATCAACGTCCTGCCGGACCGCACTAAACCCAACCGGCCACCGGAAACCAAGCCCGACGCCATCGGCGTCCGCCCTGGCCGCACTACGATCCTCAGCGTCCTGGACAACGACTCGGACCCCGACGGCGACGTCCTGACCGCTGCCGTGGCGCCGGAAGCAGCACCCAAATCGGGCACCCTCGAAAGCATCTACGGCGGCACTGCCTTCCAGATCACCGTTCCGGCGGATGCCAAACCAGGCACTGAGACCTTTAACTACAGCGCCTCCGACGGCCGCGGGCTCTCCGCCACCGGGCAGGTCACGCTCAGCGTTGTGGGGCCTGACGAAAACAAGCCGCCCAAGTTCAAGCGCGGCGAGGACACCACCATGCTGGTGGAGCAGGGCAAGACGGTTAGCCAGAACATCCTGACGGACTGGATCGACCCCGACGGCGATGATCTGGTCCTCCTCGACGCGAAGGCCGACAACGACCAGGACCAGGTCAAGGTCCGGCGCGACGGCCTGCTCACCTTCCAGGATTCCGGTGCGACCGCCGGCAAGAAGAACGTCCAGGTCACCATCTGGGACGGCCGCGCCACGGTCACCGGCAAGGTGGTGGTCAACGTCCAGCCCCCCGGCGCCCTGGCGCCGGTGGTCAACGCGGACCATGTCACCGCCGTCGTGGGCCAGGACTTGGTCATCTCGCCGTTGAAGAACGACGTCGACCCGAACGGCGGTGCCCTCCGGCTGGCCCAGGTGGAAGCCAACGGACCGGCCGAACTCGGGCCCGTCACGGACGGCGGCACCTTCACGTTTCGCAGCAGCACCCCCGGGCCGGTGTACCTGACGTACATTGCCAGCAATGGGCCGCAGAGCAGCCAGGGATTGATCCGCGTCGACGTCGAATCCGGCAATGACGGCGGCGACCCCGTCGCGGTCCACGACGTCGCGCTGATGCCCACCGGAGGCAGTGTCCTGCTGGATCCCTTGGCCAACGACTCCGACCCCTCCGGTGGCGTCCTGGTGCTGCAATCCGTCAAAATCCCGGACAACGCCCCGGTATCGGTCAGCGTGATCAACCACAGCGTCCTGCGGATCACCGACATCCGGGGGACGAAGGATCCCATCCTGTTCGAGTACACCATGTCCAACGGCAAGAAATCCGCGACCGGCAGTGTTTCCGTGGTGCCCGTCCCGGCGCCGGCCGTGCTCGAAGCACCCCAGCCCAAGCCTGATGAAGTAAACGTCCGCGTCAACGACGTCGTCACCATTCCCGTCCTTGACAACGACACCCACCCGCAGGGGCAGGAACTGACCGTGGACCCCGTCCTGCCGCAGGCCGTGGACCCGGCTGACGGCAAGAGCTTCGTCTCCGAGAACACCGTCCGCTTTATCGCCGGCAGCCAGCCCAAGACGGTGCGCGCCATCTACAACGCCGTCGATCCGCAGGGCCAGAAGAGTGCCGCCGCGGTGACCATCCACATCCTTCCGCTGGAAGGCGCCCAGAACTCCCGGCCCCAGCCAAGGAACCTCACCGCCCGGGTGGTGGCTGCCGGGACGGTCCGGATCCCGGTTCCCTTGGACGGCATCGATCCCGACGGCGACTCCGTCCAACTAACGGGAATCGACAGCACCCCGGCTATGGGAACAGCCACGGTGGGCAGCAACTTCATCGACTTCATAGCCGCGGGCGACGGGGCCGGTACCGATACGTTCCGCTACAAGGTGGTGGACCGCCAGGGGGCAGTGAACACAGGCACCGTTACGGTGGGCATCGCGCCGCGCGGTGACACGAACCAAAAGCCCACCCCCGTTGACGACGAAGTCCGGGTGCGCCCCGGCCGGCAGATCGCCGTCGACGCCATCGCGAACGACACCGACCCCGACGGCGACCGCATCCGCATCATGACCGACGGTATAGAGGCCGACCCCGCGCTGCAGGCCACCGTGAGCAAGAACAGCGGACGGATTATCCTGCTGGCTCCCAACGAAGCCGGGACCTACAGTGTGCGGTACACCATCGCCGATGACCGGGACGCCACCGCCCAGGCCACCATCCGCCTGGTGGTCGATAACGACGTGCCCCTTAAGGCGCCGATCGCCCGCGATGACCGGGTGACGTCCGCCCAGGCAATGGGCAAGACCGCCGTGGACGTCCCGGTCCTCAAGAACGACGAGGACCCTGACGGCGTGGGCGAGAACCTCAAGATCAGCACGGAGGCCACCACCGCCAGGCCTGGCGGCAACCGCAACGTCCTGGTTGACCTGACCAAGGATCCACAGCTCATCCCGTACACCGTGGAAGACGTGGACGGGCTGCAGTCCACGGCCATCATCTGGGTGCCGGGCCTGGGACAGCAGGTTCCCACCCTGGCCAAGGACGACGTCCTGGAAGTGGTGGCTGGTCAGTCTCTTGACGTGAAGCTCAGCGAATGGGTGAAGGTCCGCGAGGGCAGGTCGCCGCGGCTGACCCAGGCGGACCGGATCAAACTCATCGGCGCCGACGGCGGCAACCCCGTGATTGGCGACGGCACCGGCCTGAAATACACCGCCGGGACGGATTACGTGGGTCCTGGATCCCTCACGTTCGAAGTGACCGACGGGACCGGACCCGACGATCCCGCCGGTTTGAAATCCACCCTGAGCATCCGCACCAAGGTCCTGCCGGACCCCAACAAGAACCACCCGCCGGAGCTGCTGGGCGCCAACGTGGACGTTCCCAAGGGTGACTCGGCCGGCACCGACTTGGGCAAGCTGACCTCTGACCCTGACGACGGCGACGTCGAGAAGATGAAATATGAACTGGTGGGCGGATCGCCCGGCGGCTTCAACGTAAGCATCGACGGCAAGACCCTTAAGGCCTCGGCGGCAGACTCCACCGCCACGGGTACCAAGGCCGCCGTCCAGGTCAAGGCGACTGATCCGCGCGGCCTTGAGGCAAAGGCCACCTACCAGCTGTCGGTGACGGCCTCCAACCGGCCCAAACCGGTAGCCAACGACGACGTCGAAGCGAACGCCGCCGCGGGCAAGCCCGTCACCATCAACGTGCTGGCCAACGACGCCAACCCGTTCCCCGAGACCCCGCTGAAGATCATTGCCGCCAACACCGAAACGGGCAGCGGCTCTGTAAGTGTCAACGGCGACTCGGTGACTGTCACGCCCGCCCCGGGCTTCACGGGAACCATGGTGGTGGCCTACACGGTGGCAGACAAGACCGGTGACGATTCCCGCAACGCAACAGCAAGGATCCGGCTGACTGTCAAGGACAAGCCGGCGGCACCCACCACACCGCAGGCGCAGAGCGTGGGTGACCGCACGGCGCTGCTGAACTGGACCGCCCCGGCGGACCGAGGCTCTGTCATCACCAAATACACCGTGTACGGCGAGGGCGGGTTCCGCCAGGACTGTCCGGCCAACACCTGCACCCTAAATGGCCTGACGAACAACACCACCTACCACTTCCAGGTGACGGCCACGAATGAGTTCGGTGAGTCCGACCGCTCCCCGGCCTCGGCCGATGTCCGGCCGGACGTAAAGCCCGACACCCCCATGGCGCCCTCGCTGGCCTTCGGCGACAAACAGCTGACCGTCAACTGGACGCAGCCGGCAAGCAAGGGATCACCGGTGAAGTCCTACGACCTGGAGATTTCTCCTGCACCGGCCGGCCAGAACGCACAGATCCAGAACCTGACGTCAGTCAGCTACGTGTGGAAGGGGCTGCAGAACGGGGTGTCCTACAAGGTCCGGGTCCTGGCGCGCAACGACGCCAAGGAACCGTCCGAATGGAGCCCGTATTCGGCGGCCGAGGTCCCCGCCGGAGTTCCCGCGACGCCCACCGCTCCGAACGTGTCCCAGGCAACCCCATTGGGCTCCCAGAGCCAGTTGCGGGTGGTCTGGTCCGCCCCCAACAACAACGGCGACGCCGTCTCCGCCTACACCCTGACTACGTTGCGGGGTGGGGCTCCGGTGGCCAGCCAGCAGGTTTCGGGCACCTCGCAGAACGTCACCGTTGACAACTCAGAAACGAACTACACCTTCACGGTGTCCGCCACCAACAAGGCGGGGACCGGCGGCACCAGTCCGCAGTCCGCGGCGATCCGGGCGGCCGGCAAGCCGAGCCCGGTGAGCAGCGGCTCCGTCGCTGAGACGGGCACCAGCGGTCAGCTCAAGGTGACCTTCACGCCGCTGGGCGAGGCCCAGCGCAACGGCTCCACGGCCAGCGAGATCACCTACTCGTACAACGCCGACGGCAAGAGCGGCCCGATCGCCGCAGGCGGCGGCACCATCGGCGGCATGACCAACGGCCGGGACATCACGGTGACCATTGTGGCGACGTCCACGAAGAACACTATGTCCAGCGACGCCAAGGCTGTGGGTACCGGCAATCCGTACGGACCGGCAAACGCGCCGAACGTGAATGGCCAAAACTCCACCAAGGGCGACGGCCAGGTGCACTGGACGTGGAATGATCCCGCTACCAATGGCCGTGCGCTCAACCACTACGAAGTCAGCCTGGATAATGGCGGGTGGCAAAATGTCGGCACGGCCAACAAGTTCGATGCCGGTGCAGGGGGCTGGAGCAAGAGCCACAATCTCCGGGTCAAAGCAGTAACGGTGGTGGATGGCGCCGTGGGGGGTCCCGCAACCTCCACCTCCGGTGCAGACCCCGCCCCGCCCCCCGCCCAGACCAAGGTCAGGGTCAAGGCTTCCGACGTCAACAGTTGTCCCGGTAAACCGGGGGTCCCCGACCGCTTCAGCTCGCCGCCTCCTTCGTGTGGAGGCAACAGTGCGAACTGGGTGTCCTACTCGGACGGCTGGATCCCCAGCGCATGCTGGATGAACATCTACGGTTCAAGCGAATCATCCAATCCGCCCACCTACTACAAGTGGTATCGGATGGACGGCGGTCCGCACCCGGGCTGGTACGTGAAGCTGGCAACCATCGACATCAGTGGCCCGGACGTCGGCAGATGTTGATTTCACCGGGCTTACTTTCACCGAAACGTCTTATGAAGTGAGGAACTTTTCATGACCATGACCATGGAGCAGGCCGAGTGGTTTGCCGGTACGTTCGAAAAGCTGGTTGCCAACGTGGGGCAGGCGGTGCTGGGCAAGGAACACGTCATCCGGCTGACCTTCACGGCGATGCTGGCGGAGGGCCACGTCCTGTTCGAGGACGCGCCCGGAACCGGCAAGACCTCACTGGCCCGGGCCCTCGCGGCCACCGTGCAGGGGTCCAACAACCGCATCCAGTTCACCCCTGACCTGCTTCCGTCCGACGTCACCGGCGTGACCATTTATGACCAGAAGACGCAGAAGTTCGAGTTCCACAAGGGGCCGGTCTTCAACAACATCGTGCTCGCTGACGAAATCAACCGCGCCTCGCCCAAGACCCAGTCGGCGCTCCTGGAAGTCATGGAAGAGTCCCGGGTCACTGTGGACGGCGTCACCTACTCCGCCGGCCGGCCGTTCATGGTCATGGCAACCCAGAACCCGATCGAACAGGCCGGTACCTACCGCCTGCCCGAAGCCCAGCTGGACCGGTTCCTGATCAAGACCTCCATCGGGTACCCGGACCACGCCTCCACGGTCCGTCTGCTGGGCGGCAACAACCTGAAGGACCGCTCCAAGGAACTGTCCGCCGTGATCACCACCCAGGCTGTGGCGGACATGGCAGACCTCGCCGCCACCGCGCACGTGGATACCGCGGTGCTGGAGTACATTTCGCGGCTGTGCGAGGAGACCCGCAGCGCTCCCGAGACCCGGCTGGGCGTGTCCGTTCGCGGTGCCTTGGCCATGGTCCGGGCCGCCAAGGTCTGGGCTGCCTCGCAGGGACGGAACTTCGTCCTGCCGGATGACATCAAGGAACTGGCGCCCGTGGTGTGGACGCACCGGTTCGTGATGGACCCGGAGGCCGAATTCTCCGGCGCCACCGCCGAGGCCGTCCTGGCCAGGATCCTGGCCGACGTCGCCGCCCCGCAGCAGCGCACCAACGCCTGACCGGTCCGGCGCGCAACCAACGGCTGCACGCCGGCCCCTTTTCCTTTCCACCGCAACAACGAAGGCACACCCACATGTCCGACGGCACGTCCAGCGGCACCCCGTTGACCCGGCTCGGGGAGCGGATCCAGCTCCTTTTCCACCGGAACGGCCGCCCCACCCGCCTGCACCCCGCTGCGGTGTGGTCTGAAGCCAGCAACACGGCCCTCCTTGCCCTGACCCCGGCCTGGCGGACCATCCGGACCACCTGGCTGAAGTACGTTTGGCCGGTGCTGTCCGTGGTCAGCATCCTGGGCTGGTCCGTGATCGCCGCTGCCGTCCTGCTGTGGACCACCGGCCAGGCGTTCGGTTGGCAGGAAGCCACGGCAGCCGCCATCGCCGCCTTCGCCATGTTCGTGATCGCGGTCGCCTTCATCCTGGGCCGGTCCTCCTACGGCGTGGTCCTGGACCTTGCCCGGACCCGCGTGGCGGTGGGGGACAGCGCCGTCGGAAGCATCGCCGTCTCCAATACCTCCGCCCGGCCGTTGCTGCCTGCGGCCCTGGAACTTCCGGTTGGCAGCACCACCGCCGTATTCCACCTGCCCCGGATGAAGCCGGGCCAGGTCCACGAGGACCTCTTCACCATTCCCACCGCACGGCGTGCCGTCATCGTGGTGGGACCGGTCCGCTCCGTCCGGGCCGACCCGCTGCACCTCCTGCGCCGGCAGGTCCTCTGGACCGAGCCGGAAGACCTGTTCGTGCATCCGCGGACCGTAGCCCTCGCCGGTTCGGCGGCGGGCTTCATCCGCGACCTTGAGGGCATGCCAACCACGGACCTGTCCAGCGCCGACGTTTCCTTCCACGCCCTGCGCGACTACGTGCCCGGGGACGACCGCAGGCACATCCACTGGAAGACCACCGCCCGGACCAACAAGCTGATGGTGCGCCAGTTCGAGGAAACCCGCCGCGCCCACCTGGCCATCTCGCTGTCCATCAACACGGAGGAATACGCCTCCGAGAACGAATTCGAGCTGGCCATCTCGGTGGCAGGGTCCATCGGCCGGCAGGCCATCCGAGAACAGCGCGAACTGGATGTCCTCACCCAGAAGGGGCCGCTGCGCTGTGAAACCGGCCGCAACCTGCTCGATGACATGACCCGGATCGTCGGCGCCCCAATGCGCCGCACCGCCGTCGACCTTGCCCGGACCCTGGCGGACACCGTCCCCAACGCGTCCGTGGTGTTCTTCGTGGTGGGAAGCAACGTGACCGCCACCCAACTCCGTTCCGCAGCCGCCTCCGTCCCGCCCGGAGTCCGCAGTCTGGCCGTCCGGGTGGAAGCCGGGGCAGCACCCACCCGGGCCAACATCGCAGACCTGACCGTCCTGACCCTCGGCGACCTGGCCGACCTTGCCATCGTGCTGAGAAAGGCTGCCGCATGAGCGCCGCACCGGGCCAGATCCCGCAAACCCGTTCACGCCGCAAGGCCGCAAGCCCGGAGTCCGCCTTTGCCCACGGCCGGCCGTGGCATTTCCTGCTCGACGCCGGCGCATTGGTTGTTCTCTTGGGGCTGGGCCTGCTCGGCTTCGGTTTGAGCTTCGGCGGCGATCCCTACTACCTGCTGTCCGGATTCGGCGGCATCATGCTTGGCCTGGGCATTGGCGCCGCCAACGCGCAGCTGCGCCTGGGCCTGCTGATCACCACGGCCCTGGCGCTGGCAGCGTACCTGGTCTTCGGGACCTGGCTTGCGGTGCCGGACTCGGCCATCGCCGGCTTTGTCCCCTCCTTGGATTCCCTGCGGACCCTGCTCTTGGGCGTCGTGTTCGCCTGGAAGGATATGCTCACCGTCGGGGTGCCGGTGGGAACTGCCGGCGGCGTTCTCATCGTGCCGTTCCTCAGCTCGCTTATCACCGCACTCGTGGCCGCGCTCCTGACGTGGCGCGCGCGGAGCCCCTACCTGCCCCTGCTGCCGGTCCTGGTCCTGTTCGTCGCCGGCATTGCCTTCAGCACCAACGCGGCGTTCCTGACCCTGGAGCGCGGCATTGGCCTGACAGTCCTCGGCATAGCCTGGGCCACGTTCCGCCGTGACATCCTGAGGCGGGACAGCACCCGACGGGTTGCCGTTAACACCCCGCAGGCTGACAGCGGCACGGCCCGGCGTGCCCAAATCCGGCGGCTGGGAATGGCAGCGGGCGTGATTGCCCTCAGCGTGGGCGTCACCGCCGTGGCCGCGCCCCTGGTCAACGCCGGCGAGGACCGGAAAGTCCTCCGGAACGTGGTGGTCCCGCCGTTCGACCCCAAGGACTACGTCACGCCGCTGGCGAGTTTCCGGACCTACGTCAAGGATAAGAAGGACGACACCCTGTTCGTGGTCAAGGGGCTGCCGCGGGACGGCCGGGTCCGGCTGGGTGCCTTGGACGCCTTCAACGGGACCAACTACAACATGGACCCCAACGGCTCCGGCAACTTCAGCAAGGTGGGCGATGCCAAGTCCATCAACACCCTTGCCGATTCGGCCGGGGGAGTGCCCACCAAGGATTACTCGATCAACATCAACATTGAGGACTACCAGGGCTTCTTCGTCCCCGGCGGCCGGAAGACCACCGGCATCAGTTTTGACCAGTCCGGTTCCGCTGCGGCCGCAGGCCTCTACTTCAACCCCGGGACGGACACCGCCGTCACCACCAACGGCCTCACCCGCGGTGATTCGTACAGCGTCCAGGTGTCGGAGCCCGTCAAGCTTGAGCACGGCCAGCTGACCCAGTACGACTTCGCGAAAGTCTCCCTCCCGGATCCGCTGGAAGTGCCGCCCGTGGTCGGCTCCCAGGCCAACGACCTCTCCGCGGACGCCCCCACGGCAATCGACCGGGTCCGCCAGATCGAGGCCCATTTCCAGAAGACGGGTGCCTTCAGCAACGGCCTGGTCAGCGAAGGACAGCTGCCCAGCGTTTCCGGCCACGGTTCGGCCCGGATCCGGAGCCTGCTCACCGCCAAGCAGATGCTGGGCGACGATGAGCAGTACGCCGTGGCCATGTCCCTGATGCTCCGGCACCTGGGCATCCCGTCCCGGGTAGTGATGGGCTTCTATCCTGAGCCCACCAGCCCGGAAAACGGTGCCGGCGAAGTGAAGATCACCGGAAAGGACGTCCACGCCTGGGTGGAGGTTGCGTTCGAGCGCGTCGGCTGGGTCAGCTTTGACCCCACCCCGCCCAAGGACAACATCCCCATTCCGCCGGACCCGGAAAGCAAGTCAAAGCCCAAGCCGCAGGTGCTGCAGCCGCCGCCCCCGCCGCAGGAGCCCGCGGACCTGCCACCGGACTCGTCGCCGGACGCACTGGACGCCGACCAGAAGAAGAACAATCCGTGGTTGTTCTGGGGCGCCCTGCTGGGTGCCCTGGGCGTCGTCGCCATCCCCGTGGTGATCCTGGCGCTGCCGTTGTTGCTGATCGCCCTGCTGAAGACACGACGCCGGAAACAGCGCTTCCGCGACGGCCATCCGGCCCAGCGCGTCGGCGGAGGATGGAGCGAAGTGGTGAGCCTCGCCACGGACATGGGTGCCGCCGTCGACGCCCGGTCGACACGCCGGGAAAGCGCCGCTGTGCTGGCCGAGGCGTTCCCTGCCAGCCAGGGAACCACAACACTCCTGGCCCGCCGGGCCGATGCCTCCATCTTCGGCGCCGGCCAGCCCACGGAAGAGGAAGTCAAGGAGTACTGGACCATCGTGGACGGCTCGCTCAAGGAGATGACTGCCACCGTGGGGTTCTGGCGCCGGCAACAGGCACGTTTCTCACCCCGTTCGCTGCTTAGCGACGCCCGAACCGCGATGAACTCGGGCGGTGGGCTGTCCCTTCGCCGCTTCCGGGCTGGGTTGCCTGCGCTGGCGGCCCTGTCCGCCGGCCGTCGCCGCCCTGAGACCACCCAGCAGGTAACCAACCAGCCGGGAACCAACGAGCAAGGACCAAGCCAGCAGTGACCTCCGACGTCGACCGTTGCCCGCGGTGCCAGCAAACGGTTCGCGCGGGAGCCACCTTTTGCGCGGCCTGCGGTGCGCCGCTGCCCAACCGGGCGGCGCGCCGCAACCGTGCCCAGGGCCCCGGCCCGCACGATGACCAGGCCGGCGCCCGGGACGGGCATGCCGCGCATGCGCCGGGGATTCCCGGTACTATCCCGGTAGTAGAAAGGCCCCCGGCAGCACAGCCGGCGGGCATCGCATATCCGGGTACCGCTCGTGCGGGCACCGATCCGGGCAGTGCCGGCGGTTCCACCAGGGTGGGGGCCGCTCCAGGGGGAGGAACGGGAATGGCAGTAAACCTCGAGCTTGTTCCGGCTGCGGCGGGCAAGCGGTTGGGCGCTGCCGTCATCGACTGGCTGCCCGGCGTGGCGGTGCTGGTGGTGACGTTCGCCATCGGCTTCGCCGGGATCACCCGTACCCGAAGCGGCGGCTTCATTGTCTATGACACCTCGTCCCTGGTGCTGTTCGGCGGCATCGGCCTCGGGCTGACCCTTGCCTACCTGTTTGTGGTGCTGGGCCTCGAAGCCCGTACCGGCAAGACTCCCGGCAACCTGCTGATGGGCATCCGCAGCGCGGACCAGGACGGCTACGCGCCCGGGGCCGGAGGTGTCTTCCTTCGGGGCGTTATCACTGGCGCGGGTGTCCTGCTGTCCCTGTTGGCTGCCGTCCTGGTGGTGGTGTTCAAGTGGTTTGACGCCGCCCTGTTCATCCTCGGCCCCCTGCTCCTGCTGGGTGCCGTGTGGGCGGTGCTGGTGGTGGTTTCCAGCCAGTGGGACAAAAACGGCGGCGTGCGGGCCTGGAACGACACCGCCGCCAAGACCCTCATGTTCGATGTCAAGGCGGGCCGCGACCCCATCACCACGGGGGGCATCCAAGGCCCCTACAGCTTCGCGCCGCTGGACCTTCCGCCCGTCCAGCAGGTACTGTCCCCGGTGGCCGGGGCCGCGACGGCCCACGCCACGGCAGCCCGGCAGTCAACGCCGCAGGCCGCCCCGCAGCCGCTGGCGGCCCAGCCGCCGGCCGCCCAGGCTCCGCTGCCGCAATTCGCGCCGCCGCAGGTGGCTGCTGCACCGCAGGCTGCTGCACCCCAGGCGGCGGCACACCAGGCTCCGGCACCGGCCGCCGCGACTCCATCGCCGACCATGCCCTACACCAGCCCTGCTTCCTTCGCACCGCCGTCCGTGCAGGACGCCCCGTATCCTGCCACCCCGTATCCCGCAACGACCCAGAACCCTCAGCCCGTCCCGCCGAACGCGGCCCAGCCGGCCGCCGGAAGCCACGGGTTCGCCCCGGGGGTCCAGGCGTCCACGGCAGGCCACCGGGTGCCCGGGCCGCACGTTGACGACGACGTCGAACGCACCCAGGTGCGTTCGGATGCCGGCGGGCCCGCCCCCGTGGCGGTCCTGCGGATCCGCCTGGACGACGGCCGCGACTTCCAGCTGGACCGCAGCGTCCTGGTGGGCCGCAACCCGGTAGGCCAGCCCGGGGAACAGCATGCCCAGCTGCTGACTGTGGACGATCCCGGACGCTCCATCTCGAAGACCCACATGCATCTGCTCACCGATGGTGCGGGGATCTGGGTTACGGACCGGCAGTCCACCAACGGCAGCGCCGTGACCACCCCTGACGGCCTCCGCACCCCCTTGGCGCCGGGCGTCCCAACGTTTGTTACCCCCGGCTCCAGCGTGCATTTTGGAGACCGCACCTTTTACCTAGGACAGGCATGAACCAGCACCCCGCCAGTGTTTCCTCCACCATCCAGCCGGGGCCGGGCCTTAGCCTCACCTACGGCTACGGGACGGACAGGGGACTCCGCAGGGAGCTGAACGAGGATTCCTACATTGCGGCGGATCCCGTCTTCGCGGTGGCGGACGGCATGGGCGGCCACGAGGCCGGCGAGATCGCCAGCGGCCTGTGCGTAAGGGCCCTGGCCGGGATTCCGCAGCTCGCCACCGGTGAGCGGAGCATTACGGCCGCGGTCCTGCAGCAGTACCTGGTGCGGGCGGACAACTCGATCCGTGAAGCCGCCGGGGCACGCGCCGGCACCACCCTCACGGGCGCGGTGGTGGTGGAACAGATGGGCATGCCCTACTGGCTGGTGCTGAACATCGGCGACTCCCGCACCTACCGGCTCAGCCAGGGCCGGTTCGAGCAGATCAGCGTGGACCACTCCGAGGTCCAGGAACTTGTTGACGCGGGCGAGATCACCGCCCAGGAAGCCACCGTGCATCCCCGCCGGCACGTGGTTACCCGGGCCCTGGGCACGGGGGACGAGACGGAGGCTGACTACTGGCTCCTCCCGGTCGAGGAAGGAGACCGGGTCCTGGTCTGCTCGGACGGGCTGACCGGTGAACTGGCGGACGAGGACATCCTTCGCATCCTCAGCACAGTGGCCCAACCGCAGGACGCCGTGGATGCGCTGATCCAGGCCGCCCTGCGCAGCGGCGGCAGGGACAACGTCACGGCCATCGTGGTGGACGCCAGGAACGTGGCGAGCGACGACGGCGCCGGCACCACCGCGCCACGCTACAGCCCTGCGGACCGGGACGAGGAGACGCTGCCGCGTCCGCTGGCCAACGGCGCGTCGACGCAGCCCTTGCCTGAGCAGCCGGAGGCCGGCAGGGACGTCGAGGGGGAGGCCGGCAATGACGGCCGCTAGCTACATTCCGGGCAGCTGGCTTGGTGTCGTCCGGTCCGGCACCGCCGTCCTCCTGGGTCCCGAGTCACCGGCCGAACTCGCCGGTGCCCTCTGGGAACTCCTGGCGGCCCGCCCGGAACCGCATGAGGTCCTCGCTGCCGTGAGCAGCAGCTCTGGCGGGTCACTGGCCCGCATACCCTCCTTCGGCATCCTGGACTTCAATGGCTCGCTGAGGGTCTTCCTGCGCGGTAACCTCGACCTTCGCGTGGAGCAGCCCGGCGGAGCCGTGGACCTGGACGGCCGTGACGTCACCACCTGGAATGAACGCCGGTTTGTCGTCCCCGGGATGTGCCGCCTGGACATCGCTGACGCCGGCGGTGGCCAGCCCGAGCTGCCGCTCGGCGAGGGGGTGGTGTTGCTGCAGGCGCTGACGTTCGGCGTCCCGTCCGGGCCCGCCGCCGTTGCAGCCCCAGCCGCCCAGGAAGGGGCCGCAGCCACGGAAAGCCCGGCTGCAGCCACGGAAGACGCGGTTGCAGGAGAAAGTCCTGGCGAGGCACAGGGCCCGGACGACGCCGGCAACCCGGTTGCGGTCGACAACCCGGTTGTCGTCGAAAACCCCGTTCCGGTCGAAACTCCCGTTGTCGTCGAGAGTGTGGTTGCGCTGGATTCCGCAGGGACGGCCGGGGACCCGGGTGCAGAAGCCAGCTCAACAGGTACCGACTTTGCCGGGCTGGACGAGCTCCCCGGTACCCTCGTTCCCGAGCACGGGGCATCCGCCGAGACGGTGCTGGGAGTGCTTGAGGAAGACCAGGAGGGGCTCCCCGAGGACACCGGAGACGCCCCGGAAACGGCGGGGGAAGCCGCCGACCCCGATGCCACGATTGCCCCGGGCGCCATCATCCCCACGGACCCGGCGGACGCGTCCGGCAGGGGGGACGACGTTGGGCCGGCGGAGGAGGCGCCGCCGGCCGGTGACGCCGGACTGTCTGACGCCGCTCCCGCGGTGGAAATGACCACCTCCTACGACCACCTGTGGGACCGCACCGTGATGCGGAATATCGAGGACGCGGCAGTCCGTGAGGACCCCGACGCCGACTCCGGCCTCGTGGCTGTCAGCCAGCAGCCCGCGCTGCCGGCGGCCGAACAGCCCGCCGCCGTGGGCGCGGGCGGCGACGCATCCACGGCCGGACAGCAGACCGGTTCCGACGCCGGGCCGGGCGCCGGGGCAGACGGTTCAGCAGGCAGCGACCCAGCCCTGGGCGCCAGGCAGGCCCCCAACCCCGCCCCGGATCCCGGGCCGGAAGCGCAGGCTCCCGCCCCGCCTGCCGCGGGCGGCCTCATCGATTCCGTACCGTGGCGCACGCGCGGAGAGGCGACCGCTCCGTCGTCGGCCCCATCCGGCCCACCCCTGGGTACACCGCCCGCCTTCACTCCACTGGCAGGCCCTGAAGCGTCAGCGAACCCTGGTCCCGCGCAGGCCTTCACCGCAAGCCAGGCCCCTGCCGCCGGCTTCGATCCCGACCATGACGGCGAGACGGTCATGAAGAGCAGCCTCCCCGGCATGGCTCCGCATCCGGCGGCTCCGGCCGCCGGCCAGGACCCCGCCAATGGACCAGTGGTGCTGGCCCGGGTCTGCGCGCACGGTCACGCCAACCCGCCTACCCGCGCCCTGTGCAGCGCCTGCGGGGGCAGCCTGCTGCCGGATGCCGTCCAGGTGGCCCGCCCCAGGCTGGGACGGGTGCGCCTGTCCACCGGCGACGTGCTGGACCTCGACCAGTCGATGGTCATCGGGCGGCAACCGTCGGTATCCCGCGTCCAGGGCGGTGTGATGCCGCGCCTGGTGCAGGTGGCGAGCCCGGGCGGTGACATTTCCCGGTCCCACGTCGAGGTCCGGCTCGAAGGCTGGCACGTCATGCTCTGCGACCTGAAAGCCACCAACGGCACCGTCCTGGTGCGTGAGGGCCAGCCGCCGCGCCGCCTGGCCCAGAACGAGATGGCCATCCTGCTCGACGGCGACATCGCGGAGCTGGGCGAGAACATCTCACTGCGTTTTGAGGAGATTCCTTGAGTTCCAAACGGCCAGTAGCGCCGCCGCCCCGGATCCAGGGGTTCACGTACATCAGCCTGCTCGGCTCGGGCGGGTTCTCCGACGTCTACCTGTACGAACAGGACAGGCCGCGCCGCAAGGTGGCGGTCAAGGTACTGCTCTCCGATTTGAAGACCGAGGGCGCCCGCCGGCGTTTCGAGTCCGAAGCCAACCTGATGGCCCAGCTGTCCTCGCACCCTTACATCGTCACCATTTTCGAAGCGGAAGTGACCGACGACGGACATTCCTACCTGGCCATGGAGTACTGCTCCCGGCCCAGCCTGGATGTGCGCTACCGGCGGCAGCGCTTCAGCGTGGACGAGGTCCTGGCCGTCGGCATCCAGGTGGCGTCCGCCGTCGAAACCGCGCACCGTGCCGGCATCGCCCACCGCGACATCAAGCCGGCCAACATCCTGGTGACGGACTACAACCGCCCGGCCCTGACCGACTTCGGAATCTCCGGAACGCTGGCAGGCGACACGGACGACGACTCGGGGATGTCCATCCCGTGGTCCCCGCCCGAGCAGTTCCGGGATGGAAGCGTTGACGGCGTCATGGTGGACGTATGGGCCCTCGGCGCCACCCTGTACACCCTGCTGGCCGGCCGCTCGCCCTTCGTCATGCCCGGGGCGGACAACTCCCAACGCGAACTGATCAACAGGATCAGCAACATGGCCCTGCCGCGGCTGGGCCGGGCGGACGTGCCGGAATCCCTGGAACTGGCCCTGTCCACGGCCATGGCCAAGTCCGCACAGTCCCGCTACAGTTCCGCGCACGCGTTCGCCCTGGCACTGCAGCGCATCCAGGCCGAACTGAACCTCTCCGTCACACCGTTCGAAGTGCTGGAAGAGCCGCAGCAGGAGGAAAGCCACCCGGACGACGGAACCGAGGAAACCCGGGTCCGCAGCATTGCCGCCATCGATCCCGAAAGGACCGGCAGCGCACCGACGTTCCCCGCGCGCACCCGGCCCAGCCAGGCCGGCGGCACGGACGCAACCAGTCCCAGGGGAGGTGCGGCCCCGCCGTCGCACTTCACTCCCGCCGCGCCAGGCCAATGGCAGGCCGCCCCGTCCGTACCCAACTTTCCTGCCGGGCCGGCCGCACCGGAGGCAGCCGACGGCGCCGGGGCGGGGGAGTGGGCACAGTCCACCGTGCTCCGGGGCAGCGCCGCGGCACCACACTATGGCGCACCCGTCACCGGCCCGGCAGGCAGCAGGGAAGATCCGGCGTCCGCCGCGGACGCTACGGTCCAGCGGGCGGTAAAAACCGCGGAGCCCCGGCAGGCGCCCGAGGCCGACCACGGCAAACGCAACCTCTGGCTCGCCCTCGCCGGCGGAACCCTGCTGGCACTTGCGGCGGTGGTGGGCGTCGTGGTGGCGAACTCGGCCACCGGCACCCCCAAGGCCGTGGAAACCCAACAGGTCAGCAAACCTCCCGCGGACGCCCTGGACAACGGCACCGTCCCCGACGTCGAAGGGCTCAAGGGTGCCATCGGGGCCGACGGGGAAGCCACCTTCACCTGGACCAACCCGCAGCCCAAGGACGGGGACACCTACAAGTGGAAGGTGTACACCATCGGCGGCAACAGCGCGGAATTCACGTCCGTCGCGAAACCGCCCGTGAAGATCCGGCCCAATCCCGGCGGACAGACCTGCATCCAGGTGATGATCGTGCGCACCGACGGCGCCTTTTCACCCATGGAGGAGGGCTCCATCGCCTGCGCCGGCCAATGAGCGGCCTGCACGCACCAGCGGGGCGGACGCTCCGCACCACCAGCACTGACGGTTACCGCAACACTTCTGCCTTGAGGAGGCACAGATCATGGGGGATCTAGCAATAGATTTCTGTGGCGAATGGTACGAGCCATCCGACGAGGACATCTTCAACATCGGCCGCGAAGGCGACCTCGAAGTGGACGACAACCCGTACCTGCACCGGCAGTTCCTGCAGGTTGCCCGGTACGACGGCATCTGGTGGCTCAGCAACGTCGGCAGCATGCTCTCCGCCACCGTGGCCGACGCTTCCGGTGGCATGCAGGCGTGGCTTTCCCCCGGCGCCCGGATCCCGCTGGTGTTCAGCCACACCAACATTATTTTTACGGCCGGCCCCACCACCTACGAGTTCGCCGTGCACCTAAAGACGCCGTCCTTCCGGCAGGAAGCCCGTGAGGACAGCAGCGGCGGCGACACGACGATCGGACCGGTGGTCTTCACGGATGCCCAGAAGGCCCTGATCGTGGCGCTCGCCGAGCCGGTCCTCCGGCGCGAAGGCACCGGCTTCAGCACCATTCCGTCCTCGGCCGCGGCCGCCAAGACGCTGGGTTGGGCGCTGACCCGCTTCAACCGGAAACTGGACAACGTCTGCGACAAGCTGGACCGGGTGGGCGTCGTCGGGCTGCGCGGAGGCGGCGGCAAACTGGCCACCAACCGCCGTGCCCGGCTGGTGGAGCACGCCGTCACCACCCACCTGGTAACACCCGATGACCTGTACCTGCTGGAGAAGATGAGGGGCGTGGACGAAGGATGAGGATCCGCCTGACACTCCGCCGCGAGCCGGCCGACGCCAAGGACCTCGCCGTCACGGTGGACGGCCTGGCCACCGTGGCCGACATCGCCACCGTGTTGTGGGCTGCTGATCCGGACCGCAAGGGAACGCCCCCTCCGGAGAACCTCTCGCTGCGCATCGACGAAGCGTTCGTCGGTGCCGGCATCAGCGGAAATGTCCTGGCCCGCCAGGACAACCTGCTCGAGTCGGGCCTGCGCCCCGGCTCGGTGGTATCGCTGGCCCAGGTCAGCGAACAATTCCATGAGCCCGGCGCCGGCCGCGGACCGGCTGCGGCCACCTTGCGTGTCCTGTCCGGGCCCGACGTCGGCCGCGAATTTTCGCTGCCTACCGGTACCAGCTACATCGGCCGGGACCGGGACGTCGACATCCGCCTCACGGACCCGCTCACCTCCAAGCGGCATGCCCGGATCACGGTGGCGGAGGGCATCGAGATCGTGGACACGAACTCCGCCAACGGCCTGCTGATGGATGGTCTTCCCGTCACGCGCGCAACCTTGAACTCCTCCGACACGGTGACACTGGGGGACACCACGATCACCGTGGTTCCGCTGGGCCACAACCATGCGGCAGCGCCGACGTCGCCCCTGGTGGACTTCAACAGATCCCCGCGGGTGGTGCCCCGCTTCGAGGTGCCCAAACGCGTGGTGCCCGCCGGCCCCAAACGCCCCGAAGACCACCCGTTTCCGTACATCATGCTGGTGGCCCCGCTGATGATGGGCGCCGTGATCTTCGCGGTCACGCAAAACGTGCTGTCCATGATTTTCATGCTGATGATGCCGTTGTTCATCGTGGGCCATTACGTGGACCAGAAGATGCGGACCAGGAAGCAGCAGAAGGAACAGCTCAAGCAGTTCCGGGCATCCATGGCGGCGTTCCGGCAGGACCTGACGGAACTGCAGCAGGTGGAACGTGCTGTCCGGCTGCAGGAAGCGCCGTCGGTCAGTGACACGGTGGACGCCATCTACAAGCTGGGCCCGCTGCTGTGGACCCACCGTCCGGAGCACTCCTCGTTCCTGGGCCTCCGGTTCGGGCTGGGCACGGCGCCGTCCCGCATCCCGCTGGAGGAACCCTCCAGCAATGACACCGAAGTCCAGTACAGCCGCGAAATCCAGGACTGCATCAAGCAGTTCAGCGAGATCGAAGGCGTTCCCGTGGTCTCCCAGCTGCGGACCTCCGGTGCCTTGGGCATCGCCGGTGCCCGCGGCCTGGTGGACGATGTGGCCCGCGGAATGGTGCTGCAACTGGTAGGCCTGCACTCACCGGCCGAGGTTGTCCTCACCGCCATTACGTCCGCCCAGTCGCGCGGGCGCTGGGATTGGCTGCAGTGGCTGCCGCATGTCGGTTCGGGCCACAGCCCGCTGGGCGGGGACCACCTTGCGGCCGGCTCTGCCGGCGGATCCTCCCTGCTGGCCCGGCTTGAGGACCTGGTGGATGCCCGCGAAGCCGCAGCCAAGCGGTCAGGCCCGGAACTGCGCCCGGGCGTCGACCCCGCCAAGCACGACCTCGAAGAACCTGTCCTGCCCGCCGTACTGGTGGTCGTGGAGGATGATGCGCCGGTCGACCGTGGCCGGCTGACCCGGCTGGCTGAGCGGGGACCCGATTCGGGCGTCCACGTCCTGTGGGTGGCCACGGACATCCAGGCGCTGCCGGCAGCATGCCGAGATTTCATGGTGGTGGACGGCGACCACGGCACCACCACCGGACAGGTGCGCCTGGGCCGGCACACCTACCCGGTCAGCTGCGAGAGCGTGGACGCGGAGCTGGCGGCCCAGCTCGCGCGGATGCTGGCTCCCGTGGTGGACGTGGGCAAGCCGGTCAACGACGATTCCGACCTGCCGCGGGCCGTTTCCTACGCCACCCTGATCGGCAAGGACTTCCTGGACAACCCGCAGGCTGTGGCCGAGCGCTGGACCGAAAACAACTCCGTGCACGCCACCGCCGTGGCGAACCGCAAGGACAACGGCACCCTCCGCGCCCTCGTGGGTTCCAAAGGCATCGAACCGCTCTACCTCGACCTGAAGAATGAGGGCCCGCACGCCTTGGTGGGCGGCACCACCGGTGCAGGAAAATCCGAGTTCCTCCAGTCCTGGGTCATGGGCATGGCCGCCGCCTACAGCCCAGACCGGGTGAGCTTCCTGTTCGTCGACTACAAGGGCGGCGCCGCGTTCGCGGACTGCATCAACCTGCCGCACACGGTGGGCCTGGTCACCGACCTTTCCCCGCACCTGGTGCGCCGGGCCCTGACGTCCCTGCGCGCCGAGCTGCACTACCGGGAACAGCTGCTGAACCGGAAGAAAGCCAAGGACCTGCTGGCACTGCAGCGGGAAGCCGACCCGGACGCACCGCCCTACCTGATCATCATCGTGGATGAGTTCGCCGCCCTGGCCAACGAGGTTCCCGAGTTCGTTGACGGCGTGGTGGACGTGGCGGCCCGTGGACGGTCCCTGGGCCTGCACCTCATCCTGGCCACCCAGCGGCCGGCCGGTGTTATCAAGGACAACCTCCGCGCCAACACCAACCTTCGCGTGGCCTTGCGCATGGCCGACGAGGAGGACGCCACGGACATCCTCGGCGTCCCGGACGCCGCCTATTTCGATCCCGCCATCCCCGGCCGCGGCGCAGCCAAAACCGGTCCGGGCAGGATCCAGGGGTTCCAGACCGGTTACGCCGGCGGCTGGACCACGGACAAGCCGCAGCGGCCGCAAATCGACATCGTGGAGATGGCCTTCGGCTCCGGTCCCAGCTGGGAGGCGCCCGCGCCCGAAAAGCCTGTGGCGCAGGAGCCCGCCGGCCCCAACGACATTGCACGGATGACGTCCACGATCGTGCACGCGGCGGATTCGCTGGACATCAGGCCGCCGCGCAAGCCGTGGCTGGATGAACTGGCAAAGACCTACGACTTCTCCAAACTGCCCAACCCCCGCACGGACGAACAGCTGCTGCTGGGCGTTGCCGACGATCCCGTGCACCAGGACCAGCCCACCGTGTTCTACGAACCGGACAGGGACGGCAACATGGCCATCTACGGCACGGGCGGCTCCGGCAAGTCGGCCGCGCTGCGGGGCATCGCGATTGCCGCCGCAGTGACTCCGCGCGGCGGACCGGTCCACGTCTACGGCATCGATTGCGGCTCCGCGGGATTGCGGATGCTCGAGGAGCTTCCGCACGTCGGCGAAATCATCAACGGCGACGACGTCGAACGCGTGGGGCGGCTGCTGCGGCTCCTGCGCGACATCGCCGAGCTGCGGTCAGCGCAGTTCGCCGAGGTACGGGCGTCCACCATCGTTGAATACCGGAAGCTCGCGAACCGGCCGGACGAGAAGCGGATCTTCGTGCTGGTTGACGGCATGTCGGCGTTCCGTGAGGCGTACGAGCACAGCAAGCTCTCCGGACTGTGGGACATCTTCCTCCAGCTGGCAACCGACGGCCGCACCCTGGGCATCCACCTGGTGGTGACGGGCGACCGGCCAAACGCCGTGCCGGCCTCCCTGCTGGCCTCGATCCAGCGCAGGCTGGTCCTGCGCCTCTCTTCCGAGGACGACTACATTTCCTTGGATGTGCCCAGGGACGTCCTCACCGCCACCTCGCCCCCGGGACGCGGGCTCCTCGACGGGCTCGAAGTCCAGCTGGCAGTCCTGGGCGGCAACTCGAACCTGGCCCTGCAGGCCCGCGAAGTCCACAAGCTCAGCGAAGCCATGCAGCGCCAGGGCCTGGATACCGCTCCGGGAATCGAACGGCTCCCGGACCAGGTGGACCTGGACGTCCTGCCCGCCGGCAGCCCTGACCTGCCCGTCATCGGCGTGGACGACGAATCGCTGCAGCCGGCCGAGGTCATGGCCCGCGGCCCGCTGCTCCTGGCGGGCCCGCCAGGTTCCGGGCGCACCGTTGCGCTGGTCACCCTGGCCTACGCGTTGCGCCGGTCCAACCCCGCCACCGAGCTGATCTACCTCGGCTCCCGCCGCTCCGCCGTCGCCTCCCTGCCCATCTGGAACCGTTCCGTGGTGGGTCCGGACGACCTCGCCGAGGTGGTGGAGGACCTGGTGGAGCACTCCACCGGCAATCCCAGTTCGGTGGCCATCTTCATCGAAGGCCTCACCGAGTTCACGGACACCATCGCGGAATCGGGCATTGCCCAGCTGGTCACGGCGTCCCTCAAGGCAGACCAGTGGGTGATCGGCGAGTCCGAGTCCTCCACCTGGTCCTCGGCCTGGCAGCTTGCCCAGCCCTTCAAATCCGGCCGGCGGGGACTGCTGCTCAACCCGGGGGACATCGAAGGCGACAGCCTGCTCAACACCTCCCTGGGCCGGGTCAGCCCGGACTTCATTCCCGGCCGGGGCTACGTGGTGGGACGCGGCAAGGCACGGAAGATCCAGGTGGCATTGCCACCTGAAAACCGGGACTGAGCCGCCCGGGGATGGGCGGGGCCGCCGCAGCCGTTGATTTGCGGCCCCGCAGGGCGCTGTAGAAGACTACCGGGGACACCAGAAAGCCGCGGTGGGGGGACTGCGCGCAGCGAAAGGTAGCAATGGCCCCGTCCGCACCGGTTCTCCGCACTGTTTCGACGACGGCAACAGCAGCTGTCATGGCCCTGGCCTTCGGCATCTTCCCGACCGGCCCGGCGGCCGCCGCCACCCCGCAGCCTTCACCCACCCAGGCGTCGGGGACCCAAACGACGCCGGACTGCGGGCTGCTCTGCCTGCCCGTCCTTGCCAGCAGCCCGGACACCGGCCAAAGCGGGCGGCCGCGCAGGTCCAGGGACCCGGTACCGCCGACCGCCCAGCCCGCGCCTCCCCCCGCCGAAGGAACGGTCCAGCCGCCACAGCCCGCCGGGCCACCGGCGGCCACCGCACCCCCGGCCGACGCTTCGGTGCCGCCCGCAGACGCGGAAGCAACAACCGACGGTGCGGCCTCGGCAGTCCCATCGGCTGACGCCGGGTACCGCCCGCCCACCGGTCCGTCCAGCGGGAAGGACTGGAACAGCCCGGTCACCCGGTCCGCGGCGCCAACCCAGCTGGCTGCCGTTTCCCCAGCCCGGGGCGAAGGCCCCGGGGGCCCGGCGCTCCTGCCCATCGCCTTGGGAACGGTGCTGTTGGCCATAGCGGCCGGCGCGTTCGCCTGGTGGAACCGCAACCGGCTCCGGTCGCACTGACGCCGCCTCCGCACCGCCCTGTCCCGCACCGCCCTGTCCCGCACCGCCCTGTCCCGTGCCGCGCCGCCCTGCCAAGGAAAACGTCGGAGGGGTAGGGCAAGATAGGTCTGTGAGTACAGGACCAGGACCCGCAGAACAGACCGCCGCCCGGACCGCGGCCCCGCACGAGCCCGAGGCCATCCCCACCGAAGCCCTCCGCGAGGAATACGAAAACCTCGCGGACCTGGTGCGGAAGTACCGGTTCGCCTACTACCAGGAGGATGCACCCCTGGTGTCGGACGCCGAGTTCGACACCCTCTTCCGCCGACTGGAAGAGATCGAGGCCCTGCATCCTGAACTGGTGGCCAATGACTCGCCAACCCAGGAAGTCGGCGGCGAGGTTTCCGCCGCGTTCGCCCCGGTTGAGCATCTGCAGCGGATGTACAGCCTGGAGGACGTCTTCTCGCTGGAGGAACTCGAAGCCTGGCTCAACCGGGCGGAGGCAAGCATCGGGAAGATCGGCAATGGCGGCACCAAAGCCGCGTGGCTGACCGAACTCAAGATCGATGGCCTCGCCGTCAACCTCCTGTACCGGGACGGAAAACTGGTGCGCGCGGCCACCCGCGGCGACGGTACCACCGGCGAGGACATCACCCACAACCTGCTCACCATCAAGGAAATCCCGCAGGAACTGCACGGCAGCGGCTTTCCCGCCGAGATGGAAATACGCGGCGAGGTCTTTATTCCCTCCAAGGCGTTCGCCGAATTCAACGACGCCCTGATCGAGGCCGGCAAGGCCCCGCTGGCGAACCCCCGCAACGCGGCGGCGGGTTCTTTGCGGCAGAAGGACCCTGCCGAAACCGCCAAGCGGCCCTTGAAAATGTTCGTGCACGGCATCGGCGCCCGTGAAGGGCTTGAAGCCCGCAGCCAGTCGGAAACCTACCAGCAGCTCAAAGAATGGGGGCTGCCCGTCAGCCCGTACTTCGAGGTGCTGGCGGCCCGCGAGGACGTCCTGGGTTTCATCCAGCGGTACGGGGACCAGCGCCACAAATTGCTCCACGAAATCGACGGCATCGTGATCAAGGTGGACGATTTCGCCACCCAGCGCGCCCTGGGCAACACCACCCGCGTTCCCCGTTGGGCGGTGGCCTACAAATACCCGCCCGAAGAAGTGCACACCAAGCTGCTGGACATCCAGGTCAACGTAGGCCGCACCGGCCGTGTAACCCCCTTCGGTGTCATGGAGCCGGTCAAGGTGGCAGGATCCACCGTGGAAATGGCCACCCTGCACAACCAGGACGTGGTGAAAGCCAAGGGCGTCAAGATCGGCGACATCGTCATCCTGCGGAAGGCAGGGGACGTCATCCCAGAGATCGTTGGCCCGGTCCTGGCCCTCCGCGACCAGCAGGATCCGCCGGTCCGGGACTTCGTGATGCCCGCCGACTGCCCCTCCTGCGGAACCCCGCTGGCCCCCGCCAAAGAGGGCGATGTGGACGTCCGCTGCCCCAACTCCAAGTCCTGCCCGTCCCAGCTCCGCGAGCGGGTATTCCACGTGGCCGGCAGGGGGGCGTTCGACATTGAGGCCCTGGGCTGGGAAGCGGCCATCGCCCTGACCCAGCCGGCTGAACCTGAAGTGCCTCCGCTGACGTCTGAAGCACGGCTGTTCGACCTCACGCCCGAGGACCTGGCCGAGGTACGGATCCGCCGGGAAAAGAAGTCCAAGGGCGTCCCCACCGGGGAGTTCGAGCTGGTGCCGTACTTCTACAGCAAGGGCACCGCGAAGTCGCCATCCAAGCCAACCGCCAACACCCAGAAACTGTTCAAGGAACTGGAAAAGGCCAAGACGCAGCCCCTGTGGCGGGTTTTGGTGGCGCTGTCCATCCGGCACGTGGGCCCGCGGGCGTCACGCGCCCTGGCGCAGGCCTTCGGCACCATGGACCGCATCCGGGCAGCCAGCGAGGAGGAGCTCGCCCACGTTGACGGCGTAGGACCTACCATCGCAGCCGCACTCAAAGAGTGGTTCGCCGAAGATTGGCACGTGGAGATCGTGGACCGTTGGGCGGCGGCAGGCGTCCGCATGGAGGACGAACGGGACGAGTCCACGCCGCGGACCCTTGAAGGCCTCACGGTGGTGGTGACCGGCTCGCTGCCCAACTTCAGCCGCGACGAAGCCAAGGAAGCCATCCTGCTGCGCGGCGGCAAGGCCGCGGGTTCCGTTTCCAAGAACACCAGCTACGTGGTGGCGGGAGAAAGTGCCGGGACCAAGCTGGACAAGGCCGAACAGCTGGGAATCCGGGTGCTGGATGAGGACGGCTTCAGGCAGCTGCTCGACGGCGGGCCGGCAGCCCTGGGCGACGCCGCACCCGGCGGGACTCCATCGGACGCCGACGCCGCGGACCAAGACAGTGCCGGCGACGCCGCACCCGATGACACCACCGTGGAGGAAAGCGCATGACGTCCGCTTCTGAACTGTTGGATGTGGCCCGGCAGGCCGCTGCAGCCGGTGCGCAGGTACTGTCCGGCCGGGACGGCAATGCCCTGGATCCCAGTAACAAAGGTGCGGCCGGGGACTGGGTCACTGCCTTCGACGTCGCCGCCGAGGACGCCGTGCGCGCCGTGATCGCCGCCGCCCGCCCCGGCGACTTTGTCACCGGGGAGGAACAAGGAACGACCCGCCCCGCTGAACCCACCGGGTACCGCTGGTCCATCGACCCGCTGGACGGAACCACCAACTTCATCCGCAACATCGTCTACTACGCCACCTCCGTGGCGGTGGCCGATGCCGACGGCGTCTGGCAGGCCGGCGTCGTCAACGCCCCAGCCTTGGGGCGGGTGTACTACGCCGCCCGCGGCCAAGGCGCGTGGCTGGAGGAGCGGGGAGCGCTCACCCGGCTGGAAGGGCCGGTTTCGGGCCGCACCGGGCAGATCCTGGCCACCGGGTTCAGCTACGAGCCTGCCGTCCGCTCCGAGCAGGCGGCAGCGTTCGCCACGCTGATGGACGGCTTCGCCGACGTGCGGCGGCTCGGCTCCGCTGCCCTGGACCTGTGCATGGTGGCGGACGGAACCCACGACGCCTACGGCGAACGCGGCCTGAACGAGCATGATTTCTCGGCCGGTGCCCTGATCGCCGAGGAAGCAGGCTGCTGGGTGCGCCGGCCGCGGCTGACCAGTCCGCTCGACGGCGGTCCCTCCGACGACGAACGCCTGGACGCCTGGACCTGCGCGGCCGGGTTGGAACTGTCAGGGAAGTTTCCGCTCTAGGTGTACCGAGCCGGGCGTGCCGCCCCCGGCTGCCCCCCCGGCCGGCCGGCCTCGGCGCGGCGGTAACTGGTCCCGGTACTGATAGTTCGATCACGGAAAGCCCGATTTGGGCCCGCGGCGGCCCCACCCGCCACTACCATTGACGGGTGCAGCCGCAGCCAACCATCCGTCCCGCCGTCGAAGCCGACTTCAGCGACGTCGCCCGCATCACCGCCGACTCCTACCTCGCCGCAGGGTATTTCGACGACGCCGCCCACCCGTACATGATCAAGGTCATGGACGTTGCGGCGCGCGCGGAGCAGGCCACCATCTGGGTGGCTGAACGGGAGGGGGCGGTCATTGGCTCGGTCACCCTGGCACTCGCCGGTGAACCGTACGCTGACATTGCCCTGCCGGACGAACTGGAATTCCGGATGCTGGTGGTGGACCCTGCCGTCCAGCGCAGCGGCGCCGGACGCGCCATGGTGGAAGCCATCATCAGCCACGCCCGAACCCTGCCGGGTATCCGTGCGGTGGCACTGACCACGGGGAAAGACTGGGAAAGCGCGCATGGCCTGTACCGCAGGACCGGCTTCCACCGGGTGCCCGAACGGGACTGGTTCGTTCCCGGAACCGACACAAAACTGCTGGTTTACCGGCGCGACCTGTAGCGGCCCTACAGTGGTGGCGACCCATTCCAGCTTTGAAAGGCCCACCCATGCGTAAAACCTTCGGCACCGGCTCCGTCTGGGAACAGACGCTCGGCTATTCCCGCGCCGTCCAGGTGGACAACACCCTCTACATCTCCGCCACCGCGGCCAGCGGCGACGACGGGATCGTGGGAGACGACTTCTACACGCAGACCCAGTACATCCTGCAGAAACTCGGCAAGGTCCTGGCCGACGCCGGCTTCGCCTACGAAGATGTGGTGCAGTCCAAGCTGTACCTGACCGACATCAGCAAATGGGAAGAGGCCGGCCGGGCGCACGGCGAAGTATTCGGCGAGATCCGCCCCACCCTCTCCCTGGTCCATGTGCTGCCGTTCCTGGACCCGAACATGCTCGTCGAGATCGAACTGGTCGCCCAGAAAGCTGCCTGACGCTCTCCCAGCCCTACCTTGCCGGCAGGCCGTAGCGGTGTTCCGGCCTGCCCGTGGTGCCGTAGCGCAGCTGGATGTCCACCGCGCCGTCGTCGGCCAGCGACGACAGGTAGCGCTGCGCCGTGGCGCGGGAGACGCCTACCCGGGCGGCCACCTCGGCGGCGGAATACTGTTCGCCCGGAGCCAGTGATTCCAGCACCGCGGCTTCGGTTGCCGAGCGGGGTTTCGACGACGACGTGACATCCCCCGGGATCAGCGACCGTTTGGCGCGCTCCACGGCCTCCTGGTCCAGGGCCCCGGCCTGGCCCAGGAGGCGCCGGTACCTGGCATAGGAACGAAGCTGCTGGGACAGCGACTCAGCGGTGAAGGGCTTGAGCAGGTACCCCAACGCGCCCCGGCGGAATGCCACCCGGACGGAGGCGGCATCGGAGGCGGCGCTGAGGATGATCGTGTCCACATCCAGCTGTTGCAGCAGGTCGAGGCCGGACGCATCGGGGAGGTAGACATCCAGCAGCACCAGGTCCGGGCGCAGGCTGTGGATCGCCTGCAGTGCCAGCGAGGCCGTGCCAACGGGGGCCAGGGCCAGGAACCCGGCCACCGAGTCCACGTAGGCTGCGTGGAGCTTGGCCACATGGAAGTCGTCGTCCACGATCAGGACCCGAAAATCATCAGCCATTGTTGTCCTTTCCGGCTGCCCCGGGGGTCTTCGCGGCAGGGTTTCCCGCCGTCGTGTGCGGGAGGACCGCCATGAAGACGGCGCCCGGGCCGCCGGCGGTGCCACGATCCAATACTTTGACGTCGCCGCCGCGGCGGCGTGCCAGCTGCCGGGCCAGGGCCAGGCCGAAGCCCTGCCCGCCACCGGCGCGGACCGGGCCCGCGGCGGTGGTGAATCCTTCGGCGAAGACGCCTTCCGGATCGGTTCCGTCCGCCAGCCCGTCGCCCGAGTCCGCCACCACGATGTGCAGCGTCCCGCCGTCGTCGCCCGGCTCATCCAGGACCTCAAGCTCAACCCAGCGGTCCGTTGAGGATCCCGCCACGGCGGCGTTGACGGCGTTGTCGATCAGGTTCCCCAGCACAGTGGTCACATCCTGGGCCTCCGTGACCTGGCCGCGGACCAGGGTTTCGGGCCCGATGCGGAGGGCGACGCCGCGTTCGTCCGCTTCCACGCCCTTGGCCCCCACAAACGCCTGCAGGTAGGGGTCCTGGAGCAGTTCGGCCTGGTCCACGGGGAACTTCAGCGGACCGGTGGCGGCCAGCCCGGCCAGGTAGTCACGCGCCTCCTGGTGCTGCCCGATGCCCAGGAAACCGGCCAGGGTGTGCAGTTGGTTGGCGAACTCGTGCCGCTGGGCGCGCAGTGCCGTGGACATGGTGCCCACGGCGTCCAGCTGCCGGGTGAGCTCCTGCAGCTCGGTGCGGTCGCGGAGCATGATCACCCAGCCCAGGTCCTCCCGGCGGTGCAGCGCCTTGCGGGCGTTCACCACCAGGACCCGGCCGGCCGCCACCAGTTCCAGGGCATCCGGCCCCGCGGCATTCCCTTCCGGCCCGGCGGCAGCCAACCGCGGAGCGGCAGCAACGGGGGCGGGGCTGGTGAGGGACTTCAGCTGCGCAGGAACGGGGGCGTCCTCCCACCGCGTCCCGGACAGGTCGGGCAAATCGAGCAGGCGCTGCGCCGCGGCGTTGAACACGCTGACCCGGCCGTCGGCACGGACGCCGATGACGCCGTCGTCCACGCCCTGCAGCACCGCCACCTGGTCGTGGACCAGGGTGCTGATCTCTTCCGGTTCCAGGCCCAGGGTGAGCCGCTGGAGGCGGCGGCGCAGCAGGAAGGATCCGAGGACCCCGGCCAGCAGGGCGCCGGCGGCGGTCAGGGCCACCGGGCCGATGTCGCGGCTCACGCTCTGGGCCACGGTCTCCATGGAGTAGCCCACGCTCACCTCACCCACCACCGTCGCGGTGCCGGGGGCGTACACCGGAACCTTTGCTCCGGCGGAAGGGCCCAGGGTTCCTGTGTTCCGGGTGGTGATTTCCTGCCCGGACAGCGCCTCGGACGGGTCCGTGCTCACCTTCTCGCCGAGCCGCTGCGGATCCGGGTGGGCCAGCCGGATCCCGGTTTCGTCGGTGATCACCACGAACAGCGCCCCGGTCCTGGTTCGTGCGGCCTCTGCGGAGGCCTGCAGCGGACCCGCGAGGAGCGCGGCCGGCGGGGGAGTGCCTGGCTGTTCGCTGATGGCCAGAACGTCTGCCCTGACTTCCGGATCGGATGCCACCGTCCGGGCAAGCGTCAGGGCCTGGTTCTCCGCGTCGCTGCCCACCCGGTCGTACGTCAGCCAGGCATGCACCGTGGCGCTCAGGAGGACCACCAGGAGAACGACGGCCACCTGCAGCAGGAGTGTCTGGGTGGAAAAGCGCAGCGGCTTTCGGGGCGCGGGGCGCTGCATTCATCCTCCTTGACGGGCGTGGCGTGACGGGTATGGCTCAACCGTATCGGCTGCCAGCAGGCGCCGAATCAGCGTGAGCACAATGAGCAAAATGCTCCCAATAAGCAGTATGCCAATCAATTGCGCCAAAGGCACCGCCGTGACGGACGCCACCCTACAGTCTGTAGCACGCGTCACACCGCTGTGCCGCTGTTCACAAGAAGGAGCCGGCTGTGCTGGTAATACTTGGATTCGCCATGATCGCGGTTTTCATGGTGCTGATCATGACGAAGAAGTTGACGCCAGTGCTGGCGTTGATCATTGTCCCCACCGTTTTTGGCCTCTTTGCCGGCGCCGGCCTGGGCATCGGCGACATGGTCATGGACTCCATGAAGTCCATGACCTCCACCGCGGCCCTGCTGATGTTCGCCATCATCTACTTCGGCCTGATGATCGACGTCGGACTCTTTGACCCGCTGGTGAAGTTCATCCTCCGCAAGCTGGGCAACGACCCCGCCAAGGTGGTCCTGGGCACCGCCATACTCGCGGCCGCCGTGTCGCTGGACGGTGACGGGTCCACCACCTTCATCCTCACCACCGCCGCCATGCTGCCGGTCTACCTCCGCCTGAAGATGAGCCCCGTGGTCCTCACCTGCGTGGCCGGCCTGGCCAACGGCACCATGAACATCCTGCCGTGGGGTGGTCCCACCGCCCGCGCCGCCACCGCCCTGAAGATCGATGTCAACGACGTCTTTGTCCCCATGATCCCGTCCCTGGTGGCCGGCCTGGTCGTGGTATTCGCCTTCGCCTGGCTCCTGGGACTTCAGGAACGCAACCGCCTCCGTGCTGTTGCTCCGGAAATCTGGGGAACGCCGTCTTCGGCAGAGCCCTTCACGGCGGACGGGTTCGACGGCGGTACCACCGCCGGCGGTTCGCGCACCGGCGGCACGGCGCCCCGTACCGGACGCAAGGGCGGCAACCCCGGCGGAGCAGCCCCCGCCGTCGGCGGCTCCCCGGCAGGATCCTCCGTGGCCGTGCTGGAGCGCACCGACGCCCTCCTTGAGGACAGCGGTGCCGGGCTCACCGATACCGCCCTGGATCCGAACCGCAGCACCCTGCGTCCCAAGCTGTTCTGGTTTAACCTGGCCCTGACCGTCGCCGTCATGGTGGTCCTCGTGGCCAACGTCATCCCGCTGCCGTTCGTGTTCATGGTGGGCGCGGCCATCGCCCTGCTGGTCAACTTCCCCAAGGTCAAGGACCAGGGCGCCCAGCTCATTGCGCACGCACCCTCCATCGTCGCCGTGGTCAGCATGGTCATGGCCGCCGCCGTCCTCACCGGCGTCCTCAAGGGCACCGGCATGGTCGAAGCGATGTCCGCCTGGCTGGTCCAGATCATCCCGTCATCCATGGGCCCGTTCATGGCCGTCATCACCGGTGTGCTGAGCATCCCCATGACGTTCTTCATGAGCAACGACGCCTTCTACTTCGGCGTCCTTCCCGTCCTCAGCGAGACGGCCGCGCACTATGGTGTCGGCGCCGCGGACATGGCCCGGGCCTCCATCACCGGCCAGCCGTTCCACCTGCAGAGCCCCCTGGTTCCGGCCATCCTGCTGCTGGTCTCGCTGGCCAAGGTGGACCTGGGCGACCACCACAAGAAAGTCCTGTGGCGTACCGCCGTCATCTCCCTTGTCATGCTTGGCGTCGGGATGCTGACCGGAGCCATCGGAATCGGTTAGTCTGTAGCTGCCTGTGCTCCTGTCCCCGAGGCAGGGCCTGGCACGAAGGTGCCCGTCTGACGCCCGCTGGGGGATGTCAGACGGGCATCGGCGTTTCCCCACTAGACTGGATCGGAAAACAATTCGAACTTTGCAGGGGAGATCCATGGCTGCGATCAACCGTGACGACGTCGCGCATCTCGCGCGGCTCGCTCACATCGAGATGAGTGCCGAAGAGCTGGACAGGATGGCCGGCGAACTTGCCGTCATCGTCGATTCGGTCAAGTCCGTCAGCGAGGCCGCAGGGGATGACGTCCCGGCGACCTCCCACCCCATCCCGCTGACCAACGTCTTCCGCGACGACGTCGTGGGACACACGTTCACGGCTGAACAGGCACTCTCCGGCGCCCCGGATTCCGATGACAACCGTTTCAAGGTCCCGGCCATCCTGGATGAGGCATAACCATGACTGAACAGAACTCCACCGGCGTCAGCGCCGAAACCCTGATCCGCCTTTCCGCCGCGCAGCTCGCTGAGAAGCTGGCTGCCGGCGAGGTCACCGCCGTCCAGGCCACCCAGGCGTACCTTGACCGCATCGCCGCCGTCGACGGGCAGGTCAACGCCTTCCTCCACGTCAACGCCGAGGAAGCCCTTGCTGTCGCCGCGGAGGTGGACGCCATCCGCGCAGCCGGCGGTGCGGAGGCCGAAGCCCTGCACGTCCTCGCCGGCGTGCCCATCGCCGTCAAGGACCTCATCGTCACCATCGGCCAGCCCACCACTGCCGGTTCCAAGATCCTCGAAGGCTGGCACAGCCCGTACGACGCCACCGTCGTCGAGCGCCTGCGCGCGGCCAAGATGCCGATCCTTGGCAAGACCAACCTGGACGAGTTCGCCATGGGCTCCTCCACCGAGCACTCCGCCTACGGACCCACCCGCAACCCCTGGGACCTGGACCGGATCCCGGGCGGCTCCGGCGGCGGTTCGGCTGCGGCCGTGGCTGCCTTCGAGGCCCCGCTGGCGCTCGGCACGGACACCGGCGGATCCATCCGCCAGCCCGGCGCCGTCACCGGCACCGTGGGCGTGAAGCCCACTTACGGCAGTGTCTCCCGCTACGGCGCCATCGCCATGGCGTCCTCCCTGGACCAGATCGGCCCCGTGACCCGCACCGTCCTGGACTCCGCCCTGCTGCACCAGGTCATCGGCGGCCATGACCCACGCGACTCCACCTCCCTGCCGGAACCGCTGGCTGACCTCGTTGCCGCAGCGAAGACCGGCAACGTCGAGGGCCTGCGGATCGGCATCATCAAGGAACTGCACGGCGAGGGCTACCAGGCCGGCGTCGAAAACCGCTTCAACGATGCACTGGAGCTGCTCAAGGAAGCCGGCGCCGAGATCGTGGAGGTCTCCTGCCCCAACTTCCAGTACGCCCTGGGCGCCTACTACCTGATCATGCCGTCCGAGGCCTCCTCCAACCTGGCCAAGTTCGACGGCGTCCGGTACGGCCTGCGGGTCCTCCCGGAAGACGGTCCCATGACCATTGAACGCGTCATGGGCGCCACCCGCGCCGCCGGCTTCGGCGACGAGGTTAAGCGCCGCATCATCCTGGGCACCTACGCCCTTTCCGCCGGCTACTACGACGCCTACTACGGGTCCGCCCAGAAGGTGCGCACGCTGGTCCAGCGGGACTTCGAGGCCGCCTTTGAGCAGGCCGACGTCCTGATCTCGCCCACCGCCCCCACCACGGCCTTCCCGCTCGGCGAAAAACTGGACGACCCCCTGGCCATGTACCTCAACGACGTCGCCACCATCCCGGCGAACCTCGCCGGCGTCCCCGGGCTGTCCCTGCCCGGCGGACTGGCGGACGAGGACGGCCTGCCCGTGGGCATCCAGCTGCTGGCCCCCGCCCGCGAGGATGCCCGCCTCTACCGGGTGGGTGCTGTCCTGGAGTCCTTGCTGGAAGCAAAGTGGGGCGGCCCGCTGCTGGCTCAGGCTCCCGCGCTGGGCGCTGAATCCCTCGAAACCCAGGAGGCAAAATAATGAGCACCGACGAAATCCTGAGCTTCGAAGAGGCCATGGAGAAGTACGACCCCGTCCTCGGCTTCGAGGTCCACGTCGAACTGAACACCAAGACCAAGATGTTCTCCTCCGCGCCCAACGTCTTCGGCGACGAGCCGAACACCAACGTCAACGAGGTGGACCTGGGGATGCCCGGTGTCCTGCCGGTGGTCAACAAGACGGCGGTGGAGTCCTCCATCAAGATCGGCTTGGCGCTGAACTGCAAGATCGCCGAATCCTGCCGGTTTGCCCGGAAGAACTACTTCTACCCGGATACCCCCAAGAACTTCCAGACCTCGCAGTACGACGAGCCCATCGCGTACGACGGCTACCTGGATATTGAACTCGAAGACGGCACCGTGTTCCGGGTGGAAATCGAGCGCGCGCACATGGAAGAGGACGCCGGAAAGCTGACGCACATGGGCGGCGCCACCGGCCGCATCCAGGGTGCCGACTTCTCCCTGGTGGACTATAACCGTGCAGGCGTGCCGCTGGTGGAAATTGTCACCAAGCCCATCGAGGGTGCGGGCTCCCGCGCACCGGAGCTCGCCAAGGCGTACGTGGCCGCCATCCGCGAAATCGTCAAGAACCTCGGCGTTTCCGACGCAAAGATGGAACGAGGCAACGTCCGCTGCGACGCCAACGTCTCGCTGCGCCCGCACGGCCGCGAACGCTTCGGCATCCGCTCCGAAACGAAGAACGTGAACTCGCTGCGCGCCGTCGAACACGCCGTGCGCTACGAGATCCAGCGCCACGCCGCCGTCCTGGACTCCGGAAACCCGGTGGTGCAGGAAACCCGCCACTGGCACGAGGACACCCGCACCACCACCTCGGGCCGGCCCAAGTCCGACGCCGACGATTACCGCTACTTCCCGGAACCTGACCTGGTGCCGGTGGTCGCTTCACGCGAATGGGTGGAGGAACTGCGTGCCACGCTGCCCGAGCCGCCCGCCGAGCGCCGGAAGCGGCTCAAGGCCGACTGGGGCTACTCCGACCTGGAATTCCGCGACGTGGTGAACGCCGGTGTCCTGGACGAAATCGAGGAAACCATCGCCGCCGGGGCGTCCGCCTCCGTGGCCCGCAAATGGTGGATGGGTGAGATCGTCGGCCGCGCCAAGGCTGCCGATGTCGACCCCGGCCAGCTGGGCGTCGAGGCTGCCACGGTGGTGGAGCTCAGCCGCATGGTGGAGGCCGGCAAGATCAACAACAAGATGGCCTCCCAGGTACTGGACGGCGTGCTCGACGGCGAAGGCACCCCGGAAGAGATCGTCGAAGCGCGCGGCCTCGCCGTTGTGTCCGACGACGGACCCCTCCTGGAAGCCATCGACGCCGCACTGGCCGCGCAGCCCGGCGTCGCGGACAAGATCCGCGCCGGCAAGGTGCAGGCCGTGGGAGCGATCGTGGGCGGGGTCATGAAGGCCACCCGCGGGCAGGCCGACGCAGGACGCGTCAAGGAGTTGATCCTGGAAAAGCTGGGCGTCACCGCTTAGCACTCCCATACCCAACCGGGTCGCAGCAGATGTCGTTTGAAGCATCCATAACGATATTGACTGTGGCCCGGTTGGGCTTTAAGTACTCAGGTGCCACCGGCCGCAAAGTACCCGTGGCCGCACGGGCGCGGCGGACTTAGACTGGAGCCCACAGGGCACAGGAGGGCACAGGGCGGTGATGCCCTGGCAGTGCTGCGGAGGGAACAACCATGGTCCGGGACCCATTGAGGATGCGCAAGGCAATGCTGGCCGGGGCGGTGGCCTTGGCCCTTTCCGGAACCGGTGCTGCCCTGGCGTGGTCGGCCACCGGGACGCCAACGCCGTCCCCCTCCCAGGCCGCGCCGAACCCCTCCCAGACTGCACCGGGCCAGCAGAAGGCGCCCGGGCAGCAAAAAGCGCCGGGCCAGCAGAAGGCGCCCGGGCAGCAGAAGCCTGGGCATGCCCAACCGCTCCACGGTGAGGCCGTGGTCAAGCAGCCCGACGGGACCTTCCAAACGGTCCTCGAACAGCGCGGAACCGTGGAATCCGTCAGCGACTCCGCCATCACCGTCAAGAGCGAGGACGGCTTCATCCAGTCCTACGCCGTCAACGCGGACACCAAGATCACCAAGCTTCCGGCGGCAGACAATGGTGCGAGCCGCAAGCCGGCCGCCGGAACGACGGCGGACATCGCCACCGGCGACACCGTGCGCGTGGCCGGCGTGAAGGACGGTGACAAAGCCACCGCCAAGCGGATCGTCGACGGTGCCGGTGACGGCCCGGGCTTGGGGTCGGGACGCGGGCATGGCATGGGCAAGAAGATGGGTGCGGGCAACCAGCAGGATGGTGAAGGGGCGTAACTGCGCCGGTCCGGCCACGCCTGCCTCGGGTCGATGGCCGCTGCCTGCCCCTGCTGCACCAGCCAGCCCCGCCTACCCCTGCTGCACCAGCCAGCCCCGCTTACCCCTGCTGCACCAGTCCTGCCATGATGTCCTCGAGGGCCTCACAGACCAGCACTACTGCACGCCGCTTGAGGTTTTCCGGCCTGGCGAGCAGGTCGATCCGGCGCCGGGTGCTGATGCCTTCGAGCGGGCGCAGGACAATGTCTGGATTCAGGACCGGCCCGGCGGTGTACCTGGGCAGTAGCCCCACCACCCCGCCTGCGGCCACCAGGGCAGCCACCGTGGAGTAGTCGTTGATGCGGTGGACGATGTTCGGTTCCCGGCTGGAGACGGCCGCGACGGCGGAGAGCACGTCGGCGGGGGAGTAGCCGGGGTGGCTGGTCACCCAGGCTTCGGCGCCGACGTCGTGCACCGTGACGGTGTCCTGCCTGGCCAGCGGGTGCCCGGCAGGGAGGGCCACGTCCAGCGGCTCGTGGGCCAGCGGGATCACGGCAACTCGCTCGGTGGGCCAGCGGGGGCTGTGGTCCATGCGGTGCGCCAGCACGAGGTCGTACCGGGCGGTGAGGGCCGGAAAGTCCTGCTGGGCGACGTCCTCGTCGGAGAGTTCGATCCGCGGATGTCCCGGCTGGTCCAGCATCCGTGCCAGCGGGCCAAACAGGGCCTGCCCGGCGCTGTGGAACCCACTGACGGTGACCCGGCCGGCGGGCGAACCGTGGTAAGTGCCAAGAGCCCCACGGGCATCGGCCATGGCGCTGAGGACAGCGGCGCCGGCGTCGGCGAGGACCTGGCCGGCTTCGGTCAGTACAAGGTTCCGGCCCTCCTTGCGCGTCAACGGCACGTCAACCGTCCGTTGCAGGTGCGCCAGTTGTTGGGAGACCGCCGACGGGGTGACCATAAGGGTGTCGGCCACCGCCTTCACGCTGCCCAGCGCCCCGAGTTCGCGGAGGATTTCCAGCTGATGTATTTCCACTCCGCCAGTGTATCCATTAGGAAAATCTAAATCGTCGATTGAGAAGATTCCTGTTGTGCTAATGCTTTCGCGGGGCTTCAATGAGGAGGACACCAACCCCGCTGATGTGAATGCCAAGAAGTAAGGACGCCAATGAAGGCCCTGTACAAGGCCGGCCCGCACGCCGGTTTCGAACTCGTCGACCGGCCGGAACCCACGGCGGGTCCGGCCGACGTCAAGATCCGCGTGATGACCACCGGGATCTGCGGAACCGACCTCCATATCCAGTCCTGGGACGCCTGGGCGCAAGGCATGATCGAGGCTCCGCTCATCGCCGGCCACGAATTCTATGGAGAAGTGGTGGAGGTGGGCGAGGACGTCCGCGAGGTCAAGGTGGGAGACCGTGTCTCCGGCGAAGGCCACGTGGTCTGCGGTATCTGCCGCAACTGCCGTGCAGGGCGCCGGCAGATGTGCATCCACACGGTCAGCGTGGGAGTCCAACGGGACGGCGCCTTCGCCGAATACGTGGTCATCCCGGAGACCAACGTTTGGGTCCACCACGACCCCTCGGTCACCCCTGAGCTTGGCGCCATCTTCGACCCGTTCGGCAACGCCGTCCACACGGCGCTGAGCTTCCCCCTGGTGGGCGAAGACGTGCTCATCACCGGCGCAGGTCCCATCGGCCTGATGGCCATCGCTGTTGCCCGCCACGCAGGCGCGCGCAAGATCGCCATCACGGATGTGTCGGTGCCGCGGCTGGAACTGGCCAAGCAGCTGGGCGCCGACCTTGCCATCGATGTCTCCACGACCCGCGTCCGCGATGCCCAGCGGGAGCTGGGCATGCGGGAGGGGTTCGACGTCGGAATGGAAATGTCCGGCCACCCCACCGCCCTGCCTGAGATGATCGACAACATGAACCACGGCGGCCGGATCGCCATGCTGGGCCTGCCCAGCCAGGACATCACCATCGACTGGGGCAAGGTGGTCACCCACATGCTCACGCTCAAGGGCATCTACGGCCGGGAGATGTACGAAACCTGGTACGCCATGAGCGCCATGCTTTCCTCCAACCCGGTACTGCACGCCGGAATCTCCGCCGTGGTCACGGACACGCTGCCCGCCACGGACTGGGAGAAGGGCTTCGACATTGCCCGCAGCGGCGTGGGCGGAAAAGTTGTCCTCGACTGGACCCGACTCTAAGGAACCCCCATGTACACCTCCATCAAGGACCAGCTCCGCGGCGAGCTGGAGGAGATCCGCACCGCGGGACTCTACAAGACCGAACGCAGCATCAGTTCACCGCAGTCAAGCCACATCACCGCGGGCCGGATCGGCGGTCAAGGCAGTGACGTGCTGAACTTCTGTGCCAACAACTACCTAGGCCTTGCCGACCATCCGGACATCATCAGCGCCGCAAAAACCGCCATGGACGAGCGCGGCTTCGGCATGGCCAGCGTACGTTTCATCTGCGGAACCCAGGACCTGCACCTCAGCCTCGAGGCCAGGGTTTCCGCTTTCCTGGGAACCGAGGACACCATCCTCTTCTCCAGCTGCTTCGACGCCAACGGCGGCGTTTTCGAGTCCCTCCTCGGCCCGGACGACGCCGTCATTTCAGACGCCCTCAACCACGCCTCCATCATCGACGGCATCCGCCTGTGCAAGGCCCGCCGCTACCGGTACGCCAACCAGGACATGGCCGAGCTCGAGGCCCGCCTCCAGGAGGCCCAGGACGCGCGGCGGAAGCTGATCGTCACCGACGGCGTGTTCTCCATGGACGGTTTCCTCGCCCCGCTCGAGGCCATCTGCGACCTCGCCGAAAAATACGGTGCCATGGTCATGGTGGACGATTCCCACGCGGTGGGCTTCATGGGGGCAAGCGGCGCGGGCACCCCGGAGCATGCAGGGGTTTCGGACCGGGTGGACATCTACACCGGAACCTTCGGCAAGGCACTTGGCGGGGCGTCCGGCGGCTACGTGTCCGGCCGCGGCGAGATTGTGGCCATGCTGCGGCAAAAGGCGCGCCCGTACCTGTTTTCCAACTCACTGGCGCCCGCCATCGTGGCCGCGACGCTCAAAGCCCTTGACCTTGTGGAGAACTCCGCGGAGCTCCGGCGCCGGTTGTTCGAGAACGCCGCGCAGTTCCGCCGCAGGATGACCGAGGAAGGCTTCGACCTGCTCCCGGGCGAGCACGCCATCGTGCCCGTCATGTTTGGGGACGCCGTCATGGCAGCCAAGGTGGCGGACCGGATGCTGCAGCACGGTGTCTTTGTCACCGCCTTCAGCTTCCCGGTGGTACCGCGCGGTGCCGCCCGGATCCGGGTGCAGTTGTCCGCCGCGCATACAGCGGACGACGTCGAAGCATGCGTGAGTGCGTTCGTCGCCAGCCGTGCCGAGGCGGCAGCCTAGACGGCAGCGCCGGCTGGCCTGAACCCACGCCCGGCATGGACCCACGCGTGGCCTGAACTCCCGCCTGGCGTGAACCCCCGCTTGGCGTGAACTCTGCGAGGATGGACCAATGGCAGCACATTACGATGTCCTGATCGTAGGCGGCGGCATCGCCGGCCTGTCCCTGGCGTCCGCGCTGGCGGGGCGTTGCAACGTTGCGCTGGTGGAGGCGGAGCACGAACTGGCGTACCACACGTCCTCCCGCTCCGCCCGCCAGCTCATCCCCAGTTACGGGCCTCCCGTGGTGCAGGAACTCACCGTCCGGACCCTCGAACTGCTTGCCGCCCGCGACAGGGAACTGCCCGAACCGGTTCTGGCGCCGCGCAGTTTCATGTTGATCGGCTCGGAGCCGGATGTGGCATCCGAGGCGAGCGGACACATGCAGCCGATCACGGTGGACCGTGCCCTCGAGCTCTCCCCGGCGCTCTTGCCGGACACGTTTGCCGCCGCAGGGCTGGACACTGGGTCCTTCGGATGCAACGCCCCCGTCCTGCTGGCGGATCACCGCGAGAGGGCGCTCGCCGCCGGGGCGGACATCATCACGGGCGCGCGCGTCCACTCGGCCCAGCGGCAGGGCTCAGGGTGGCAGGTGGGCGCCGGAAGCGAAGGCTTTGAGGCCGGGATCCTGGTCAATGCGGCCGGTGCCTGGGCCGATGAACTCGCCGTGATCAGCGGCGTCGAGAAGCTCGGCCTCCAGCCGTACCGGCGGACTGCGGCGATTGCCGCCGTCGAACGCTCCCTGCCTGGACACAGCCCCATGGTGGCCGCCGCGGACAATTCTTTCTATTTTCGGCCGGACGGCCCGGATGTGCTGATTTCCCCGTCCGAAACGGTGCCCAGCGGCCCCGAGGATGCGCGTCCGCGGCCAGGCGACGTGGAACGCTTGGTGGCCATGTTGAACTCCACGACCGCCCTCGGGATCACCCACATCCGGCGTGCCTGGACGGGCCTGCGCACCGAAGCGGCGGACGGGGTGCCGGTGGCGGGCTTCGACGCCGAAGCGCCGGGGTTCTACTGGCTCGCAGGGCAGGGCGGCTACGGATTCCAGACCTCCGCAGCCATGGCGGAGTTTGCAGCCACCCAGATCCTTGCCGGGCAATCCGGTGGCGGCGGTGCGAGCGGGGCCGGTCCGGCATCCCGGACAGTGGAGGCACTGGCTGCCACACGCTGGTCCATTCGACGCTGAAGAATGGTCCCATGAGCACCCTGATCACCAATATCGCCGAGCTGATGACGCAGGACCTTGAACATCGGGTCCTGCGGGACGCCGCCGTGGTGGTGGAAGGGGAACGGATCTCGTGGATCGGCGCGGCGGCCGATGCACCTGCCGCGGACGACGCCGTCGATGCCGGCGGGCGGGCCATGCTGCCGGGATGGGTGGACTCCCACAGCCATTTGCTGTTTGCCGGGGACCGCACCGCCGAGTTCGAAGCCAGGATGGCCGGTGAGGCCTACGCTGCCGGCGGCATCGCCGTCACCATGAAGGCCACCCGGGCCACATCCGATTTTGACCTCACGCGCCTGGCCATGGGCCGGGTGGCTGAGGCCGTCTCGCAGGGGACCACCTACCTGGAGACGAAGACCGGGTACGGCCTGGACATTGAGAATGAGGCCAGGAGCGCCCGGATCGCATCCACAGTGGCAGACCAGGTGACTTACCTTGGTGCCCATCTGGTTCCCGCCGGCCAGGATGCCGAGGCCTACACCGACCTGGTCTGTGGGCCGATGCTGGCCGCCGCCAGGCCCTATGTCCAGTGGGCGGACGTATTCTGCGAGGAAGGCGCCTTCACTGCCGAACAGTCGCGCCGCGTGCTCCTGGCCTGCCGCGACGCCGGACTCGGCCTGCGCGTGCACGGCAACCAGTTGGGCGAAGGGCCGGGAGTGCAACTAGCCGTCGAGGTGGGTGCCGCCAGTGTTGACCATGTGAACTACCTATCCGGGCAAGACGTCAAAGCCCTGGCGGCCTCGTGGTCTGCGTGGGACCCCGCCACCGGCACCGGGGAGCGGGGTACGGTGGCCACCTGCTTGCCTGCGTGCGACCTGTCCACCCGCCAGCCGCTGGCCCCCGCGCGGGCACTCCTTGATGCCGGCGTGCAGGTGGCGTTGGCCTCCAACTGCAACCCAGGCACGTCCTACACCAGTTCCATGGCATTCTGCGTGACCACCGCCGTTCTGCAGATGCACCTGAGCGTTCACGAGGCGGTCCGTGCTGCGACGTATGGCGGTGCCTTGGCGCTGCACCGGGAGGCGGGGCGTGACGCGGACGGCGAACGGGCCGTAGGTTCGATCGTCGTCGGCCACCGGGCCGACCTTCACCTGCTCAACGCACCCTCCGCCACCCACCTCGCTTACCGCCCGGGCATGCCCCTGACGTACGCTGTGTGGCGGGCCGGAGTGCGGGCGCGGTAAAAGTTGCCGAATTTGTGATTGTTCTTGATTGTTTGCCTGTGCTTATAATCAGGAAACGTCATCCGATAGGGTGGCTGGTGTACTGAAAGGCCTCCTGCATGACGCGCACTGACCGGTTGACGGCCATTCTTGACCTCCTGGCCAAGACCGGCCAGGTGGAAGTTGATGAGATCGTCAGCAGCCTCAATGTTTCTCCGGCCACTGCCCGCCGCGACCTGGACAGCCTCGCCAAGCGGCGGCTGCTAACCCGGACCCGTGGCGGCGCCACCACAGGCGCATTGGCCTATGACCTGCCCGGACGCTACAACCGTGACGACCACGCAGAGGCCAAGGAACAAATCGCGCAGTGTGCGTCAGCCCTGATCCGGCCTGGAGCAGTCATTGGGCTGTGCGGGGGAACCACCAGCACAGCCCTGGCGCAGATCCTGGCGACGCGGGAAGACCTGAACGCCCCGTCCAACCAGCCAACCCTCACCGTGGTCACCAACGCCATCAACATCGCCGGCCAGCTCGCGGTGCGGCCCAACATCAAAGTCATGGTCACCGGGGGCATCCTCAACCCCCGCTCCTACGAGCTGGTTGGGCCCTATACGGACATCATCATGCAAAAAGTGGTACTGGACATCGCATTCATCGGCGTCAACGGTATCGACCCCGAGGTGGGACCCACCAACACCGGGGAAGGCGAGGCCTCGGTCAATGCGTTGCTCGCCAGCCGCGCCCGGATCTCGTACGTTCTGGCAGATTCGTCCAAGGTTGGCGTCCGGGCCTTCGCCACCATGGACGGTTACGACTTCACCCGGCTCATCACTGATTCCGGCATTTCTGCGCACGACAAGGCGGCCTTCGAAGCCCGGGGTACGGAAGTAATTATCGCGCCTGCCTAACGCCCGGCAGCTGGTGCCAGCGTGGCCCGTGCGCCCTCTGGTGTGCTGCCTGGCTCCTTGGTGTTGCCCCGGCTTATGGTTCCCTACGGCCGCTCCATCAGCCCGGATCCAGAAACTGAGGGCAAGATGGGAACATGCTGGTTCCCTCCCGCCGTCGCCTGCGGCTCGAAGTCTGGATCGTTCTGGGCCTGTCACTCGGCCAATCGGCTGTGTACTCCGTGGTGCAGCTGCTCGATAAGATGACCCGTGCGCCGCTGGCGGAGGGCACTTCCACGCTGAACCGGTCGCAGAGTACGCGGGAGTACTTCGACCTGACCTACCAGTTGCTGGACATCATCTTTGCGCTGGTTCCCGTGCTGCTGGTCCTCTACTTCCTCACGGACCAGCGCCAGGCCGCGCCGGGCGACGCCGGTCCATCAGGTTCGGCATTCCGGAAGCTTGGGTTCAACTTTGCGCGGCCCGGAAGGGACCTGCTGCAGGGCCTGGGGCTGGCGGCCCTGATCGGGATCCCGTCGCTGGGGCTGTACGCCGCCGGCCGTGCGTTGGGAATCACGACGGCGATCATTCCCAGTGCGCTCGACGCCTACTGGTGGACGGTGCCTGTCCTGATCCTGTCCGCAATCAGGCACGCCGTCCTGGAAGAAGTCATTGTGGTGGGCTACCTCTTGGACCGCTTCGGCAAGTCCGGTTGGAGCACGCCTCTCGCTATCGCTGTCAGTTCCCTGCTCCGCGGCAGCTATCACCTCTACCAGGGTTTTGGGCCATTTATCGGCAACGCGATCATGGGGGTGGTCTTCGCCTGGCTGTACACCCGAACCCGCCGCGTCATGCCGCTGGTCATCGCCCACGCGCTGCTGGACATCGTGGCGTTCGTCGGTTTCAGTCTCTTTGGCAAGGCCGTGGGGTTGGGGTAGGAGTGGTGAATTAGCCTCGGCGGCTCAACCCGTACATGTGCTGTCACATCAGCGACAACAGCAAGGGCCACTGTGCTTGCGGGTCTGGTGGCAACACGAAGGGTTTCGCGTAGAAGTCGTCCCAGAGGGCATCAGTCGCGCAAAGCTCGTCGGGATCCAGCAGGTTGTTTCCGTCAGGCTCCTCCGTTTCCGGATCCTCCGTCTCCGGAGCCGGCCACGCTTGAACTTCGGCACGTGGCAGGGTTCCTGGTGGCCAGTGGGTTGGTTGGGGGTCGTGGTGTTCGGGTTGGTAGTGGCGGCCGGTGGGTGAGGTCCAGCCGGGTGGTTCATTCCGTGTGGCCGGGTCGGGGGTCCAGGGCCGGGCGTGTTTGAGCCTATGGTGCCTCGGGCAGAGCTGGGCCAGGTTCCGGGCATCGGTGGTGCCGCCGTGGTGCCAGGGGTTGAGGTGGTCGGTGTCGTTGTCGGGGGTGTGGTTGGTGCAGCCGGGGAAGGTGCATGTGCGGTCCCGCAGCCGGATCCATTGTTTGATGGTTTCGGGGAGCCGGTAGCGGGTGCGGCCGATTTCCAGGGGCGCCCCGTCGCGGGGGTCGACCAGGACCCGGTAGAACGTTTCCGCCCCGCCGGCGACGAGCCTCCGTGCCATGGACGCCGGGACCGGCCCGAATCCGTCCAGCACCGCGGGTTCCTCGGTGAGGCCGAGCAGTGAGAACACCGGGACCGTGACCAGGACGTCGGCCCGGGGTGTGGGGATCTTGCCGATGTCAGTGGCAGCGCATCCCGGACCTGCGTCATTAGCGGCACCAGCAGCCGCGGCGGCGGGCTCGGTGTCAGCGGCCGCGGCGGCGGTGGTGGTGGTGGGCTGCAGCCCGGCGCCGAGGAGGAGGGACGCGGCGACGTCGGCGCGGAGCTGGGTGAGGGTGCGGGGCTCATCGGGGCGTTGGAGGCCGCGGGCGGTGGCGGTGCTGCGGTTCCAGATCGCGCACGCGGTGTCCCCGGGCAGGTAGAGCGAGAGCCAGGCCATCCCGTCGCGGTCCGGGGCGTAGTCCATCCGCCGGTCCGCCACCCCCTTCACATGCCGTTTCTCCAAGGACTCGGGGTGGTGGCGTTCCCGCCAGGCCCGGACCTTCGCCCGGAACCGGGACGGGACAAGGTCGCCGGGCGCGGCGCCCCGGGCCGGGGGGGTGTCGGGGTCGAAGAAATGCGCCACCAGGCCGGCGGCAGAGTCGGGGGTGAGTCCTTCGGTTTCGTCGGCGACGATCCGGGCGTGCTGCCAGGACACCCCACCCGTGGACAGGGTTTCGAACACTGGTGGCAGTGAACAGACCCGCCGGGACTGCTCCACCAGCGCCCCGGCCGCCCCCGAGCTGATGGTGAGGATCCCGGCGATCTCCTCCACCGCGGACATCTCCGCGTAGGTGCGCTCATCCACCGGGGCGTCCGGCGGCAGCAGAGCATGCTGGATGTCAACGGCATCCGCCACGTCTTGGGCTTTCACCGCCGCGAGCTGAGCTTCCAATCTGGCCACCAGCTCCAGCCGCTCCAGGCGCAGCCCATACCGCCGCTGCACCACGTCCACTTCAGCACCAACATCGGCGCCGGAACAAAGCGCAGCATCCTCCAGAACCAGCCCGCACAGCGCAGCAACAGAGGCAGAAACACCCTCCATCACCACCGCCAGATCCGCAACGATTCCCATAAAGAAATCATCCAACCAGGGTCCGACATTTATGGAAGAGGCTTGTGGTTCAGCGCCCTTCCGAATAATTCAGCGATCCTCCCCGGGGACGCTTAAATGAATTCGGCCGCCATCGGGTGGTGACGCCGTTGTCACCACCCGATGGCGGCCGAAGCTCTTTGGGCGCAGGTACCTACGGCCCCTCTCCGGAAACAAGCCGGAGAGCGGGAGGGGTAATCAGATCGTGACGGCCCCGTTGGCGGTTTCAAAAGTGACGGACAGAATGCCGGGAGTGCCGTGCGGGGCTACCCACTCGACCGCAACGTCCTCAAGCGGCTTCTCCACCGGCTCGCCCAGCCACTCGGTCACCCGCGACGCGGAGCCGGCAATGGTCAGGCAGCTCATTTTGAGGTTGCTCTCGTAGGCGTTGGAGGGGTGCAGGGACGGGTCGCCTTCCCATTTGAGCATGTAGGGGACCTGGGGGTCCGCAATTAGGCCCAGGATGCCAATCTGCTTCCACACGAGCTCGCGGCCGTCCGGGAACTTGCGGTTGCCGTTCACGGCAGCTCGGCCCAGGCGTTCCTCGAACGGGGCCAGGTCGTCAACTTCGACACACCAGCCCATCCAGCCGCCGCCCGCAGCGGACCGGGCACGGACTGCCTGTCCGAACGGTGCCTTGTCCGAAGCAGGGTGGTCCAGTACCTCCACAACTTCGAGGTATTTGTGCCCGGCGAGGGGGATGATCATATTCCGGGTGCCGAACCGGGGGTGGACCCCGCCCTTCACTGCCTCAACGCCGAGGGCAGTTGAAATACGTTCGGTAGTGGCCGCGAGGCCATCGTGTTCACAGGCGTAAGAGACGTGATCCATGCGCATGGCAACATCTTGGCACTTTGTGATCGGGCTCTCAGCTAAGGATACCCTTACTGGAATCGTGGCTGTTCGGGCCGTCCCCCGCCCGTCAGCTGCGACCCTCGCGGGCCGCGCGGCGCGCACGCCGCGGCAAGACCATGTTCGTCACAATGCTGTCCCGGCCGGAGCGATCTTCCTACACTGGGCGCAGGTCATGAGTGCCAGCGCCAAGCCCCGGCTCGCTGGCCGGCAACCCTCCATCCGCGGTGGGGTGCCCCGGGTGAGGACCAGGCTGTCCGGCAATTGCCGGAAGCAAGCGCGGCCCGTGGTGCTCCCAGCATGCCGGGCCCATGTCATAGGAGACTGAGATGTCCAACGGATGGTCCTTCGAAACCCGCCAGATCCATGCCGGCCAGGAGCCTGACAGCGCCACCGGAGCCCGGGCCCTGCCCATCTACCAGACCACGTCCTTCGTGTTCCCAAGCGCCGAGAGCGCAGCCAACCGTTTTGCCCTGGCCGAACTGGCGCCGATCTACACCCGCATCGGCAACCCCACCCAGGACGCGGTGGAGCAGCGGATCGCCAGCCTCGAAGGCGGCCTGGCGGCTTTGCTGCTGAGCTCGGGGCAGGCTGCGGAGACCTTCGCCGTCCTGAATATCGCCGAGGCCGGGGACCACATCGTGGCAAGCCCCAGCCTGTACGGCGGCACTTACAACCTGTTCGCCCACACCTTGAAGAAGTTCGGCATCGCCGTCACCTTCGTGGAAGATCCGGACAACCTGGACCAGTGGCGCGATGCGGTGCAGCCTAACACCAAACTGTTCTTTGGCGAGGTGGTCTCCAACCCGCGCCAGGACGTCCTGGACATCGAAGGCATCTCCCAGGTGGCCCACGACGCCGGCGTTCCCCTGATCGTGGACAACACCCTGTCCACGCCCTACCTGATCCGGCCGCTGGAGTGGGGTGCGGACATCGTGATCCACTCCGCCACCAAATACCTGGGCGGCCATGGCTCGGCCATTGCCGGCGTCATCGTCGACTCTGGCAAGTTCGATTTCGGCAAGGACCCCGGCCGGTTCCCCGGTTTCAACACCCCGGATCCCACCTACAACGGGCTGGTCTACGCCCGGGATCTTGGCGAGGGCGGCGCACTGGGCGCCAACCTTTCCTACATCCTCAAAGCCCGTGTCCAGTTGTTGCGGGACCTCGGCTCGGCGGTTTCGCCCTTCAACGCCTTCCTGATTTCGCAGGGCCTGGAAACGCTGAGCCTGCGGGTGGAACGGCACGTTTCCAACGCCACGGAGGTGGCGCGCTGGCTGGAGGGAAGGGACGACGTCGAATCGGTCGCCTACGCGGGGCTGCCGTCCAGCCCCTGGTACGAACGGGGCCGCAAGTACGGCCCCAAGGGGACCGGCGCGGTCGTCGCCTTCAACCTGGCCGGGGGCGCGGAGGCGGGCAAGCGCTTCGTCGACGCCCTGGAACTGCACTCCCACGTGGCCAACATCGGTGACGTCCGCTCGCTTGTCATCCACCCGGCGTCGACCACGCACAGCCAGCTCTCGCCCGAGCAGCAGGTGGTGGCCGGGGTCAATCCGGGGCTGGTCCGCTTGTCGGTGGGCCTGGAGCACATCGACGACATCCTGGCCGACCTGGAGGCCGGTTTCCGCGCGGCCAAGGGCGGCGCCGACGCCTGACCGCAGGCACGCTGGAGCGCTGCCGGCCGGCAGCGCCGGGAAGTCACAACCAGTCACACTCTTGGCCTGGACCGGGGGGTGTTTCGTACACTCGAACCAGGTCATGAGTGCCAGTGACAGCCCCGGCTTGCTGGCCGGCAACCCTCCTTCCGCGGTGGGGTGCCCCGGGTGAAGACCTGGCCTGCCGGTCAAATGACGGCAGGCAAGCGCGTAGAAGAGGTCTTGCCATGACGGTTACCGTCGCCCGTACCACCATTCCCGAACACGGAGTTGTCCGCTACGCCTCCATTGGAGGACTCGAGCTCGAGGGCGGCGGCTACCTGCCGGATGTCACCCTGGCGTACGAAACCTGGGGCACGCTGAACGCGGACGGCAGCAACGCCATCCTGATCGAGCACGCCCTGACGGGCAGCACCCACGTGACCCGGGGCGACACCGACGAAGAGGGCTGGTGGGAACAGCTGGCCGGTCCCGGGGCGCCCGTCGATACGGACAGGTTCTTCGTGGTGTCCGTCAACATTGTGGGCGGCTGCTACGGGTCCACGGGCCCGTCGTCGGCCGCGCCCAACGGAGCACCCTGGGGCTCCCGCTTCCCCTTGGTCACCCTGCGGGACAGCACGGTGGCTGAGGCCCGGCTGGCGGACCAGCTGGGCATCGGGAGCTGGTACGCCGTCCTTGGCGGCTCCATGGGTGGTGCCCGCGCCCTGGAATGGGCGGTGACCTACCCCGACCGGGTGCAGCGCTGCGCCGTCATCTCGGTCGGCGCTGCCAGCACGGCTGAACAGATCGCCTTCGCCCAGGCCCAGACACTGGCCATCCGCCAGGATCCGAACTTCAACGGCGGCGACTACTACGGCGGCCCGTGCCCGGAAGACGGACTGGCACTTGCACGGCGGATTGCCCACATCACGTACCGGTCCGCCGCGGAACTGGAAGGACGCTTCGGCCGGGAACCCCAGGCCCCCGAGTCGCCGCTGCACGGCGGACTGCTGGCAAACCGCGGACGCTACCAGGTGGAAAGCTACCTGGACCACCAGGGCAGGAAGCTCGTCCGCCGGTTCGACGCCAACAGCTACATCGCCCTCACCGAGGCATTGATGAGCCACGACATCTGCCGTGGCCGCGGGCCGCTGGCCAAAACCTTGGCATCCGCCACCGCCCGGTTCTTCGTTGCCGCCGTGGACTCGGACCGGCTCTACTTCCCGTCCCAGTCCCGCGAATTGGCCCAGGCCCTGCCCGGTGATGTTGACGTGCACATGATCACGGCACCGATAGGCCATGACGGCTTCCTGACCGAGATCGGACAGCTGGGGGACCAGCTCCGGACGTCGTTCCTGGTCTAACCGCGCCCGCCGTCTCCCGGCAGCGGGCCGCTGACCCACGGCGGCGCTTCCGGTGCACGCTGCCGTGGACGCCGCGGCGCCGCAGTGCAGCAGGCCCGGAGCAGAAGTACGGCATGATCGTGTCATGAAAGCCGCCGTCCTGTATTCGACCGTTCCCGCCGCCGGACAGGCATCGGGAAACCCCACCTACGCTGACGCGAAGCCATTGGTCGTTCAGGACCTGGACCAGCCAAAGCCGCGCGCCGGTGAGCTTGGGGTTGCCATCACCTATTCGAGCCTGTGCCATTCGGACCTGTCCGTGGTGGACGGCTCCAGGGTCCGGCCGCTTCCGATGGCATTGGGCCACGAAGCGGTGGGGCGGGTGGTGTCCGTGGGCGACGGCGTGGCCGATGTGTCCGTGGGAGACCACGTGGTCCTCGTTTTCGTGCCCAGTTGCGGCCACTGCCGTGCCTGCCGGGCCGGGAGGCCCGCGCTTTGCCACCGCGCAGCGGAGGTCAACGGCGCCGGTGACCTGCTGCACGGGCCGGCCTTGCTGCGCACGCCGGCGGGGGAGCGCATCAACCACCATTTGGGCGTCTCGGCGTTCGCGGATTACGCCGTGGTGGCGCGGGAATCGGCAGTGGTGATTGACGACGACGTCCCTGACACCGTCGCGGCGATGTTCGGTTGCGCCGTGCTCACCGGAATGGGGGCCGTGCTCAACACGGCGTCCGTCCGTCCGGGTCAGTCCGTGGCAGTCTTCGGCCTCGGCGCAGTAGGTTTGTCGGCCGTCATGGCGGCCCGCCTCGCCGGGGCCGCCGCAGTGATTGCCATCGATCCCAATCCGGGCAAGCACCCCTTGGCCCTGGACGCCGGTGCCACGGCGGTGGGAACGCCTGCGGATGCGCCCCGTCTTGTTGCCGAGGCTGCCGGTGACGGGGTGGATGTTGCCGTCGAAGCAGTCGGCTCGGCCGGCGTGATAGCAACTTGCCTTGATCTGGTGACACGGGGTGGCGCGGTTGTCTCGGTGGGACTGCCCCATCCGTCAGCTGAACTGGCCGTTCCCGCACTGCAGTTCGCAGGAGCCGGCAAACGGCTCCTCGGCTCCTACATGGGTGACGCGGTTCCCCGCCGAGACATCCCGGCGTACCTCGGCTACTGGCGGGAAGGCAGGCTTCCGGTGGAACTGCTGCACACCGATACCCGGCCGCTGGCCGACATCAATGAAGGCCTGGATGCGCTGGCGTACGGGCAAGTGGTCAGGCGGCTCTTCCGGGCTTGAGGCGTTGCTCCGGGCTTGAGGCGTGGCGGCCGCAGGCAGTCAGCCGTTCATGATGTCGCCGCGGCGTTTCATGTAGTCCTCCATGGACATTTCGCCGTTGCTGTACTGCTGGTCCAGTTCTGCGAGCTTCCGGGCACGGAATCCCTGGGGCGCTCCCGGCGGGGGAACCGCCGGGCCAGCCGGCGTGTGGCCGGTACCCTGCTGCTGGCCGGGGAACTGCTGGCCCATACCCTGCTGCTGACCCGGGAACTGCTGGAACGGCGGTTCCTGCGGAGCGCCGTACCCGTTGTCCGGCAGGGGCGGCTGCCCGTACTGGTAGGGCTGTGGCTGTGATTCACCGGCCGGCCGGGGCTGGCGGAAGCCGCCGGAGTAGTAGTCCTGCTGGGTGTAGCCGTCGCGGGGCTGGTTGCTCTGCGGCCCCGCGGACCCGGGAAACTGGCCCGGATACTGGCCGGACCCGGGGAACCCTCCCGGCCCGTACTGCCCCGGAAACTGGCCGGGGTACTGGCCCGGCAAGCCTTGGTCCCGGTCCCGCCGTGCCATGGACCGCCGGTACATCCGCATGGCCGTGGGGACAACGAAGGACAGGATGATGATCCACAAAAACAAGCTGCTCACGGTGCCGCGCCTCTCAAAGGTTGTCCTTCCAGCGTAACCCCGGGTGGTCTTAGCGGCGGCTGGGTTCCGAGGTTCCCAGCGGACCCTCGCCGGATCCGAGCGGAACGCCCGGGCCGAAGACGGGACCCGGCGTCGGCCGTTTCGCCGTGATGCCGTCACCGGAGGACTGGTGCCGGAGCCGGCGCAGCACCCAGGGCACGAAGTATTCGCGCGCCCACACCAGGTCCCCGGTCCTTGCTTCGCGCCAGGTCCGGGGCGGCAGCTCCTTGGGCTGGAGCGGTTCCAGCGAATGTTCAACGTTAAGCGAGTCCAGCACCATGGCCGCGATGGTGTGGTGCCCCAACGGGGAGAAGTGCAGCCTGTCCTGGTCCCACATCTGCGGGTCGCTCAGCTGCCGGAGCGACCACATATCGGCGATGATGGCGTCGTGCCGGGCCGCGACAGTCCGCAGGTTCTCGTTGTAGATGGCCACCTTGCTCCGGATCCTGCCCAGGACCGAGGAACCGGTGTCCGGTCCGTTGAACAGGACCACGGTGGCGCCGCCCATGGACAGGATCTGGACTACGGAATCGAGCTTTTCGGCCAGTGCGTCGGGGTCGCCGCCCGGGCGGATGAGGTCGTTGCCGCCGGCGGACAAGGTGACCAGGTCCGGCTTCAGTTCCAAGGCCGGAGCCAGCTGCTGGTCCACGATCTGCTGCAGGAGCCGGCCCCTGACGGCGAGGTTGGCGTAGGCGAAGTCCGGCTTGGTGCGGCCCAGTTCTTCGGCTACCCGGTCGGCCCAGCCGCGGTGGCCTCCGGGGCTTGCGGGCTCAGGGTCGCCGATGCCCTCGGTAAAGGAATCGCCCATCGCCACGTACCGGCTCCAGGGGTGGGATCCGGGGTGCACGGACGGGGTCTGGATGGCACTTGCGTCAGTCACTGTCCTATCCTGCCTTCCGCTTCAATGGCTACGCCAACGTAGGTTGTTACTTTCGGGTAACTGTAAGAATGGAAACCATGACTGTCGCCGAAGTATTTCCCGCTCCCGTTGTCCTGTGGTCCCACCCCGAAGACCAGCGTGCCGGCAAGCCGCTGCTGGTGCTGCTCCACGGTTACGGCGCCAACGAACAGGACCTGTTCAGCCTTGCCGGGATGCTTCCGGGGGACTTCGCGGTGGCGTCCGTCCGGGCGCCGATCGCCATGGGCCCGGGCTTCACCTGGTTCCCGCTGACGGCGTCCATCGACTACTCCCTGGACCGGGTCAAGGCGGCGTCGGCCTACGTCCTGGAATGGATCGACACCATCAAACAGGCCCACCCTTCCGTCTCGCTGCTGGGCTTCTCCATGGGCATGGCCATGGCCACCACCCTCCTCCGGCAGCGTCCCACGGACTTCGCAGCCGTCGTCGGACTCTCCGGCTTCGTGGTGGACGCCGCCGGCGACCCCACTTTCAAGGACGCCGAACTGGACGGAACCATCCCCATGTTCTGGGGCCGGGACCAGCAGGACCCGGTGATTACCCAGGACAAGATCGAGTTCACCATGGGTTGGGTGCGCAAGCACGTCAAGCTCACCAAGGTGCTCTACACAGGCATGTGGCACGGCATCAACCAGCAAGAGATCGGCCACGTGGGGGAATTCCTCACCCACGAGGTGCTCAACAAATAGGCGTACGACGACGGCGCCGCGGCCTTGGCGGTCAGCCCGCCTCCGGCGCGACCACCTTCACGGTGTGCCCGTTCACGGTGACGGTGTCGCCGTGGTGCAGCTGGCGGCCGCGGCGGTCGTCGATTTCGCCGTTGACCTTCACCAGCCCGTTCTTGATGAGCTCCGTTGCCTCCACGCCGTCCTCCACGAGGTTGGCAAGCTTCAACAGCTGGCCCAGCCGGATCATGCTGTCGCGGATGGGGACGTCGTCAATGGGGTTGCTCATACAGCAATAATGCCTGAACTAAGGTGGATCCAATGACCTCCCCTCCACGCCTGCCCGTCCTCGCAGGCCTGCCCCTGGCGGTGGGTGCCGGCCTGGCCATCCCCGTCCAAGGCCGCATCAACGGGGCGCTCGGCGCCCGCCTCAACGACGGTATAGCCGCAGCCGTGGTCAGTTTCAGCACCGGCCTGCTGGTGATGATCCTGATCTCGCTGGTCCTGCCGCGGGGCCGGGCCGGGCTGGCGGCCATCCTCCCGGCCGTCCGTACCAGGGCTTTTCCCCGCATCTACGTGCTGGCCGGTGCCATCGGCGCGCTGTTCGTCTTCGCCCAGTCCTTTACCGTGGGCCTCCTCGGGGTGGCCCTCTTCACCGTCGCCACCGTCACGGGACAGACAGTGAGCGGGCTGCTGGTGGACCGGCTGGGGATCGGCCCGGCCGGGAAGAAGTCCGTCACGGGAATCCGGATCATCGGTTGCGTTCTGACCATCGCCGCCGTCGCCTGGGCAGTGTCGCCGCGGTTCAGCGGGGGAGGCGCCGGCACCGACGCCGGCCCGGGTGCGTTGCTCGTTCCGCTGCTCCTTCCGGTGGCGGCAGGCTTCCTTATGAGCTTCCAGCAGGCCATGAACGGCACCGCCACCGTCCACTACGGCACCCCCATCGCCGCCACCCTGGTCAACTTCGTTGCCGGCACCATCGTGCTGTGGGCGGCGTTCGCCGTGAAGCTCGCGGTAGCCGGGGCGGGCAATCCGTTGCCCGCCGACTGGTGGTACTACCTGGGCGGTCCCATGGGCTGCGTGTTCATCGGCCTGGGCGCCCTGCTGGTCCGCAGCCTCGGCGTGCTGGTCACCGGGCTTGGCATGATCGCGGGCCAACTCCTGGGGTCCCTGGCACTGGACCTGGTGCTGCCCGCGCCCGGCACCGTCGTCGCCCCCGCCACGGTCCTGGGGACCCTGCTCACCCTCTGCGCCATCATCCTGGCAACCTTGCCCTGGCCCCGGGGCGCGCTCCGGGGGCGCCGGCCGGTAGGCTAGTACACGCAGCTTTCGACGCATCTTTCCCTCATCCGCCCACCCGGTGCCCGGTGTGCCCTGCACGCCGCAGCCGGGGTTTGCACACCGCGGACCGCACCCAGCGGCCCTGTAGAAATTGGAGTTACCCCATGGCAGCAAAATCCGTTCTCGACCAGGTCATTTCCCTCTCCAAGCGGAGGGGCTTCGTGTTCCAGGCCGGTGAGATCTACGGAGGTTCGCGTTCTGCCTGGGACTACGGCCCCTTGGGCGCTGAGCTGAAGGAAAACATCAAGCGCCAGTGGTGGCAGTCCATGGTCCGCGGCCGCGAGGACGTGGTGGGACTTGACTCCTCCGTCATCCTGCCCCGCCAGGTGTGGGAGGCCTCCGGCCACGTCGACGTCTTTTCCGACCCCCTGGTGGAATGCCTCTCCTGCCACAAGCGGTACCGCGCCGACCACCTCGAGGAAGAGTACGAGGAAAAGAAGGGCCGCCCCGCGGAAAACGGCCTCAAGGACATTGCTTGCGCCAACTGCGGCACCCGCGGCGAATGGACCGAGCCGCAGGAGTTCTCCGGCCTGCTCAAGACCTACCTGGGACCGGTCGCCAGCGAGGAAGGCCTGCACTACCTGCGCCCCGAAACCGCCCAGGGCATCTTCGTGAACTTCAACAATGTCCTCACCACGTCCCGGAAGAAGCCGCCGTTCGGCATCGGCCAGATCGGCAAGTCCTTCCGCAACGAGATCACGCCGGGCAACTTCATCTTCCGCACGCGCGAGTTCGAGCAGATGGAAATGGAGTTCTTCGTCGAGCCCGGCACGGATGAAGAGTGGCACAAGTACTGGATGAACGAGCGCATGGCCTGGTACACCGGCCTGGGCATCCGCGACGAGAACCTGCGCTTCTTCGAGCACCCCAAGGAGAAGCTGAGCCACTACTCCAAGGGCACCACGGACATCGAGTACCGCTTCGGTTTCCAGGGCTCGGAATGGGGCGAACTGGAAGGCATCGCCAACCGGACCGACTTTGACCTCTCCACCCACGCGAAGGCCTCCGGCACGGACCTGAGCTACTTCAACCAGGCCACCAACGAGCGCTACACCCCGTACGTGATCGAGCCCGCGGCCGGCCTGACCCGTTCCTTCATGGCGTTCCTGGTGGACGCCTACAACGAGGACGAGGCCCCCAACGCCAAGGGCGGCGTGGACGTGCGCACGGTGCTGAAGCTTGACCCGCGCCTGGCCCCCGTCAAGGCCGCCGTGCTTCCGTTGAGCCGCAACGAGGACCTGTCACCGAAGGCCAAGGCACTCGGCGCCCAGCTGCGCAAGAACTGGAACATCGACTTTGACGACGCCGGTGCAATCGGCCGCCGGTACCGCCGCCAGGATGAGATCGGCACCCCGTTCTGCATCACCGTGGACTTCGATACCCTCGAGGACCAGGCCGTCACCATCCGCGAGCGCGACACCATGAGCCAGGAACGCGTGTCCCTGGACAAGGTGGAGGGTTACCTGGCCGCGCGGCTGATCGGCGCCTGAGCGTGGCCATCGAATACCGCCCATGGCGCGACGGGGACGACCTTGCGCTGCTGGAAATCTGGGGTGACCCGGACACCGGCGAGGCCCGCCAGTTCCGCGGCGCCCTGGCATTGTCCTCCAACGGCAGGGATGGCACCCCATGGCGCCGCTGCATCGTGGCCGAGGACGTCATTGAAGGCGTCGGCATCCCGGTTGCCGCCGGCGTCGTCTACGAAGCGTCCTTGCACCCGGAACGCCTCTGGACCTACATCGAGGTGGCCCGGGACCACCGCCGCGCCGGCATCGGCGCCAGCCTGCTGACCATGCTGCGCCGCGAAGCCGAAAACGCGCCGTCGGGTGTCACCAGGCTGCGCGCCAAGGTGGAGCCCGGTACTGCCGGGGCCGCCTTCGCCGAAGCGTTCGGGCTGGAACCCATCCAGCGCTCGCGCCTGGTGGTCGTGGAACCGGGCGCCCTCCGGCTGCCCGTCTTCCCGGCCAAGGACGGCGACGGTGCGGCCGGCGGCGAGAACGCAGGCTCCGACGTTGTCATGGACCTGGCTACCGGTTCGGTGGAGCTCACCGACGTGGTGGGACGCTACTACACCGCCATCCATGACTGGGATTCACCCGGGGTCCTCTCCGTGGGACAGGTGCAGAAACTGTTCCTGGACGAGCTCACCGGCGCACACGGCGCCATCGTGCTGCGGGCCGAACCGGAATCGGCTTTCGGGGCCGGCGTGGCGCCGAGCAAGAAGGGCCGCATCCGGGCCTTCGCCGTCAGCTACGCGGCCCCCGCCGATCCCGACGCCGCCCCGGGGACCGAGTCCGCAGGACCGGACACGCCCACGGACGTTTTCGTGGGACACGAGCCGGCACTGTCCGCCGCGGACGCCGCCGAGGCCGTGCGCGACATGCTCGCCCTCATCGCGTACCAGCACCCGGTCATGCTGGAACTTGACGACTCCATGACCGCGCTGCGCGCCGCCGTCGAACCCCTCCTGGAGTCCGGCAAGGCCCGCCTCGCCGCGGCGGAAACCCTGGTGGTCTCCGACTGACCGGGGCCGGCCTGCCCACCCGGGCAGCCAAGGCAGCGCCAGGTTTTGCCGTGACCTTCACGGCAAAACCTGGCGCTTACTTGGTTTGGCGGGAACCACGACGCCGGCCCGCGGCGGCGTCCGCGGCGTCCAGGCGCTGCCGCTCGGCGTCCGAAGGTGCGCCGCCGCCTAGGTGCGCCGGCATCCACCACGCCCCGGGCTCCGGCTGCAGCGGAAAGCCTGCAGTGCACCGGTCGATCCCGGCCTGGAGCGTGCCGCGCAGCCCCTCCGTGGCTTCCTCCACGTCAACGTCACGCGCAAAGACGATCGGCGCTCCCACTTCAAGCCGCACCGGCGCCCGCCAGCTGCGCCGGAGGGAAAATCCGTGGCCGCGGGTCATCACCCGGTGGGCACCCCAGACCGAAACGGGAATGACCGGAACCCCGGCTTCGGCAGCCATCCGCACGGCGCCGGTCCTGCATTCGCGGACGGTGAAGCTGCGGCTCACCCCGGCCTCCGGGAAGACCGCGAGGTACTCGCCGGCCCCCAGCTTGGCCACCGCGGCATCGTAGGCGTCTGAACGGTCCGCATAGCCCACCACCACATGGCCGCTGGCGCTGATGGCGGGGCCGGCCAGCCAGTGGTCCGCGGCCCCTTGATGGACGAGGAACCGCAGCTGGGCACGCGTACGCCCCCACAGGAGCAGCTCGACCACCGCGAAGTCCACGTAGCCGAAGTGCGTGACCGCGAAGACCGCTCCTTTTCCGGGGGACGCCCGGCGGGAAGGGCCGGTGGCCGGTTCCTTCGCGGGCAGGTTTTCCAGGCCGGTCGCCTGAATGTCCAGCCGGAGGGCCCAGCGCAGGAACTGCCCGGTACGGACGATGACCCGGTAGAAGGTGTCGTTGGGCGGAGGACGCCAAGGCATCGGGACCGCGCCTAGAGGGTAACGTGCACGGACGATTCCGGCAGCAGCTGCGTAAAAGCCCGGGGCGGTCGGACAGGGGCGCCCGTGCTCTCCGCGAAGGACTTAATGACAAACCCGGAGGCCAGCGTCTGCCACACCCGGATCTTGCGGAGCATGAAGTGCCCCACACCCTGCAGGGACACATACTGCATGCTTGCCGCTTCCGCGGTGGCGCGGCGGGCGAACGCCAGCGACTGCCTGGGGCTTGTCATGTGGTCCGTGGTGCCGTGCACGATCAGCACCTTCCGCCCGGCAACCCGGGTGGTCGGGGTCTCCGGGCTTAGCCACGGCGCAAGGGCGACCACGGCTTCAACCTGCGGGTGGTCGGCGGCGCAGACGGCCGTCAGTCCGCCCATCGAATGGCCCAGCAGGAAGATCGGTACGCCGGGGTGCTGTTCCTCGATCTGCCGGAGCGCCCACCGTGCGTCCTGCAGCGGGGTCATGTCCGGGCCATTCCAGCCGCGGACGCTGTTGCGCAAGGACCAGACCGCCAATCCGTGTTTCCTGCCCATGCGGTGCAGGTCCCGGGCGAACGGGACCATCCTGGCCGGGCTCAGGTGCCGGGCCTCCACGGGTGCGCGGCTGTGCGCCCTCCCGCCGTGCAGGACCAAGACCATTCCCTTGGTGGCACCGGATGCCTCAAGGACGCTCAGGACGGGACGGTGCTGGGGAGCCGCAGGAGCGTGCCCGCCCTGTTCCCCGCCGCTTCTTCCCGTCCCGCGGGTATCGGTTCCATGTGTCCCACCGTTGTCCATGCCTGGTTCCTCCCCATCCGATGGTCCATTTATAAACCCTATGGCGCCGCACGTAGAGTACAAGCCATGAGGTTGTACTGCTGATGGGCGCCGGTCACTCCCACACTTCCGAGAGCCATTCGGAGCCGACACCCCAAGCGATGGCTGCCCGCAGCAAGGCGAACCGCATCCTGGCCGCGGTCCTCATCCCGCTGGCGCTGCTGACCCTGGCCGGGATGGCCGCGCTGTGGCCGTCCGGCAGCAAGGAAGGAATCACGCTCGCCAACCCGTATTCCACGGCTCCGGGCGTGACGTTCGATACGGGAACCATCCAAAGCGTGGTGGCCGAGAACTGCATGCAGGGGACCAGCCAGCAGGGCACCGGCCAGCAGGGCAGCGGCCAGCAATCCGGCCAGGATACCGCCGGGCAGGCTCCCCGCCAGGGCTCGGACTGTACGTTCGCGTTCACGGAGCCGGACAAGGGCGGGAGCCCGGTCAAGGTGGTCATCAACCCGGATGTGGCTTCTTCGCACGGGGTCAAACCCGGGGACCAGATCCGCTACCTGAACCTCTCGAAGGTCCAGGGGGCCACCGGGTCGCAGGGTTCGCCGGCCTACGTCTTCGTGGACTTCGTCCGTACGCTGCCCATTGTCCTGCTCGCCGTGCTCTATGCCGCGGTGGTCATCGCCGTCGCCCGGTGGCGCGGGCTCCGCGCGCTGGTCGGACTCGTGGGCGCCTATTTCGTCCTGGCCAACTTCCTGCTCCCGGGCCTGGTGGAGGGCAAACCGCCGCTGCTCCTGACCCTGGTGGGCTCCACCGTGATCATGATCGGGGTGCTCTACTTTGCCCACGGATTCTCGGCGAGGACGTCCACGGCGTTGTTGGGCACCATCTTCGGGCTCGGCATCACGTCGTTGTTGGCCGCCTGGGCCACGGACGCCGCCAACCTCGCCGGCGTCGGCAGCCATGACGCCGCCACCCTGGTGAACACCTCGGCGAACATCTCCATCTCCGGCGTGATCCTGTGCGGGCTCATCATTTCGGGACTCGGGGTCCTGAACGACGTCACCATCACCCAGTCCTCGGCCGTGTGGGAGCTCTACGAACTGGCACCGGGCAGCAGCGCCCGGAAACTGTTCACCTCCGCCATGCGGATCGGCCGCGACCACATCGCCTCCACCGTGTACACCATCGCCTTCGCGTATGCGGGGGCTGCGCTGCCCATCCTGATCATCGTCATGCTCTACGACCGGCCCCTGATGGACACCCTCACCAGTTCGGAACTGTCCGAGGAGGTCATCCGCACGCTGGTGGGCTCCATCGGCCTGGTCCTGGCCATCCCGGTCACCACCCTGATCGCCGTGCTCGTGGTCAAGGCCACCGGCATCAGGGCAGTTGAGGGCCGTGCCGGGGTCGGGGCGCACGACGACGGCCACGTCCACGCCGGAGACGTGACGGACACCGGGGCGCTCGCCGCAGCCGCGCTGGGGGAGCGCAACCGGCGGGCCGGCGTCGAACCAGCTGGGGAAACCGCCACCCGCCGGGGCCGGAGGGCGGACCGCGCCTGACGTGACGCGAGGCAACCTGCCTGCGGCGCGGGGCGGGGCCCCGCCGGAGAGGCCTCGTGCCACTGCGGGAACCTCCGATTTGCCCGGCTTTGCAACAATGGACAGGTGACTGTTGCAGCAACCCCTCCCGCCCCCAAGCTGGAACTCCCGCCCCTGAAGCTGGGACCCATCACCGTTGACACCCCGGTGATCCTGGCCCCCATGGCCGGCATCACCAACTCCGCCTTCCGCAGGCTCTGCCGTGAATACGGCGGCGGCATGTACGTGGCGGAGATGGTCACCTCCCGCGCCCTGGTGGAACGGACCCCTGAATCACTCCGCATCATTTCGCATGACGACGACGAGAAAGTCCGTTCCGTCCAGCTGTACGGCGTGGACCCGGGCACCGTCGGTGCCGCCGTGCGGATGCTCGTGGAGGAAGACCGGGCGGACCACATCGACCTCAACTTCGGCTGCCCTGTCCCCAAGGTGACCCGGCGCGGCGGCGGGTCCGCCCTGCCCTGGAAGATCGACCTCTTCACCTCGATCGTCCAGACCGCCGTCAAGGAAGCCTCCAAGGGCAACATCCCGCTGACCATCAAGATGCGCAAGGGCATTGACGATGACCACCTGACGTACCTCGATGCCGGCCGCATCGCCCGCGACTCCGGGGTTGCCGCCGTCGCGCTGCACGGCCGCACGGCCGCCCAGTTCTACTCCGGCAAGGCGGACTGGTCCGCCATCGCCCGCCTCCGCGAGGCCCTGCCGGACATCCCGGTGCTGGGCAACGGCGATATCTGGTCAGCGGAGGACGCCGTCAGGATGGTCCGCGAAACCGGCGTGGACGGCGTGGTGGTGGGCCGCGGCTGCCAGGGGCGCCCATGGCTGTTCGGCGACCTTCAGGCGGCATTCGAAGGCAGCGACGTCCGGCACCGGCCCAACCTGCGCCAGGTGGCCGAGGGTGTCTACCGGCACGCCGAACTGATGGTGGAGACCTTCGGTGACGAGGGCAAGGCGCTGCGTGAAATCCGGAAGCATATCGCCTGGTACTTCAAGGGCTACGTGGTGGGCGGCGAACTGCGCACCCGGCTGGCCCTGGTCACCAGCCTGGAAGTGTTGCGGGATACGCTCGCGGAGCTGGACCTGGACTCGCCCTACCCCGGGGTGGACGCCGAGGGCCCGCGCGGACGTGCCGGCTCCCCGAAACGCCCTGCCCTGCCCAAGGACTGGCTCGACTCCCGCGCCTTGAACGATGACCAGTCCCGGGACATCGCTGCTGCCGAGCTGGACGTTTCCGGTGGCTGAAGCTTCCCTGAGCACCCCGGTCGCGGGCACTCCGGCACCCGGAACGCCTACCGCGGCGCTCGCGTTGCCCGGCTACGAGCTGCACGATTCCGCCCGCTGGGTGGAGGAACCGCCCAAGAACACGTACCGCTCCGATTTCGAGCGGGACCGCGCCCGGGTACTGCACTCCTCGGCCCTGCGCCGCCTTGGCGCCAAAACCCAGGTGGTTGCCCCGGACACGGACGACTTCGTCCGCACCCGGCTCACGCACAGCCTGGAAGTAGCGCAGGTGGGCCGCGAACTGGGCCGGGCCCTGGGCTGCGACCCCGATGTGGTGGACACGGCCTGCCTGAGCCACGACCTCGGCCATCCGCCGTTCGGCCACAACGGCGAATCGGCGCTGAACGAGGTGGCGCACGCGATCGGCGGGTTCGAGGGCAACGCCCAGACGCTCCGCCTGCTCACCCGGCTCGAACCCAAGGTGCTCACCGCTGACGGTCATCCGGCCGGGCTGAACCTCACCCGCGCAAGCCTCGACGCCGCGTCGAAATACCCGTGGTCTGCCCTGGAGGCCCCGGTGATCCACGGCCAGCGGACCAGCAAGTTCGGCGCCTACGAGGACGATCTCCCCATCTTCAACTGGATCCGCGAGGGTGCCCCGGAGCGCCGGTCCTGCCTGGAAGCCCAGGTGATGGACCTTGCGGACGACATTTCCTACTCGGTGCACGACGTGGAGGACGCGATCGTGGCCGGCCACTTCCAGTTGCGCTGGCTGGACAACCCGGACCACCGTGCCCGCGTTGTGGGGTATGCGAAGCAGTGGTACTTGCCGCACAACGATCCCGCAGCGATCGACGCCGCCCTGGCCCGGCTCGAGGCCACGGACGTGTGGGTGCGCGAGGCGGACGGCAGCCGCAAGTCGATGGCCGCCTTGAAGAACATGACCAGCCAGCTGATCGGCAGGTTCTGCCAGAGCGCCCTGGAAACCACCCGAGCCGTCTACGGGCCCGAAAACCTCACCCGGTACAGCGCCGAGCTCATGGTTCCGGATGAGACGGTGATGGAGATCGCGGTCATGAAAGGCCTCGCCACTACGTTCGTGATGACCACCGAACACCGGCAGCCCATCTACGAGCGCCAGCGCGAAGTGCTCCACGCCCTGGTCACTGCCCTGAGCGCCACGGGGGACAGGCACCTGGAACCGATGTTTGCCGCCGACTGGCGGGACGCTGCCGACGACGGCGCACGGCTCCGGGTGGTCATCGACCAGGTGGCGTCCCTGACAGACGGTTCGGCGCTGGCCATGTACGAACGCCTGGTGGGGAGCCTGCCTTCGCTCTGGTAGCCCCGCGGGGCCACGGCGGATCCTGCCAACACCCGACAGATCAACAGCCTGCTCAAAGAGTTTCCACAGGAACGAGGGGCAAGATAGGGGAAAAGGCAGGCCGTTAAAGCACGGGAGCAGGTCATGAGTACTCGCAGCAGGGGCAAGCGCCTCGCCACCGGGATTACCGTGGCGGTGGGCGTGGGCAGCGTCGCAGTTGCCGGCGTCAGCGCGGCCGCTGTGTACGCCGCCACGCCCTCCGTCATCGCCAGGACCTCTCCCGCCACGGACAACAGCACCCAAGGCACCACGCCAAAATCGGGCGGTTCCACCGGTTCCGGCAACGACAGTTACGGAAGCCGGCAGGACGGCACGCGCCGTTCCAAGAGCTACGGCAGCACCACCCCGGTCCAACCCGGCAACGGCGGAACGGTCCACGGCAGGTCCTCGGGATCCTGAGATGAACGGTCCTGACACGCACGGTGCCCGCATGGGCCGGTCCGGCCCGGCCGGCACTGGGGCGGCGGAACGCGGTATGGCGGCGCAATCAACCTGGACAGTCTGGGAGCTTGAGGCCTCCGTCACCGTTACCGACGCCGGCGCCCTGGCTGGCGCGGAACGGATCGTCCGCGACGTTGTGGCCGCCGTTGACGCCGCCTGCAGCCGTTTCCGCAGTGACTCGGAACTTCTGGTCCTCCAACCGCGGATGGCGCAAGGCGTCGCCGTCAGCCCGATGTTCCGGCTGCTCCTGCAACGGGCCCTGGACGCGGCGGCGATGACCGGCGGCGACGTCGACCCCACCCTCGGGGCGGACCTGGCCGCACTGGGCCACGGCCCGGACCAACTGGGCACGACAGGGCTCCGCAGCGTGCCGGTGCCGGCACTGGCGAACGGAGCGGCGCGAACTCCTGCGCCGGCGTCGGCCGCATCCCCTGACATGCCCGCGACGCGGGCACCCGGATGGACCAGGCTCGGCCTCGATACCACCACCCTGACCCTGCCCGCCGAACTCCGGCTTGACCTCGGTGCCACTGCCAAGGCGGTCGCGGCGGACCTCGCCGCCGCCGAAGTGCACCAGCGGCTTGGCTGCGGGGTCCTCGTAGGTCTCGGGGGAGACCTGGCCAGCGCAGGGCAGGGACCCCACGAGGATGGCCAACCCGGCCAGTGGCAAATCCTTGTCCAGGACCTGCCCGCCGACCCCGCCCAGCACATCTCCCTCGCGCCCGGATATGCCCTGGCCACGTCCAGCACGCAAAAGCGGCGCTGGACGCACCGGGGAACCGACGTGCACCACATCCTTGACCCGCGCTTCGGGCTCCCGGCCGAGCCCGTCTGGCGGTCCGTGACAGTGGCCGCACCCACATGCCTGGAAGCCAACGCCTACAGCACGGCCGCCATTGTCCGCGGCCACGCCGCCGTGGACTGGTTCCGAGCCGAAAATATCGTGGCCCGGCTCGTGGACCGCCGCGGCCGGATTGTCACCACCGGCGGCTGGCCCACCGACAGCCAAGGCTCCCGCGGCGCCGGGTCCAATCCTGCAGACCCACCCCGCCAGGCAGCCGGCCTCGGCGCGGCGGGGGGTGGCCGCCATGGATGAGGCAATGTGGGCTTTCGGCCGGGTGAGCGGCTTCATCTCCCTGGCCCTGTTCACCGCGTCCGTGCTGCTGGGAATCCTCAACAGGTCCGGCCGTCCCCTGATGGTGCTGCCGCGGTTCTCCATCAGCCTCCTGCACCGGAACATCGCCTTGCTCGCCACTGTCTTCCTGGGGCTCCACGTGGGCTCCCTGCTGCTGGACTCCTTCGCCAAGCTGAACCCGGTGGACATCGTGGTGCCCTTCCTGGGCTCCTTCCAACCGTTCTGGCAGGGTCTGGGAACGGTGGCCTTTGACCTGGTCCTGGCCGTGGTTGTCACCGGGTTGCTGCGGCACCGGATCGGACAACGGACCTTCAAGGCAGTCCACTGGCTGACCTATGGCGTCTGGCCGGTGGCGATGGCGCACGCCCTCGGAAACGGCACCGACGTCTCAAGCGGCTGGTTCCTGCTGCTTGCCGCGGCCTCCGCCGTCGCCGTGGCCGCGGCGCTGCTGTGGCGGCTCTCCCCGACATTTCTTGAAACCTCAGCTGCCAGGCAAGGAAACCTCCCGTGAGCCACGCCAGGGACACCTCCCAGCCGGCGCCCCCGGATGCGGCACGGCAGGAACCGCGTCTCCTCGCGGCCGGCCCGGAAGCCGGCTGGGACCAGCACCTGGATACCTTCGGCCCCCTGGACGCGGACGCCGCCGCACCGGGGCTGCTTGACGCACTCGCGGCATCGGGGCTGACCGGCCGGGGCGGGGCAGCGTTCGAAACGTGGCGCAAGGCGACCGCGACGGCGGAGTCCGGCCGGAAGGGCCTGTTTGCGGCCCGGCCGGTGGTGATCGCCAACGGCGCCGAGGGCGAACCACTCAGCTTCAAAGACCGGACGCTCCTGAACCACGCACCGCACTTGGTCATCGACGGCCTGCTCACCCTGGCGGCTGCCCTGGGCAGCGCCAGCACGTACGTGTACGCCCCGGCCCCGGGCCTTCCCAGCGTCAGGCAGGCCCTTGCCGGGCGTCCCGGCACCAAGCGGGTCCGGGTGGTGGAGGCACCGGAAACGTTCATTTCGGGCGAGTCGAGCGCGGTGGTCAACATGATTGCGACCGGAAATGCGGTGCCCGTTGACCAACGCCGGCGCCTGAGCGAATCGGGACTGAACGGCCGCCCCACGCTGGTGGTCAACGTCGAAACCCTGGCACAGGTTGCCCTGATCGCCCGCTACGGGGCCCAGTGGTTCCGCGAAGCGGGGACTGCGACCGATCCGGGAACCCGGCTCGTGTCAGTCTCCGGGCCCGCCCCGGTCCGTGACGTGGTGCTTGAGGTCCCTGGCGGGGTGGAACTGTCCGCGGTCCTCAAGGAAGCGGGGATGGACCCGGAACCGTTCTCCGCCGTCCTGGTAGGCGGCTACCACGGCCGCTGGGTAAGGCCCGCAGCCCATGTGCTCTCGCCGGTGGGGCCGGTGGCCGGGACGGTGCGGCCCGGAGCAGGCGTGATCCATGCGCTTGATCCGCAAGCCTGCGGTATCGGGGCAACCGCCCGGATCCTCACCTACCTCGCCAATGAATCGGCCAGGCAATGCGGACCCTGCATGTTCGGCCTGCCGGCCATGGCGTCCGTCCTCAACCGGATCGCGGGCGGGGAACGCAACCCCCGCCTCGCCTCCGAACTGGACCGCCTGGGACGGCTGGTGTCCGGCCGCGGCGCCTGCCGGCATCCTGAGGGGACCACTGGACTGGTCAGCAGCGCCCTCGAGGTGTTCGCCGCGGACTTCCGTGCGCACCTCTCCGGATACTGTGCCGCCGTGGGGGGAGTGGCGGCATGACGGCCATCCTGCATATCGACTGGACGAGCTGCGACGGCCGCGGCCTGTGCACGGAACTGCTTCCCGGCGTACTGGACCGTGATGACTGGGGGTACCCCGTGGCACGCGGGAAGTCGGGCCGCGAACGGACGGACGTTCCGCTGCGGGACGCGGACCGGGAAGCCGCGCAGGAGGCCGTGTTCCTCTGCCCCAAGCTGGCCCTGAGCCTCCAGGAACGCATGGCGCCGGCACGTGAAAGCCGTAAGCCGGGACGGTGACACTAAGATTGCTGTGTGGCTGGGCTGATTAAACGTGAAGATATCGACGAAGTACGCCAGCGCACGGACATCAAGGAAGTGGTTGACGGCTACGTCACGCTCAAAGGCGCCGGACTGGGAACCTGGAAGGGCCTGTGCCCCTTCCACGACGAGCGCTCGCCGTCCTTCACCGTTCGCCCCCAGGTAGGCCGCTACCACTGCTTTGGCTGTGGCGAGGACGGTGACGTCATCGCCTTCGTCCAGAAGCAGGACCACAGCTCCTTCCACGAGGCGGTGGAAAAACTCGCCGCCCGGATCGGCTACGAGCTGCGCTACGAGGATGGCGGAAGCGGGCCCAACCGGGAGGAAGTGGGCCGGCGGCAGCGCCTGCTGGATGCCCACAAAATTGCCGACGAGTTCTTCCGCGCCCAATTGCTCACGCCTGGTGCCGCCGAGGCCCGGAGCTTCCTGCACGGACGGGGCTTCGACCGGGCAGCGGCCGAGCACTTCGGCTGCGGGTACGCCCCCCAAGGCTGGGATGCGCTGCTGAAGCACCTCCGGGGCCGCGGCTTCACCGACGCCGAGCTGAAGCTCACCGGCATGTTCTCGGAGGGCAACCGCGGCATCTACGACCGCTTCCGAGGCCGCCTCATCTGGCCCATCAAGGACATCGCCGGCGACACCATCGGCTTCGGCGCCCGCAAGCTCTACGAGGACGACCAGGGCCCCAAGTACCTCAACACCCCCGAAACCACGCTCTACAAAAAGTCCCAGGTCCTTTACGGAATCGACCTCGCCAAGCGCAGCATCGCCAAGGACCGCCAGCTGGTGGTGGTGGAGGGCTACACGGACGTGATGGCCTGCCACCTGGCAGGAATTACGACGGCGGTGGCCACCTGTGGAACGGCGTTCGGCACCGAGCACATCAAGATCGCCCGCCGGCTCTTGTCCGACGACGGCACCGGAGGAGAAGTGGTGTTCACTTTCGACGGGGACGCCGCGGGGCAGAAAGCGGCCCTGCGGGCCTTCGAGGAAGACCAGCGCTTCACGGCCCAGACCTACGTGGCGGTGGAACCCACGGGCGCCGACCCCTGCGACCTCCGCCTGAGCAGGGGGGACGAAGCAGTGCACGCCCTCATCCAGTCCCGCCGGCCGCTGTTTGAATTCGCCATCCGCACCACGTTGAAGCAGTTCAACCTGGACACCGTCGAGGGCAGGGTGCAGGGCCTGAAAGCCTCAGTGCCCGTGGTGGCCGCCATTCGTGACGCCTCCACCCGGACCGGCTACTGCCAGGCGCTGACCGGCTGGCTCGGGATGCCGGACCCCAACGAAGTCCTCCGCCTGGTCACGGCCGCCGTGAAACGGGGGGACACCGGACGTCCGGCCGCCTCCGGCCACCCGCAGGGCGGCAACCCCGCCCAGCCGGGCGCAGCCCAACCCGGCGGCCCCGGCGTTGCTGCCGGGCCGTCGTCGGGCGCGGTCCCTTCCTTCCACCGGCCGGACCCCCGGGACCCGGTGGCGTCGATGGAACGCCAGGCCCTGGAGGTGGCACTCCAGCAGCCGTCCCTGCTGGCCGGCGCCGTCTGGGACCGCTTCGCTGACGCCCGGTTCGCCACGCCCGCCTTCCAGGCCGTCCACGACGCCATGCGCGCCACCGGTCCAGGGCAGGCGGCCGGTGATCCGGTGCGCTGGGTGGAACACGTGATGCACGAGGTTCCCGAACCCCTCCGGCCGCTGGTCTCGGAGCTGGCGGTGGTGCCGCTGCCCGCGCACACGGAGGAAGCCGTGCTGAAGTATTGCCGCGACATCCTCTCCCGCCTGTTCGAGCTGCAGATCACCCGGGTCAAGGCGGACAAGATGGGGCAGCTGCAGCGGCTCGATCCGGCGGCGGATCCGGAAACCTACCAGCGCCTCAACCGTGAACTGATGATGCTGGAAATGGAACGCCGGGCCCTGCGCGCCGAGGCGTAGCCGGCCACGCACGCCGGGTGGGCGGGCCGAACAGCGTCCCGATTTCGTTTCCGCCGCAGGTGTTTGCTAGGCTAATACCCGCTTCATTCCTCCTTAGCTCAATTGGCAGAGCATTCGACTGTTAATCGAAGGGTT